>NZ_JBIVTF010000015.1:0-103374 GCF_044756605.1 Paenarthrobacter sp. NPDC091711
TTCCGCATCAGCGGCGGCGACTCGAATAACTTTACACGCGCCCAACCCCCACACCAAATCCACACCAACACCACCCAAAAACCCCGCCAACACAAGGAAAACAACCCCACCACACCCCAAAACCACCCCAAAACAACAACGACAAGTTCCAGTGAAGCCCGTCACACCAACCAACCACCAGACACCAGCCGCAAACCCAACAACCCAACACGCCGCCGTCAAACCCCTAAAACACCAACCCACCCCCGCCAAAAATGAGAGAGCGATGAGTTCAAACCCGAGGGACGTGAGAGAGCGATGAGTCCAAACCCGAGGGATGTGAGAGAACGTCCAAAAGGGGGTGGCGGCTATCAGGCTGGGAACGCAGAAAGGGCCGGCACCCATGAAGGTGCCGGCCCTTTCGGAACGGGATGGAAAAGTGAACCTAGGCCGAGACCTCAATGGTGGCCAAGTTCTTCTTCCCGCGACGAAGAAGCAAGTAGCGTCCGTGAAGCAGCTGCTCGCGGGCAATAACGGCGTCAGGATCGGACACCTTGGCGTTGTTCACGTAGGCACCACCTTCGCCCACTGTCCTACGGGCGGCCGACTTGCTGTCAGAGAGCCCCGAGGCGACCAGGAGGTCGATGATGCCGAGGCCATCAGCATCAACGGTGGCGGAGGGAAGTTCGGCCGTGGCAGCTTCGAGTGTCCGCTCGTCAAGTACGGTGAGGTCGCCGTTGCCGAAGAGCGCAGCCGAAGCGGCGATGACTTTTTCGGTAGCGTCCACACCATGCACCAGGGAGGTCACTTCGAAGGCAAGCTTCTTCTGACCTTCACGGGCAAAGGGACGCTCGTCCACAGCCTGGCCAAGTGCTTCGATCTCGGCGCGGGACAGGAAGGTGAACACCTTGAGACGATCAACCACATCAGCATCGGCCGTGTTCAGCCAGAACTGGTAGAACGTGTACGGGCTGCACATGTCCGGGTCCAGCCAGATGGCGTTGCCTTCGCTCTTGCCAAACTTGGTTCCGTCGGAGTTGGTGATCAGCGGCGTGCCCAGGGCGTGCACGCTCTTGCCTTCCACCTTGCGGATAAGTTCGGTTCCACTGGTGAGGTTGCCCCACTGGTCCGAACCACCGGTCTGCAACGCACAGCCGTAATCGCGGAAGAGCTGAAGGTAGTCCATGCCCTGCAGGATCTGGTAGCTGAACTCCGTGTAACTGATGCCTTCGTCTGAGTTCAGGCGCGAGGCCACGGCATCCTTGCGGAGCATGGTGCCGACACGGAAGTGCTTGCCGATCTCGCGGAGGAAATCGATCGCGCTGAGCGGCGCAGTCCAGTCGAGGTTGTTGACCATGCGGGCAGAGTTCTCGCCCTCGAAGCTAAGGAAACGGCGCACCTGACCCTGAAGGTAGCCGACCCACTCCGCGACGGTGTCCTTGGTGTTCAAGGTACGTTCCGCCGTCGGTCGCGGGTCGCCGATCAGGCCGGTGGACCCACCCACCAAACCAAGCGGCTTGTGACCGGCCAACTGGAGCCGACGCATCACCAGCAACTGCACCAGGTTGCCCAGGTGCAGTGAGGGCGCGGTGGGATCGAAGCCACAGTAATACGTGATCGGGTCCCCGGCGAGCAGTTTTTCCAGTTCAGTTTCATCGGTGGAAACGTGGACCAGACCGCGCCATTTGAGCTCCTGCCAGACGTTGGCAAAGGCGGGATCGTTGTGCTGGGACTCGAGGTTGTTTACGTGTGACACGAGATCTAAGTTAGCAGGCTTGCGGGGTCCGTTTTTCCTAGCGCTCGATGCCGGCCGGTACCGGTGCGGCCGCGATGAGGCGCAGACGCTGCGTGGCACGGGTCATGGCGACGTAGAGGTCGCCCACCTTCCCGTGCTCGTGGTTCAACATGGCAGCTGGTTCCAGGACCACGACGCCGTCGAACTCCAGGCCCTTGGCTTCCTTGGGACTGATCACCACGATGTCCTGCTGGTAGCTGCCTGCGCCGCTGCCGATGCGGCGTCCGTAGACCTCACGCAGCGCAGCGGTGGCTTGCGGAAGCAATGGTCCGTCGGCGATCACAGCCAGCAGGCCGCCGTCGATCGCTTCCACTTCCTCCGGCAGGACGTCAACCAGACGCTTGACGATGCCATCCGCCTCCACATGGTCCACGATTGGCGACCATTTACCTTCGCGGACGGCCTTGGGTGCCGAAACAACCAAGCCTGCGCGATTGGCCATGCGGACCGCCGCTTCGGCTATCTGCGACGGTGTGCGGTAGTTGACGGTCAGTTCTTCCAGCGTCCAGCGGTCACCGAACGACGGCGCCAGCGCGCTTTGCCACGAATTGGCACCGGCTGCTGCACTCGTTTGGGCGATATCGCCCACAATGGTGAAGGACTTCAGCGGGCAGCGCCGCACGAGGAGCCGCCACTGCATGGGCGAGAGTTCCTGGGCTTCGTCAACCACGATGTGTCCGAAGGCCCACGAACGGTCGCTGGTGGCGCGCTCGGCAGCGGTCAACCGCCCTTCACGCTCCTGGTTCTGCTCGGCGAGCTCTTCAGCGGTGACCAGGACGTCGACGCCCATGGCTTCCATGTTGGCGAGAGTCTGCTTTGCGTTGGCAAGATCGCGGGCCCGGTCCGCTTCCTGCTGGGCCAGTCCCCTGCCGGCGGCCGGGTCCAGTTCACCCAGCAACTCGGCGGCCTCGTCCAGCAGCGGAACGTCCGCTTCAGTCCATGGTGCATCCACCGGGCGCTGCAACAGGGCCCGCTGGGCGGACGTCAGGTGCGGCGTGCAGGCTTCAAGGATGGCCGGCTTGCTGAAAAGCTCTGAAATGAGTTTCTCGGGCGTCATCGGCATCCAGCAGAGGTTCAGCGCGATGCGTACATCGCGGGCGGACCGGACGTCCTCGGCAAGGTAGGCGCGGTCGGCGTTGTTGCCGATGTTTCCTTCCTCAACGAGGTCCGTCAACTGCTCCGTGAGCTCACGCAGGAGGATCTTGACGAACGTGAGCCGTGCTTCGTTGTGAGGCTTTCCAGTGGCGCGGGCTTTTTCCCTGGCACGGCGTACTTGGCGGACCGTCAGTGTCAGCTTCCGCGAATCAACTTCGAGGATGCGGTCCTCTGCAGGCGTCCGCTGCCGATTGGCTACGGCGTTTGCCACCACGGTTGCCATGTCCAGCTTGCCCTTGAGCGCGGCAACATCGGCGTCGTCCTCGGGAATGGCCTGAATCCCGGGCATGAGGCGGCCGAGGCTGGCCATGACCACACCGGTCTCACCGAGCGAGGGCAGCACTCGTTCGATGTAGTGCATGAAGGACGACGACGGCCCAACGAGCAGAACACCAGCGCTCTTGAGCCGCTCGCGGTGGGTATACAACAAATAGGCGGCACGGTGCAGGGCCACGGCGGTTTTGCCCGTTCCGGGACCGCCCTGAACTACCAACGCGCCCGAAATGGAGGAACGAATGATCCGGTCCTGCTCGGACTGGATGGTGCCCACGATGTCCGACATACGGCCGGTGCGCTTGGAATTAAGCGCAGCCAGCAACGCGCCTTCGCCCTGGAGGGAGTCGTTGTCAGCGAGCATCCCGGCGTCCAGGACGTCGTCTTCGATCGCTTTGACGTCGCGGCCTTGAAGGATCAGGTGGCGACGACGACGGACGCCTTGGCGATCGAACGCAGTCGCCTGATAGAAGTGGCCCGCTTCGGGCGCACGCCAGTCGACCATGAGCCGCTGTAGATCGGCCGTGGACAGCCCAATTCGGCCGATGTATTGCGCCTCACCCGAATCGAGGTCGAGGCGCCCAAAGACCAGGCGGTCGTCGACGGCGTCGAGCTGGGCCAGGCGGTCTTCGTACAGTGCCGCGAAGGCATCCCGTTCCGAGACGTTCTGCATGGTTCCCACCGCGCCGGCCTTGCGCACCTGCGCCAGCTGGGCGCGCTTTTCAGCGCGCAGCTCATCGAGCCGGGCGTACAGCCCGGCAACATATTCCTGCTCGTGGACCAAATCAGCGTCGTGCATCGAACCGTAACCCCTATCGCAAAAGACAGACCGTCCATTCTACAGCGATTTTGGTAAACGTGGGGGGTACGGTGAACGTCACCCGGCAGTGTTACGCGTCCGCGGCCTGGCAGCCTTGTACTTGGACACCGTTGGATCATCTTCAACCCAAAAACGCCACGGATACTCAGTGCTTCCGCCCGGACCCGCAACGCCCACACGCGGGCCACTGGCCACGGCAGCTGCGGGCGTCTTCGGCAACCACAAACTGAACGGTGCGGCCAGCGCGTCACGGCCAGTATCCGCCGTCGTAAGCCCCAGTGCGGAGGCGAGCCGGGCAGGTCCGCTCGCCAGGTCCTTGTGCGCCTTGGATGCCGGCCTGCGAAGGGCAGCCAGCCCTTCACCTTCCACTATTTCGCCGGCGCGAAGGAGCAGCGCTGACGGGGAGCCATCGGGACCGCAGACGATGTTGGCGCAGTAGTGCATCCCGTAGGTGAAATAGACGTACAGGAATCCCGGCGGCCCGAACATGGGCGCATTCCGGGCGGTAGGACCACCGAAAGTGTGAGAGCCGGGATCCGGATGTTCTGAATCACGCGGTCCCATGTAGGCCTCAACCTCGGTAAGCCTGACCGAGACCGGACCGGCTTCCGAGTGGTGGGTAAGAACCGCTCCAAGAATCTGCGGAGCGATGACACGGGGGTCTCCCTTAAGGAACGCGCGCACCTTTTCAGGGTTGCTGACCCCGTTCTCCATGGACGAACTCATGACCAGACACTAGCAAAAAAGCCCTGAACGACCATGTCCGATTTCCGCTAGCACGGGTTTCGGGCGGCTGGCAGGATGTAGCCATGGACTTCTGGCAGCGCTACCGGGCGATCGACGCCCGCGACACCCGTTTTGACGGTCAGTTCTTCACTGCCGTCAGCTCCACCGGCATCTATTGCCGGCCGTCGTGCCCCGCCCGCACGCCCAAGGCTGAGAACGTCACTTTCTACGAAACCTCCGCAGCCGCTCATGAAGCCGGATACCGCGCCTGCAAGCGCTGCCTGCCCGAGGCCGTCCCCGGCACGCCGGCGTGGAACATCCGTTCGGACATCGCCGGGCGCGCAATGAGGCTGATCAACGACGGCGTGATCAGCCGCGAGGGCGTTGACGGCCTGGCGCATCGCCTGGGCTACTCCGCTAGACAACTCAACCGCATCCTCAGCAACGAACTCGGCGCCGGACCGCTCTCGCTGGCACGGGCCAGCAGGGCACAAACCGCCAGGACCCTGTTGGTCTCCACCGACATGCTCCTGGCCGACGTTGCGTTCGCGTCCGGGTTCAACAGCGTGCGGCAATTCAATGACACCATCGGCGAGGTTTTTGCGATGACCCCGACGGCGGTGCGCGCCACCGCGGCCAAGTCCGGCCAACGCCGGGGAACTTCAGTGCCAGCCGGCATGGCGCCAGCAGCGCTGACCCTGAATCTGCCCTACCGGGAACCTTTCGATCCTGGCATTTTCGACTTCCTGGCAGTTCGCGCGGTGCCCGGCATCGAGGCCGCGAGCACCTCGTCGGATGGAACTGGGACCTTTGAAACCAGAACGTACGCCCGCACCCTGCGCCTGCCGCGGGGCAACGCCTCCTTCTCTGTCTCGTACAACCCCTCAGCTCCCGGCAAACCGCTGCAACTCACAGCTGCAGTGGTGGACCTCCACGATCTCCCGGCCCTGTTGAGCCGGGTCCGGAGGTTGTTCGATCTGGACGCGGACCCTCTGGCAATCGATGACGCCTTGGCAAAGGATCCGAGGCTGACGGCCAGCGTGACAGCGATCCGAGGGATGCGTGTGCCGGGGGCCGTGGATCCCCACGAACTGCTCATCCGGGCCATGATCGGACAGCAAATTACCGTGGCTGCCGCCCGAACAGCCCTCACGCATCTATCCGCGGCCGGAACCCGAGTGGATAGCGCTGCCCCCGATTTGGAGAGCTTGTTTCCGACGGCGGCGGAACTCGCCGAAAATGGGCGTGCGTTGCTCCGTGGGCCACAGCGCCGGATCGACTCCATCGTGGCTGCGGCCGAAGCCATGGCCACAGGTGAACTCGAGTTCGGATATGGCGACGACCTTGAAAGCCTGGAACGCAAGCTTCTGCCATTGCCGGGCGTGGGACCGTGGACGGTTGGATACGTCGGCATGCGGGTTCTTGGAGCTCCCGACGTCTTCCTGGCTAATGATGCTGCGGTGCGGAACGGACTGAAGGTCCTGCCCGCAGGCGCAGGGCTCAGTAACGACTTCCGCGAAGTGAGCCCTTGGCGCTCCTACGCCACCATGCACCTGTGGCGGGCAGCAGCGGTCAAGCACGAGGGACGTGAGAGAGCGTCCGCCCCAAACACGAGGGACGTGAGAGAGCGTCCGGTTAGCGGGCCGCGGGCTGCGCGGCCGGCCACGGCAGGAGTTCCGGCAGGTCCACGCCATCAGCGGCCGCAGTGGCCCTGAGGCTTCCAAGGCTGGGTTCGCGGCCTGCAAGCCACGCGGCGATGTCGGTCAGCATGCCGGTGATGGCTATGGAAGTGCCGCCCTTGCCGATGCTCATTTGGGGAAGACCCGTGGGCTGAAGGACGAACTTGTAGTGCTCCGGAACGCGCGCCGACAGGAAGCCGATCAGGTGCTCGCAGAAGGGTCGGCTCCACGTTTCCGGCCCAAACCCCAAACCCAGGTCCGAGGCGTGGATGGTGAGTTCACGCCACAGCGCCAGCCCGCCGTCGAAGACTGTTCCGTCCCTGTAGGCGATGCGCGCTTCCCAATCCTCCGGTCCCACAGCGTCAAAGGCGGCGATGGCGGACCCCAGCGCGGCGGTGACGGATTCCGTGTGCCGGGCGAGGCTGTGCCCTGCCGCCAGTTCGATGGCTTTGGTTCGGCCGTCCATGCCGCCGTCGTACAGCTCCACGGTCTCACCGCGCCGCGCGTACTCAAGTTGCCGGGCCATTGCGTTTGCGATGCCGGTCAGGTGGGCAAGGACGTGGCCTTTGGTCCAGCCAGGAAGTTCCGACGGTTCGGCGACGGAGGATTCGTCCATCTTGGATACGAGGCGGGTGACGGTGTCGGCGGCTTTGTGAAGCTCTGCGGGCAACGTCTCAGGGGTGATCTGAGTCATAGCGCCATGTTAACGCACGGCGGGACGGCACCTCGCCCTGCTCTGCCCTAAGGCATTGCTGCGATGTACCGTCCCGCCCGGCTTTTTAGCTGACGTAGGAGCGCGCTGCGTCCAGTTCCGCTTCAAGCGCCGCCAGTTGGCGTTCGACGGCGGCCGGTGCCGTTCCGCCCTGCGAATTACGGCTGTTGAGCGAACCTTCAGTACTGAGGACGCTGCGGACCTCGGGAGTCAAGTGCTCCGAGATTGCTGCGTATTCCTCGTCCGTCAGATCCCACAACTCCACACCGCGGCCTTCGGCCTGCTTGACGGCAGCGCCGGAGAGTTCGTGGGCTTCCCGGAAGGGAACGCCCTGCCGGACGAGCCACTCTGCGATGTCCGTGGCCAACGCGAATCCCTGGGGAGCGAGGGATTCCATGCGCTCGGTGTTGAACTTCAGCGTGGCGATCATCCCGGACACCGCAGGAAGCAACAGCTCCAGGGTGTCCGCAGCGTCGAATACCGGTTCCTTGTCTTCCTGCAGATCGCGGTTGTACGCGAGCGGCAGTCCCTTGAGCGTCGCGAGCAGCCCGGTCAGGTTGCCGATCAGGCGACCTGCCTTGCCACGGGCGAGTTCGGCAACGTCCGGGTTCTTCTTCTGCGGCATGATCGAGGACCCCGTGGAGTACGAGTCATGCAGCGTGACGAAGGAGAACTCCTTGGTTGCCCAGAAGATGACTTCCTCGGAGATCCTGGACAAGTCCACGCCAATCATGGAACAGACCCAGGCGAACTCAGCGAAGACATCGCGGGAAGCGGTGCCATCAATCGAGTTGTGGACGGCAGAGAAGAAGCCCAGATCAGCGGCAACAGCCTCAGGGTCCAGGCCGAGGGACGAACCAGCCAACGCACCCGAACCATATGGCGATACACCAGCGCGCTTGTCCCAGTCCTGGAGCCGCTGAACGTCGCGCAGCAGCGCCCAGGCGTGGGCCAGCAGGTGATGGCTCAGGAGGACTGGCTGGGCATGCTGCAAGTGGGTGCGGCCCGGCATGGCCACACCGTGGTGCGCCTTGGCCTGCTCAACGAGGGCGTCGATGGTGGCAAGGACACCGCCGGCAATGATCCGGGCGTGATCACGCAGGAACATGCGGCCCAGCGTGGCCACCTGGTCATTGCGGGAACGGCCCGCACGCAGCTTGCCGCCCAGCTGGGTACCAGCCCGCTCGATCAAGCCACGCTCCAGTGACCCGTGAACGTCCTCATCGCTCTCAGCCGGGAGGTAGGCGCCGCTGGCGACGTCCTCATCCAACTGGGTGAGGGCGCCAAGCATGCCTTCGAGCTCGGCGTCGTCCAACAAACCGGCCTTGGCCAACACGCGGGCGTGGGCCTTGGAACCGGCGATGTCATAGCGGGCAAGCCGCCAGTCAAAGTGGGTGGACTTGCTCAGAGCAGCCAGCGCATCTGCCGGGCCGCCGGCGAACCGGCCGCCCCACAGTGCACCTTCGTTAGTTGCGGACGTCATTACTGCCCTGCGACGCGCAGGTCGCGGCCCGAGGCAACCTTGGAGGACATCCCCCACAGCTCGATGAAGCCACGTGCCATGGACTGGTCGAAGGTGTCGCCGGTGTCGTAGGTGGCGAGATCGAAGTCGTACAGCGAAGTCTCGGAGCGACGACCGTTGACGATTGCCTGGCCGCCGTGGAGAACCATGCGGATGTCACCGGAAACGTACTGCTGGGTGTCTTCGATGAAGGCATCCAAGGAGCGCTTCAGCGGGGAGAACCACTGTCCGTCGTACACCAGCTCGGCCCAGCGCTGGCCAACCGTGGCCTTGAAGCGGGCCTGCTCGCGCTCGATGGTGATGTCCTCGAGGTGCTTGTGGGCGGTGATCAGCGCCATGGCACCCGGGGCCTCGTAGATTTCGCGGGACTTGATGCCCACAAGGCGGTCCTCCACGACGTCGATGCGGCCAACGCCCTGGGCGCCTGCACGGCGGTTCAGTTCCTGGATGGCCTGCAGCGGGGTGACCTTCACGCCGTCGATGGCCACCGGAACACCGGCCTGGAAGGAAATGGTGACCTCATCCGGTGCCGGCGGGAATTCCGGGGTGGCGGTGTAGTCGTAGATGTCCTTGGTGGGAGCGTTCCAGATGTCCTCAAGGTAACCGGTTTCGACGGCGCGTCCCCAGACGTTCTGGTCGATCGAGTACGGGTTCTTCTTGGTGGTTTCGATCGGCAGTCCCTTTTCCTCGGCGAAGGCGATGGCCTTGTCGCGGGTCAGGGCGAGGTCGCGGACGGGTGCGATGCACTTCAGGTCCGGGCCGAGGGTCTGGATGCCAACTTCAAAACGGACTTGGTCGTTACCCTTGCCGGTGCAGCCGTGGGCAACCGTGGTGGCGCCGAATTCGCGGGCAGCCTTCACGAGGTGCTTCACGATGACCGGGCGCGAGATGGCCGAAACCAACGGGTAGTGGCCCTGGTAGAGGGCGTTGGCCTTCAGGGTGGGCATGGCGTACTCGTTGGCGAACTCGTCGCGGGCGTCGGCCACATAGGCCTCAACGGCGCCGCAACCGAGTGCGCGCTGGCGGATGGTCTCCAGGGACTCGCCGCCCTGTCCGACGTCGACGGCCACAGCAATGACCTCGGCGCCGGTGGCTTCACCGATCCAGCCGATGGCTACGGAAGTATCGAGGCCACCGGAGTAGGCCAGAACAATGCGCTCAGTCACGAGAGTGCTCCTTTGTTGTTGCT
Source organism: Paenarthrobacter sp. NPDC091711 (assembly GCF_044756605.1). Lineage (NCBI taxonomy): Bacteria > Bacillati > Actinomycetota > Actinomycetes > Micrococcales > Micrococcaceae > Paenarthrobacter > Paenarthrobacter sp. NPDC091711. The sequence continues at coordinate 9,851 of NZ_JBIVTF010000015.1, forward strand.
TGGTTCATTCGAATCAATGCTGTGTGAATTCATGGTGAAAAAGATCAATTAGTTGCCAGGCCCGGCTTCTTCGGCCATGCGCAGGAAACGTGCTGCCAGTTCAGCCCCGCCATCAGGATCCCGCGCGACCAGCAGCAAAGTGTCGTCGCCTGCGATCGTACCCAATACAGACGGCATCACCGAGTGGTCGACGGCCAGGGCCAGGAAGTTCGCTGCTCCGGGCGGCGTGCGCAGCACCACGATGTTGCCCGAGGCCTCCGCGGTCACCAGGAGTTCTCCACAAAGCCGTGAGAGCCGTGCATCCAGGATTTCCTGGGTCACGCCGCTCTTGGCGTTGCGGTCTCCGCCCTCGCCCGGGACAGCGTAAACGAGGGCGCCCTCTTTCCCCCGGACCCTGACCGCGCCCAATTCAACGAGGTCGCGGGACAGGGTGGCCTGGGTGACCTGGACGCCGTCGTCCGCCAGCAGAGCTGCAAGCTCTGCTTGGGAACGCACGGACTCACCCGTCAGGATGGCAGTGATGCGTGCCTGGCGGGCAGTCTTGGTGGCCGGGCTCGCGCCCGGCACGGACGGATTGGTGGACACTAGAACGTGCTCTCCCCGGTGCCCTCAACAGGAGAAAGTCCCTCCACAAAGGCCAGCCCGGAGCGGTGCATCAGCCACGCCATCAGGGCCTTCTGGGCGTGCAGGCGGTTCTCGGCCTCGTCCCAGACGATCGACTGCGGGCCATCGATGACCCCGGCCGAAATCTCGTAGCCGCGGTAAGCGGGAAGGCAATGAAGTACCACGGCGTCCGGCGCGGCCTGCGCCATGGCGGCCTCGTCCACGGAGTAATCGTGGAAAAGCTGCAGCCGGGCTTCCTTCTCGGCTTCCTGGCCCATGGAAACCCACGTGTCCGTCGCCACCACGTCCGCGCCCTTGAGTGCTTCAGCGGCATCGCTGGTAATCAGCACAGAGCCGCCGGTTTCAGCCGCCCTTTCCTCTGCCGCTGCCACGATCTCCGGCGCGGGCAGGTAGCCCTCGGGGCCCGAGATCCGCACATGCATTCCCGCAGTAACGCCAGCGAGGAGGTACGAGTTGGCCATGTTATTCGCGGCATCTCCGAGGTAGGCCATGCTCAACCCGGCCAGCTCGCCCTTATGCTCTTTGACGGCCAACAGGTCCGCAAGGAGCTGGCAGGGGTGGTAGTCATCGCACAATGCGTTGATCACGGGCACCTTGGAGTTCTCCGCCATGGCCACCAGGCCCGAGTGGGCACCGGTCCGCCACACGATGGTGGAGACCATGCGCTCAAGGACTTTCGCCGTGTCCTCCACGGATTCCTTGTGGCCAATCTGCGCTTCACCCGGGTTGATGATCAGTGCATTGCCACCCATGTCCGCAATGCCCGTGGCGAAAGAAACACGCGTTCGGGTGGAGGTCTTGTCAAAGATCACGGCCACCGTCTTACGGCCATTGCCCTCTGCGGCGAAAGGCTGCACGCTGTACGGTGCGGCCTTCATCCGGACGGCGAGCTCGAGGACCTCAGCCTGCTCGGCTGGGCTCAAGTCCGTGTCTTTGAGGAAGTGACGGGTGGTGAGGGAAGAAGTCACTGTGCGTCCTTAGCGGTGTTGTTTGTAGCTGTGGCGATCAAGGCGGGAAGAGCGTCCAGGAAGCGGTCTGCTTGATCGATGGTCAGGATCAGCGGCGGAGCGAGGCGGATGGTCCGCGGGCCCGGGCTGTTGATGATGAAGCCGGCATCCAACGCCGCGGTCACCATGGCGGGTGCGACGTCGGCGTTCACATCAAAGCCAATCAACAGACCCTCGCCGCGGACTTCTGTAACGCCTTCCACGGCTGTCAGCCCCTCGCGCAGATGCGCTCCGACGGTCAGCACGTTATGCAGGACACCTTGGCTTTCGATGGCGTGCAGCGTGGCCAGCGCGGCGGCTGTAGCCACCGGATTTCCACCAAAGGTGGTGCCGTGCTGACCTGCGGTGAGCAGGGCCGACGTCGTACTTCCGAAGGTGACCAGGGCACCCACGGGGAAGCCGCCGCCGAGTCCCTTGGCGAGGGTGATGGCGTCGGGCACAATTCCGGCGTCTTCGCTGGCGAGCCACTTCCCGGTACGACCGATGCCGGTCTGGACCTCGTCAAGAATCAACAGGGCACCGGCAGCCGTGGTCACCTCGCGGGCCGCCTGCAGGTATTCGGCGCTGAGCGGCCGGACGCCGGCTTCCCCCTGGATGGGTTCCAGGAAGACCGCCGCGGTGGAATCGTCGACGGCGGCACGCAGGGCGTCGATGTCACCGAACGGGATGTGGACCACGCCACCGGGCAGTGGCTCGAACGGCGCACGGTAAGCCTCTTTGGCGGTGAGTGCCAGGGCGCCCATGGTGCGGCCGTGGAAGGCACCTTCAAGGGCGATGACCTTGGTGCGCTTCCCGTCACCGTTGTTACGGCGCGCCAACTTGAACGCGGCCTCGTTGGCCTCGGTACCGGAGTTCGCAAAGAACACCTTGGAGCCGGCCGGAGCATTGCTGAGTTCCAGGAGCTTCTCGGCCAGTGCGATCTGCGTGGGGCTGGTGAAGAAGTTGGAGACGTGTCCCAGCGTAGCCAGCTGGCTGGAAATCACGGACGTGACGAACGGGTGGGCATGGCCCAGCGCGTTGACGGCGATGCCACCCAGAAGATCGAGGTATTCCTTGCCGTCGGCGTCCCACACAAGGCAGCCGGCGCCACGGACCAAGACCCGCTGCGGAGTGCCGAAGACACCCATGAGCGATGACGAGTAACGGGCAAGCCAGTCAGCACCTGAGCTCTGGGTAACGAGCGTGGTCGCGGCAGCCTCCGCAGCGATGGGGGCCCCGCCCGCTTCGCGGTGCCCGACCACACCCGGCCCCCCATCGCTGCTGCGGCTTTCGGCGGAATGGCTCAGTTCGGTGCTCATGCGTTCACTTCCTCGTCGGGGACTACTTGGGTGCCGATGCCTGCCGTGGTGAAGGTTTCCAGCAGCATGGAGTGCGGGAGCCGGCCGTCCACGATGTGTGCGCGCTCCACGCCTTCGTCGATGGCCTTCAGGCAGGCGGCCATTTTGGGGATCATTCCCGACTCGAGGCGGGGCAGCATTTCGCGGAGTTCCGTTGCTGTCAGCGAAGAGATCAGCGACGATTTGTCCGGCCAGTTGGCGTACAGGCCCTCGACGTCGGTCAGGATGACGAGCTTGGTGGCACCCAGGGCAGACGCCACCGCAGCAGCTGCGGTATCCGCGTTGACGTTGAGGACCTGGCCCGTGGTGGGACCGGAGCCGTTGCCGTCGTCGAGAATTTCGGGGGCGACCGTTGAGATCACCGGGATGCGGCCGGCGTCGAGAATGTCCGTGATGCCGGCGGGATCCACGCCCACCACTTCGCCTACCAGGCCAAGATCCACCTCTTCGCCATCAACCACGGTGCCGGTGCGGACGGCGCGCAGCAGGCCGCCATCTTCGCCGGACATGCCCACTGCGTAGGGTCCGTGGGAGTTGATCAGGCCCACAAGCTCGCGCCCCACCTGGCCCGTGAGGACCATACGGACCACGTCCATGGCCTCAGGGGTGGTGACGCGCAGGCCGCCCTTGAACTCCGACTCGATGCCGAGGCGGCCGAGCATGGAGTTGATCTGGGGGCCGCCGCCGTGGACCACTACCGGGTGGATGCCTACGTGGTGGAGGAACACAATGTCTTCAGCGAAGGCACGGCGGAGGTCGTCGTTGACCATGGCGTTGCCACCGTATTTGATCACCATGGTGGTGCCAGCGAAGCGCTGGATCCACGGCAAGGCTTCGATCAACGTGCCGGCTTTAGCCTGAGCGTCAGTCGTGGACGTGGTTTCGCGGGTGTGGGCAGTCATAGTCATCCGCTCAGCTCGAGTATGCGCTGTTCTCGTGCACGTAATCGTGCGTGAGGTCATTGGTCCAAATGGTGGCCTCGGCGTCGCCGGCCTGCAGGTCAATTTCGACCACTACTTCGCGCGGCTCGAGGTTCACCAGATTGCGGTCATCGCCGATTGCGCCGTTGCGGCAGATCTGCACACCGTTCATGGCGACGTTGAGCTGGTCCGCTTCGAAGACGGCATCAGTGGTGCCCACGGCGGAGAGAACGCGGCCCCAGTTGGGATCCTTGCCGAAGATGGCAGCTTTGAAGAGGTTGGAACGGGCCACGGAGCGGCTGACAATTTCGGCGTCGCGTTCGCTGGCGGCGTTGAAGGTCCGGATAGCGATGTCGTGGCTGGCGCCCTCGGCATCACCGATCAGCTTGCGCGCCAGTTCGGCGCAGACGTGGGTGACCGCTCCGCTCAGCTGCTCGGCAGAGGGCAACGCTTCGGAGGCGCCGGATGCCAGCAACACCACGGTGTCGTTGGTGGACATGCATCCGTCCGAGTCCGCGCGGTCGAAGGTGACGCGCGTGGCGTCGCGGAGGACGACGTCCAGCTCATTTGCAGGAACCTCGGCGTCGGTGGTCAGGACCACCAGCATGGTTGCCAGGCCCGGCGCCAACATTCCCGCACCCTTGGCAATGCCACCTACGGTGAACTGCTTGCCCTGGGCATCGGTGCCGGTGAAGACGGCCTCCTTGGAAACGCTGTCCGTGGTCATGATCGCCGTGGCGGCAGCGGAGCCGCCATCTTCCGACAATTCGCGGAAGGCCGCGTCCACGCCGGGAAGAATCTTGTCCATGGGCAGCTGCTCACCGATCAGGCCGGTTGAGCACACAACGACGTCGGAAGCTGAGACTCCCAAAACCTCGGCCACTTTCTCTGCGGTGGCGTGGGTGTTCTGGAAGCCCTGCGGACCGGTGCAGGCGTTGGCTCCACCGGAGTTCAGGACCACGGCGTCCACACGGCCATCGCTGACCACCTGGCGTGACCAGTGGACAGGTGCGGCAGCCACGCGGTTGGAGGTAAAGACGGCAGCCGCGGACTTTTGCGGCCCGTCATTGACCACCAGGGCCAGGTCCGGGTTGCCCGAGGCCTTGATGCCGGCTTTGATGCCTGCGGCGCGGAATCCTTTGGGGGCGGTAATGGTCACGGTGCAACTCCCTGCAGGTTCAGGCCGGCGGTTTCGTCCAGGCCGAGGGCAATGTTCATGGACTGCACGGCTCCGCCGGCGGTCCCTTTGGTGAGGTTGTCAATAGCGCAGGTGACGATCACGCGGCCCGTGTGGGGGTCGAAGGCCAGCTGCATGACAGCGTGGTTGGAAGCCTGTACCGACTTGGTGGTGGGCCATTGCCCTTCGGGCAGGAGGTGCACAAACGGTTCGTCGTCGTAAGCGTCCGCCCAGGCTTGGCGGAGTTCGGCTTCCGTGACACTGTGGCCAACCTTGGCCGTGGCGGTGGTGAGAATGCCGCGACTCATGGGGACCAGAGTAGGCGTAAAGGACACCGTCACCGGCTCCCCCGCCGCGTTGGACAGTCCCTGTTCGATCTCCGGGGTGTGCCGGTGGCCACCGCCAACGCCGTAAGGGCTCATGGAGCCCATGACTTCGGCGCCGATGAGGTTGACCTTGGCTGCCTTACCGGCTCCTGAGGTGCCGGAGGCAGAGACAATCACGACGTCGTCCGTGAGGAGGAGGTTGTTGGCGAAGCCGGGCGTCAGGGCGAGCAGGGCCGACGTCGGGTAGCACCCGGGAACGGCGATGCGCGTGGCACCCTTGAGCGCTTCACGTTGTCCCGGGAGTTCCGGGAGACCGTAAGGCCACGTGCCCGCATGAGCAGAGCCGTAGAACTTTTCCCAGGCCGCGGCGTCCTGCAGACGGTGGTCAGCACCGGCGTCGATCACTACAGTCCCCGCCGGCAACTGTGCAGCGATCTCGGCCGAAGCGCCGTGAGGCAAGGCCAGGAACACTACGTCATGCCCGGACAGGTTCTCCACCGTGGTGTCTTCCAGAATCCGGCTGGCCAGACCGTGGAGATGCGGCTGCAACTCCCCTAGTCTGGAACCGGCGTTGCTGTGAGCGGTGATGGCACCGATGGTGACGTTCGGATGGCCCGCCAGCAGGCGCAGCACTTCTCCCCCGGCGTAGCCGCTGGCACCGGAGACGGCAACAGAAATAGTCATGACCCCACTGTACAGCAAGAATATTCATGCTGTCCGATATTTATGCATGCAGTTGTGAGCAGTCTCATTATTTTGGAGATTAGCCGTATGCTTAGTGAAGGGTGATCCAGACCGTGCAGTCCGAACGTCGGCTGCAGCGTTGCCCGTTAGCGATACGGGGCACATTTATGTCACCCACGTCCACCGCTGAGCGCCCCAAGGCTCGCGCAATTCAACCAAACCCCGTCGTCCAGAGCTACTCAGAGCTCCTCAAGACCGTCAAGTCGGCCGGACTCCTCGAACGCCGTAGCGGCTTCTACATCTGGGTCTTCGTTGCCCTGGTGCTGCTCATGGCCGGCACCTGGCTCGGTTTCGCCCTCATCGGCGATTCCTGGTATCAACTCCTGATCGCCGCTGCCGTAGGCATTCTGTGCACGCAGCTGAGCTTCCTTGCCCACGAGGCGGGTCACAAGCAAATCTTCGCTTCCCGCCGCGCCAACGATTGGTCCGCCCGCCTCCTTGCCACTGGCGTCGCCGGCATCAGCTATTCCTGGTGGGAACAGAAGCATGGAGCCCACCACAACCACCCCAACGTCATCTCCAAGGACCCGGACATCCGGAACAACGCCCTGGTTTTCTACGAAGATGCTGCAGCTGAACGTAAGGGCCGCCTGGCTTTCCTCACCAAGAAGCAGGGTTGGTTCTTCTTCCCGCTCCTGACGCTCCTGGGCTTGAGCCTGCAGTTCGACTCCCTTCGCTTTGTCTTCGGCAAGCAAAAAGTACGTCACCGCTGGGTAGAGACACCCATTCTGGTGGCCAGGCTTGCCGCCCTCCCGGTACTGGCTTTCACGTTCCTGCCCATCGGCATGGCGTTCGCCTTCCTGGGCGTGCAGATCATGGTGTACGGCTTTTACATGGGCGCCTCCTTCGCCCCGAACCACAAGGGCATGCCTGTCCTTCCCAAAGACAGCCGCGTGGACTTCCTTAACCGCCAGATCCTCACCTCGCGCAACATCTCCGGTGGCATCTTCATGGACTTCCTCCTGGGTGGACTGAACCGTCAGGTGGAGCACCACTTGTTCCCGGACATGGCTCGCCCCCATCTGTACAAGGCCACTAAAATCGTGCGCGAGTTCTGCGCCAAGCACTCCATTTCCTACACGGAAACCACGCTGATGCAGTCCTACGGCATTGTGGTCAGATACCTGAACGACGTCGGACTGGCAGCGGGGCGCGGCTTCGACTGCCCGGTAGCTTCGACGCACGGACGCTTCTAGGCGTTTCACAAGGGAAGCCCTACCTTCCCTAGGATGGAATCTGAAACCGGGCACCGGAAGGACCGCCCCGGAGTGAGGAGCCACCATGTCGCACGCCATCGTTGCACAGCAGCCCGGAGGACCCGAGGTCCTCGAGTACGCATCTGTGGAAATACCGAAGCCTGGCCCCGGCCAGCTGTTGATCAAGGTCGCAGCTGCCGGGGTCAATTTCATTGAGACTTACCAACGCAGCGGCACCTACAAAGTGGAGTACCCCTTCACCCCGGGCGCTGAGGCCGCCGGAACGGTGGAGGCCGTGGGCGATGGGGTCGCGGAATTTTCCGTTGGCGACCGGGTTGCCACGGCCGAGGGATCCCGGACGTACGCAGAGTACGCCCTGGTGGAGGCGAGCAAAGCACTTCCGGTTCCTGACGGCGTCGACGATCACACGGCCGCGGCCTTGCCGCTGCAGGGCATCACCGCCCACTACCTGATGAACTCGTCATTCCGGGTAGAGCCGGGCCACACCGTACTGCTGCACGCAGGTGCCGGTGGCGTTGGACTGCTGTTGACGCAACTGCTGAAGGCCCGCGGAGCCCGCGTGATCACTACCGTGTCCTCGGACGAAAAAGCCGATCTGTCCACTCTGGCCGGGGCCGATGAAGTTCTCAGGTACGAAGGCTTCGCCGACAAGGTCCGTGAACTCACCGACGGCGAAGGCGTCAACGTGGTGTACGACGGCGTCGGCAAGGACACGTTTGACGATTCCTTGAAGAGCCTGCGCATTCGCGGCGCCATGGTGCTCTTCGGCGCTGCGTCCGGGCCCGTACCGCCCTTCGACCCGCAGCGTTTGAATGCGGCGGGATCCCTGACATTGACCCGGCCCACCATGGCCCACTTTGTTCAGAACGCCCAGGAACGCAGGTGGCGTTCAGCGGAGATTTTCGACGCCGCCGCCAACGGCACCCTTAGTGTCCGGGTGGGCGCCACTTACCCACTGGCAGAGGCTGCCCAGGCGCACAGGGACCTTGAAGGCCGCCGTACCACCGGCAAAGTTCTCTTGGTTCCCTGAGCCCTTATTGAACGCAGCATGTGCAAAAAGCGAACGGTTGATCAACAAAGCGTGACGTGCAGGAAACGCCGGACACCTGTTGTTCATCTTTCTGCGGAAAGCTGACGAACGTGAGCACAGAACATCCCGCTGGGGCCGGCACGACGCCTGCCCTGATGACGTACCGTCCCCAGCTACCGGGAGGCCCCTCCGCCCCCGCCGAGCGCACTCTCGTTGACATCCTGCAAGAAACTGCATCGTCATTCCCGGAAGCCTCGGCGCTGGACGACGGGCAAAAGTCGTTGAGCTACACCGAGCTTCTCAAGGCAGTGCGCGCATTTGCTGCCCAGCTCAACTCGGCCGGACTTGGCCGGGGAGACAAAATCGGGGTCCGTATCCCGTCCGGCACCAACGAGCTATATATCGCCATCCTGGGAATCCTGATGGCCGGCGCCGCCTACGTTCCCGTGGATGCGGACGACCCCGACGAGCGGGCGCGCCTGGTGTTCGGCGAAGCCAGGGTGGGCGCCATCATCGCTGCGGGCCTGGACATCCAGCTGTCCGGTGATCCGCGCGACCCCGTCTCCACGCCCTCCACCCCCGCCTTGGACGACGATTCCTGGATCATTTTCACCTCGGGATCCACCGGAACTCCCAAGGGCGTTGCCGTCCAACACCGGTCCTCGGCCGCGTTCGTTGACGCCGAAGCGAGGATCTTCCTCCAAGCTGAGCCCATCGGACCCCATGACCGGGTCCTGGCTGGCCTTTCAGTGGCCTTCGACGCTTCCTGCGAGGAGATGTGGCTGGCTTGGCGTCACGGAGCTTGCCTGGTGCCCGCGCCACGAGCCCTTGTTCGAACCGGCATGGACCTCGGCCCTTGGCTCATCAATCACGGGATCACGGTTGTCTCCACGGTGCCCACCCTTGCCGCGCTGTGGCCCGCCGAAGCGTTGGAAAACGTCCGTCTCCTGATCTTTGGCGGCGAAGCATGCCCGCCCGAACTCGCTGAACGCTTGGCGGTGGACGGCCGTGAGGTATGGAACACCTACGGGCCCACGGAGGCTACCGTCGTTGCCTGTGTCGCTCCCCTTGGCGGACCCGGCCCCGTAAGGATCGGCCTGCCGCTGGACGGTTGGGACCTGGCCGTCGTCGATCCTCAGGGCCTTCCGGTGGCAGAAGGCGAAATCGGCGAACTGATCATCGGCGGGGTTGGGCTGGCCCGCTACCTCGATCCTGCCAAGGACGCAGAGAAGTATGCCCCTATGGCCACGCTGGGATGGGAACGTGCGTACCGTTCGGGCGACTTGGTGCGTTACGAAGCAGAGGGCCTGATCTTCATGGGCAGGGCCGATGAACAGGTCAAACTCGGTGGACGCCGGATCGAACTGGGCGAAGTGGATGCCGCACTTCAGTCCTTGCCCGGCATAGCTGGCGCGGCTGCAGCTGTGCAGACGACGGCGGCCGGCAACCAGATCCTTGTTGGGTACCTGGCCCCCGTTGACGGCTATGAATTATCCATGGACGAAGCACGGCGCCTGCTGGGCGAGAGTCTCCCGGCTGCTTTGATCCCCTTGCTCACCGTGGTGGATTCCCTCCCCACCAAGACCAGCGGCAAGGTGGACCGTCATGCGCTCCCGTGGCCGCTGGCGGGAGCCGGCGCCACTGAGGCCGGCAACGCACCACTGAATCTGCCCGATGACGCCCGCTGGGTGGTGGAGCAGTGGGAGGCGGTACTGGGCAGCCCCGTCAGTTCGCTTGACGCCGATTTCTTCGCCTATGGCGGCGGATCTTTGGCTGCGGCCCAACTCGTTTCCGCCCTTCGTGTCCGCTATCCAACTATCACGGTGGCTGATATCTATGCCACGCCGCGCGTCGGCGCCCTGATCGACGCCGCCCGGCAATCTCTCCCCGACGGCGGCTTGCCGGGACCCGCTGCTGAGCGAACCGTCCGCCCTACGGCCTTGAAGTCGCAAATTTTCCAGGTCCTCATGGGCGCCCCGCTCCACATACTCGTGGGCATGCGCTGGCTGACCTACCTCATGGCTGCGAACAGGCTGCTGGCTGATGTCGCTGGCTTTGCCGCCGCACCCGTTGTGTCGTGGTGGTGGATTGCCGCATCATGGCTGATCTTTGTCAGCCCCTTGGGCCGGATGGCGATCTCAGTGGTTGCGGCCAAAGTGCTGCTTGGCAGGATCCAACCCGGCACATACCCGCGTTCCGGTAAGACCCACCTCCGTTTGTGGCTGGCCGAGCAAATTCAAGACCTTTCCGGTGCCATAGGCCTGGCCAGTGCACCCTTCGTCCCCTACTACGCACGCGCTCTTGGTGCCAAAATCGGCAAGGACGTCCACCTGCACTCTTTGCCGCCGGTCACCGGCCTGCTGTCTCTGGGCAGCGGAGCCAACATCGAACCGGAAGTGGACCTTTCCGGCTGGTGGGTGGACGGAGATTCCGTCCACATCGGACAAATCCATGTGGGAGCGGGTGCCGTTGTGGGAGCACGAAGCACCCTGATGCCCGGAGCGACCATTGGGGCCGGTGCCCACGTCGATGCTGGATCGGCCGTGCTGGGCAAGGTGAAGGCCGGACACCTCGTTGCAGGATCCCCCGCCGAACGCCGTGGCAAGGCCAAGCACGAGTGGCCGGAAACAGTCAGCCGGCGGCCAGTGGTTGATCGGCTCTGGTTTTCCGCCTTCGCCAGCGCTTCGGCTTTGCTGGCACTGATACCGTACGTCTCGGCATTCGCCGGCGCGCTGGTGGTCTTGGCTTTCATCCAGGGGCACGAGTCGTTGCAGACGGCGCTTCCGCAGATCGCCCTTGCCCTGCCACTTGCCGCTTTGGTGTGGTTCTTCGGCAACCTGGTGTTGATTCTGATTGTTGCGAGGCTTCTCGGTTTGGGCCTCAAAGAAGGCTACTACCGGGTGCGCAGCCGCATCGGTTGGCAGGTTTGGGCCACGGAACGCCTCTTGGATATGGCTCGGGATCTCCTCTTCCCCGTCTACGCAAGCTTGTTCACGCCCCTCTGGCTTCGGCTCCTCGGAGCGAAAGTGGGGAAGAACGTTGAAGCCTCAACGGTGCTGCTGGTTCCCAAAATGACCACCATCGGCGATGGCGCTTTCCTGGCCGACGACACCATGGTGGCCTCCTACGAGTTGGGCGGCGGATGGATGAAGATCGCTCCGGCCAAGATCGGAAAGCGCTCCTTCCTTGGCAACTCGGGGATGACGGCTGCAGGACGGAATGTGCCCAAGAATTCCCTCGTCGCGGTGCTCTCGGCGACGCCCCTCAAGGCGAAATCGGGCACTTCGTGGCTGGGCAGTCCCCCCGTAAGGTTGCGCCGCACCGCCGTCGATGCTGACCAAACCCGAACTTTCCGCCCCGCCCTCAAACTGAAGGTGGCACGGGCGTTGTGGGAACTGTGCCGCCTGATACCGGTCATCCTCACAGTAACCATCGCCGTGGGCGTGATGCTGGTGCTGGACTGGATCGCCCGCGGATGGGGTTACTGGATAGCTGCGATCCTGGGAGGCGTCGTCATGCTGGCAGCTGGGGCTGTGGCCGCCCTGAGTTCCATCGTGGCCAAATGGGTGCTTGTGGGGACCATCCGCTCCGGTGAACACCCGTTGTGGAGCTCGTTCATTTGGCGCAACGAGGTTGTGGACACCTTCATAGAGATGGTGAGCGCGCCGTGGTTTGCACGCTCGGCTGCAGGAACTCCCGCCTTGGTGTGGTGGCTGCGCGGACTCGGAGCGAAGATCGGACGCGGAACGTGGTGCGAAAGCTATTGGCTCCCCGAAGCCGACCTCGTGACCCTGGGCGAAAACTCCACAGTCAACCGTGGCTGCGTAGTCCAGACACACCTCTTCCACGACCGTGTCATGAGCCTTGACACCGTGACACTTGGCAACGGCGCCACTATGGGCCCGCACGGGGTCATCCTCCCCGCGGCGAGCATCGGCGACGGCGGAACTGTTGGGCCGGCGTCGTTGGTGATGCGTGGCGAAACCGTCCCGGCCGGGACGTACTGGATGGGCAACCCGGTGAGCCCATGGGTGGGTCCGTCCTCACAAGCGCCGCGCCTCAAGTAGATTGGACGGATATGGCCGCTCCAATCAATACTCCCCTTACCGAAGCCGACCCCTACGCCTTGAACCACGGCAGCAGCGCCTACCGCGTGGACAGGTACGAGTTGGACCTCGACGTCAGGCTGGGCAGCAACAAACTGATCGGCAAAGCGGTCCTGCACTGCACAGCTTTGGAGCCCTCGGCCCAGATTGTCCTTGACCTTGTAGGGCTGCGGGCCTCGAAAGTTCAGCTGGACGGCAAGAAGGTCCAGAAGTTCAGTCACAGGGCAGAGCACCTCGTGCTGAACCCGGCGTCGGCACTCAAGCCCGGCCAGCAGTTCTCGCTGGAGATCCGCTATGACGGCAACCCCCAGCCGCGCCGCGGCCTATGGGGCGACGTGGGCTGGGAGGAACTGAACGACGGCGTCCTGGTGGCCGGACAACCAAACGGCGCGGCGTCCTGGTTCCCCTGTAACGACCACCCCCGCTACAAATCCAGCTTCCTCATCTCCGTGACCACGGACGATAATTACCGGCCTGTATGCAACGGCAAGTTGGTGGCCCACTCCCGCAAGTCCAGCCGGGAAACCTGGGTCTACGAACACGTTGAGCCCATGGCGACGTACCTCGCCACGGTGCAGATCGGCCGGTATGCCAGGGTTCCGCTGCACGTGGACGATACTCATCACCGGGTCCCCCAGTTCGTCGCAGTCACTCCCGAGATGGCCGTGGATGCTCTTCAAGGCCTGCGGCGCCAGCCCGACATGATGCGCACCTTCGAGGATTGTTTCGGCCCTTACCCGTTCGCCGAGTACACCTCGGTGGTCACGGAGGACGAGCTGGAGATTCCGTTGGAAGCCCAGACAGTCTCCATTTTCGGCCGAAACCACATGCGGGATGCTTGGGATTCGCAGCGCCTGATCGCCCACGAGCTTTCCCACCAGTGGTTCGGGAACTCGCTAACGGTCAGCACCTGGAAGGACATCTGGCTGCACGAAGGCTTTGCCTGTTATGCCGAGTGGTTGTGGTCCGAAGAATCCAGGACCATGACTGTTGCCGCGCGGGCAACAGCTGCGTGGAAAAGGCTCGACGCCGGGCCGCAGGACCTGCTGGTGGGCGATCCCGGCCCTGAGCTGATGTTCGACGACCGCGTCTACAAGCGCGGCGCCCTGGCCGTTCACGCTGTGCGGATGGCTGCCGGGGATGAGGCGTTCTTCGGTTTCCTGCAGCATTGGACGGCCACCAACCGGCACGGTTCGGTGTCTACCGACACGTTTATTGGGGCCGCGGACGCGTTCATTCCGGACTTTGATTGCGCCGGGATCCTCCGCCCGTGGCTGTACGAAGCTTCGCTGCCGCCGCTGCCTTCAGCGCGTTAACCGAGGGCCAGCGCCGCGACGAAGCCTTCCGGTAGATCACGATTTTTGACAGCGTTCACGTCCTGCAATCCCGGACGGTCCAGTACGTCCACCTCGGCCGGGTTTCGCCTGAGGCCTTCACCGGTCATTTTCAGCCAGGCTTCTTTGCGTGCCCAGAGCCGGGCGCGCTGCGTGGCTTGATCCTGCTCCCGGATGGACACCAGGAATTCCTTCTCGGCTGCGGTCAAGGCGACGTCGTCAAAGCCGTCAAAGCCAACCCCGCTTATCGCTTCGAGGTCCACTCCCAGCCGGAAACCATCCGCTGGATGTACGACGCCGGCCAGCAGCACCCAGCCCGACGCCCGGGAGGCGCTGAGCGCCAAAGGTGCGGGGCCGCCGTCGAGCATGAACCCTGGGCGGCCGTGGTCTTGGCCGGGGCCGCATTGCGGGCAGCGATAGTCCGGCACGAGGCGAGTGGGATCGACATCGAGAAGCGAAGCGGCGAAGTGCCACAGCGCGATCCGGCCGGCAACGAAGTCATCCCTATCCTCGGGTTTGGCCAAGCTGTTGGCACGCTCGAGGGCGGGCGGGCCGAGTTGTTGAATCTGACCGCCTGTGCCGGGCACATCACTGAGCTTCCGCAGCTCAAGCACCGGGCTGTCCATCTCAGCCTTCCTTGCACTTTGCTGGTGAGTCGCAGCCACCATTCTCAATGAACAGCTGATCGGGCCCCTGGCCACCCAGCTAAACGTCGCCTGTCAGCCCACTCCTTCGACGGTTCATCACGTGCCGGCCCACGATGGACCCCACCACGACGATGGCCGCCATAACGAGGCTGATTCCGAGATTGTAAGGTGCAGCGAGAACAACCTGATAAATGAACTGTGCTACAAGGAATGCAGCGCCGGCGATGAGTCCGGCTTTGACCTTCGAGTACTTCATCAGAACTCCTTTCACGCTGCCCATCACTACTGTAAGCCCTCCCCTACGACGTTCCACGCCGCGTCGCTGTCTGTAGCCGGCGCCACTCGCCTCACTCAGCAGTGTTCCCCTCAGCCAGGATCTCACTGAGGGGAACACTTGTTGGGTGGGTTAACTCAGCTGGGCTACTTCACCGACGTCAGGTAGTTTGCCAGGGTGGGAGTGATGCGGGTGCCGGAGTTGGAGCTGCCACCGTTGGTGTGGATGGCAACGATGGTGTTGGAGCTGTTGTAGACGGGGGCGCCACTCTGGCCACCATAGGTGTCCATCTTGTAGAACACCTTTTCCGCCTGCGTGCTCTCGATGGGTCCGGTCATGGACCACATGGTGCCGAATGCCTTGTCTCCCGGATAGCCGCGCACTGTGGTGCTGGTTCCATTCAGGCTGGCGGTAGTACCGGCGTAATTGAGCCAGCCGGTGGTGTTGCCGATGGTGCAGTCGAGCTTGATGACGCCCCAGTCGGCGTTGGTGTTCGCCGAGTCGATCCAGCGCTGGTCCGTGAAGATCTCCGTTGCACCGCACGTACCGTAGGGGTCGGTTGAACCATTGCGGCCCGGGGCTACTTTGACGCCCCAGGAGTAGTCGGCCTCGGAGCCGGTGCCGCCCTCATGGACGCAGTGTCCAGCCGTCAGCACAGTGTCATCGGAGATCAGTGCGCCGGAGCAGATGTAGCCGCCATTGAACTCAATCTGCACGATGGAGCGATTGGGGGCTGCCGTGGTGTTGGTGATTCTTACCCTGCCATCGGCGCCGATGACCGAGTCCGTGGAAGCGCCGCTACTCTTGGTGGGTGCGGCAATGGTGTACTTGTCGGCCAGAGGGGATGCGGCCGAGCCCGACGTCTGCGTCTTGTCCACCGTGTGCCCTACGGGCTGAACCTCGGCAGCGGCTACTTGGGGCGTCGACTCTGACGCCACTGCAGCTCCACCAAATGAGGACGTCAGGGCCATTACTGCTGCCCCGACAAGCAAAGCAACATTCTGCTTCTTCATGAGTACCTTTCAAAGGACGGCTCTTATGGAACCGTGCGAGGGATGTGATACACATGTTTCACATGCGCATGACAGAACTGTCATACATATGTGAATAGTCTGTCAAGATGCTGGGAGCTCAATCTCAATAAAAGAAAATCCCCGGAACCAGATGGTTCCGGGGATGATCAATCGCGAGCAGTATCAGCGCTGGACAGCTCCGAAGCGCTCGGCTGCAACAGCAACAGCTGCGGCACGGGCTTCAGAAGCCTCATCCGCGGTCAACGTGCGGTCGTCAGCACGGAAGCGGAGGCCGAAAGCCAGTGACTTCTTACCTTCGTCGATCCCGGGACCCGCGTAGACATCGAACAGCGCGACGTCTTCGAGGAGCTCGCCCGCACCTTCACGCAGCGCTGCCAGAACCTGGTCCGCCGGCACGTCCTGCGGGACAACCAAGGCAACGTCCTGCGTCGCAACGGGGAATCCGGAGATGTGCTTGGCCACGATCACGTCAGCAGCAGCTTCGAACAACGCTTCCACATTGACCTCAAGCGCCACGGAGCGGGCCGGCATGTCGTGCGCAGCCAGCAACTTCGGGTGGAGCTCGCCGGCGTAGCCCACTACGTCGCCGTTGCGCAGCGCGAGCTGAGCTGCACGGCCAGGGTGGAACGCCTGGTGGCTTCCCTGGCTGACAACCAATTCCACGCCCAGAACATCGGCGATCAGGCGTGCCACGTCAACAGCGTCTGCCCAATCCCACGCCCGAGGCGTGTGCGTTGCAGCGGCCGGTGAATCATGTCCGGTCAGGACTGCGGCGATGTGCAGCGGCTGGTGAGGGACGCCGTCGTACAGTGCATCCAGTACCTCATCGGCAGGCTTGACGCCCAGCGGCGGGATGGAATCCGTGCCCAGCGTTTCGCCAGGGAGGAAGACTGAACCGGCCTCGTACACAGCCAAATCGCGGAAACCGCGTGAGTGATTGCGACGGGCAACCTCGATCAGACCCGGCAGGATGGAAGTCCGGAGGAATCCCTGTTCCTCGCTGATCGGATTCGCCAGCTTCAACGCAGGACGTGCTTCGCCTTCAGCGGCCACGCCGAAGGTGTCGTTGGCTGCCTTGGAGACGAACGGGTAGGACAGCACCTCGATAAGACCTGCATCAGCCAAGGCCTGTACAACACGGCGCTTCTGCTGCTGGCTGCGGCTGAGGCCCCGGCCCGGAGGCGCCACCGGAAGTGTCGAGGGGATGTTGTCGTAGCCCACCAGCCGCGCGATTTCCTCGGAGAGGTCTTCCTTGGTTTCGAGGTCATTGCGCCAGCTCGGAGCGGTCACAACGTAACCCGACGACGTCTTCTCCACAGTTGCACCTAGGTCCACCAGGGACGTGGTGATCTGCTCTTCGGTGAAATCGATGCCGATCCGGGCGGCGGCGAACTCGGCGGGCAGTTCAATGGTGACAGCCTCAGGGGCGGTTCCGACGTCGGTCCCGGCCTCGTCTGCCGTACCCCCGGCAAGTTCCACCAAGAGGTCAACGACGCGCTGCGCAGCGATGTTGGCAACGTGCCAATCAACCCCGCGCTCGAAGCGCTTGGACGCTTCGGACGGCAGCTTGTGCCGGCGACGGGACCGGGCGATGGAGACCTCATCGAAGTGCGCGGCTTCCACCAGGATGTTCGTGGTGGAATCGGACACCTCGGTGTGCGCACCGCCCATCACGCCTGCAATGCCAATGGCACCCGAGTCATCCGTGATCAGGAGATCTTCGATGTCAAGCGTGCGCTCTTTGTCATCGAGGGTGGTGATCTTCTCCCCTGCCACTGCACGGCGAACCACGATGTCGCCTGCAAGCTTATCGAGGTCATAGCAGTGATTCGGCTGACCAAGCTCCAGCATGACGTAGTTGGAGATATCTACCGGCAGCGAAATGGAGCGGACGCCGGCCAGGCGAAGGCGGGAGGACATCCACGGCGGAGTGGGACGGGAAGCATCCACGCCACGGACCGTGCGGGCCACGAAGCGGTCGCATCCGGGCTTGCCGTAGATAGGCGCGTCGTCGTTGAGCTTGACGCCGTAGCCGCCCTGCAGGGAAGCCGGCGCGTTGACCTTGGACGCGGGGTCCGTGAACGACGTTCCTGTAGCGTGGGCGTATTCGCGGGCCACACCGCGGATGGAGAAGGCATAACCGCGGTCCGGGGTGACGTTGATTTCGGCTGCTTGGTCGTACAGACCAAGCAGTTCCATCGCGTCTGAGCCGATTTCCGGGTCCAGTCCGATGCGCGAGAGCACCAGGATGCCGTCGTGGTCATCGCCGATACCCAACTCACGGACGGAAGCGATCATGCCCGCGGACAGGTGACCGTAGGTCTTGCGCGCCGAGATCTGGAAGTTTCCGGGCAGAACAGCGCCCGGCAGGGTGACAACAACCTTGTCGCCCTCAACAAAGTTGTGGGCACCGCAAATGATGCCCTGCACGCCGGAAGGATCAATGCCCTCGCCGGTGAGGGTCTGCTCCTGGCCCTCAGGAACCACGCGGACCTGGCACCAGTTGATGGTCTTGCCATTGGTCTGCGGCTCCTTGACCAGGCTCAGAACCTGGCCAACCACAACGGGACCCCTCAGCTCATCCGTGGGACGGTGGACTTCTTCTTCTTCAAAACCAACCTTGACCAGATCAGCCATGACGTCTTCGGCCGTTGCATCGGCCGGAACCTGCGCGAATTCACGCAGCCAGGAAAGTGGGATACGCACTGTTAGATCTCCATCCCGAAGTGCTCGCTGAAACGTACGTCGCCTTCGATCATGTCGCGCATATCGCCGACCTCGTTGCGGAACATGAGCGTGCGCTCAATGCCCATACCGAAGGCAAAACCTGAATAGATGTCCGGATCGATGCCGGCTGCCCGGAGGACGTTGGGGTTGACCATGCCGCAGCCGCCCCACTCGATCCACCGCGGACCGCCCTTGGCACCCGGGTGCCAAATGTCGAGCTCCGCGGACGGCTCGGTGAACGGGAAGTAGTTGGGCCGCAGGCGGATGGAGGCTTCGTCGCCGAACATCTGGCGGGCGAAGTGCTCCAGCGTGCCACGGAGGTCCGCCATGCTGAGGTTCTTGTCGATCGCCAGCCCTTCGAACTGGTGGAAGACAGGCGTGTGCGTGGCATCGAGTTCATCGGTGCGGAACACCTTGCCCGGGCACAAAACGTAGATGGGCACTTCGCGTTCCAGCATGGAACGAACCTGCACCGGCGAGGTGTGCGTGCGCATCAGCAAGTGGGCTTCGGGCGGCTCCACGAAGAACGTATCCTGCATTTCGCGCGCCGGGTGGTCCGGCTTGAAGTTCAGGGCATCAAAGTTGAACCACTCGGACTCCACTTCGGGGCCTTCGGCGATTTCCCAACCCATGCCAACAAAGATGTCCGAGACGCGGTCCTGCAGCGTGGACAGAGGGTGCCGTGCACCGGCACGCCGACGACGCGGACCCGCCGTGACATCCACGGTTTCCTCCACCAGAATGCGGGCGTCGTTCTCGGCTTCGAGAACCTGGGTCCGGGCTGCGAGCGCCTGGTTGACCCGGCCACGGGATGAACCCATGAGCTTGCCGGCGGCAGCCTTGTGTTCCTTGGCGAGGCCACCGATTTCACGGTTGGCCAAGCTCAGCGGCGACTTCTCACCGGTGTGGGCGAGGCGGACAGCCTTGAGTTCTTCAAGGGAGGACGCAGCCGCAATAGCAGCAATGGCGTCCTCGACGGCGGCGGTGATGGCGGCTTCATCCAGCGGATTCGGGATGGCAGCGCCTGGCAAAGTGTCAGTCATCTACTGTTCTTAGCTACGAGTAGGGAACGGCCCGGCAAGGCAGGCCTGCAAAACGAAAGGGTAGTGCTCACCGCGGACGGCAGGCACTACCCTTCAGTCTAGTTGAACCTCACAGTCGGGATTTAACCGCCGTGTATTTGTACAGCCCATGACCCGGCGGGAACCACTGAGGGGTAGTAGCTGTCGCAGAAATCCGGCAGCGCCTAGGCGCCGGAAGCGGGAGGTGCCGACGGCGGCGGAGGTACCGGGCCGTCGTCGTGCCTTTGGACTGGCGGTTGGGTGGGCTGCTGAGCCGGCGCACCCGGCGTGTAACCTTGCCCTGCCCAGTCTTGCTGGGGGCGCTGGGCCGGCGGTTGGGGCTGGGACTGATAGCCCTCCTGGCCCGGCTGGGTTATATGCCCCGGCTGGACCGGGTTGTCCTGCTGTGCTTGATAACCCGGCTGGGCTGCATAACCCGGCTGTCCATACGGAGCTGCACCGGCGAGCGCCGGCTGCTGCTGGGCCGACCTCTTGCGCAACAGGACGAACAGCAGGACCAGCGCGGCGGCAATGACGAGGACTGCCACGAGGATCCAAATGATCCACATGGGAATTCCGGCGTTGGCCTCGGCCTTGGCTTGGACCACCGTGTCCTTGACGGACAACATGTCGAAAGTGGCTTTGTTACCGTCCACGGTGGCGCCGTTGGCTTCCACTACCTTGCCGGGGAAAGTGAACGTGACGGAGGCTTCGTCGAACATGGACTTCGCCATGGCAGATGATGAGGCGTCGCCGCTTTCACCGCCGGTCACTCCACCCATGGAGATGACGTAGAAGTCCCCATCCCTTTTCAGTTCGAAGGGGCTCTCGGAGCTGGAGGACTCCGCCAGCTTGGCTGGGTCCAGGTTGGCAGCGGTGATCCGCTTGCCTTTGTACTTCTCGTCCTCGTAATCCACCACTGTGGCACCGTCCGGGATGTCCATCCCCTGGCTTCCGGTACCGTTCGACTCCATGAATTCGTCGAAGGACTTGTCTCCCAGCACGGATTTTTGGATTGCGTAGACCACCTCGTAGTCCACGCTCTTTTCATTGTTCACCTTCACGGACATGTTGAGCTTGACGCAACCTGTCAAAGCCAGCATGAGTGCGAGCAGTACACCGACGACGCCCAAGGCGCGTTTCGCGTTCATTTTCCTTCTTCCCCCAATGTGAGTGCGGCACCGACGGGTGCCCGATCAGCGTATCCCCGCCACCCGTGCCGCGCCATACGCCACGGGGCTAGCATTGCTTCATGACTCCCGCGCAACGCTTACGGCAGATCGCAAACGTCCTCAACCTGTCCACGCCGCTGGGGTTGGTGGCGGCAGCCGCATCGGGGTGCGCGATCGCCCACGGCCCCCGCGGGCTTCTGATTGCGTCCGGCTACCACTGGACACTCCCCCACGCCGGCGCCTTCACCCTGGGAAACGTCATCCTGTACCGGGCGCCGCAGGGCGTGGCCGGCACGAACACAGTGCTTTTGGGGCATGAGGAGCGGCACAGTACCCAGTACGCGTACTGCCTCGGCCTTCCCTTTCTTGCCCTCTACGGCATCGCCGCCGGTTGGTCCATGCTTCGAAGCGGGAATCCGGCGTCGAGGAATTTCTTTGAACGGCAGGCCGGCTTGGTGGCCGGCGGCTACGTTGACACTCACCACCGCCGGCAGGGCAGCCCTGCGGACCAGCGAATTGAGGCCTCTTCATGAATCGAACCATCACTGTTACCGGGACCGCCAGCGCAAAGGCTGTTCCGGACCTGGTGACGTTAACTCTCGGGGTGGAAACGCGCCGAGGGACAGCCGCCGAGGCCTATGACGACGCCGGCAAAGCGGCCAACGCTGTTGCAACCAGTTTGCGGGATGCCGGCGTTTCCGCCGTAGATCTGCGAACGAGCGGGTTGAACCTTCGCGCCGATCTGGTCTGGGTGGAGGGGCAAGGTCAGAAAGTGACAGCCTATGTGGCGTCCACCAATCTGCAGGTGGGTATCAGTTCCCAGGCGGACGCTCCGGCTGCGATTGCTGCGGCAGTGGCAGCCGGCGGAGACGACATCCGGATTAACGGGATCGAACAGGGCTTTGCTGACTCTTCCTCCGTCACCGCCCAGGCGCAGGAGGCTGCGTGGCAGGATGCTGTGGCACGAGCCGAACAGTACGCTGCGCTGGCTTCTTCCCGGCTTGGGCAGGTGGTCTCCATCTCCCAAGAGCCGCTGCACGGCGGTCCCATCCCCTTGGGCGGAATGGTGAGGGCGTCCTTCACCGCGGAGGCCATGCCCGTGGAAGCAGGAGAATCCTCAGTTTCAGCGAGCATCCGGGTTGAATGGGAGCTGGTTTAGCGGATAGCCCCGGCCGAAAATTTCACGTCGGCCTGCGTGTGCAGGGCAGTCCTGACAATATCTGCGATTCCTTCCGCCATGGTCTCCAGGGGCATGGACGGCGTTGCGGTGCCTTCCGGAAGCTGTTCCGGCAGATAGGGAAGGTGGACGAATCCGCCACGGATGCCGGGCTTGGATGCCAAGGAGTGCATCAGCGCATAGAAGATGTGATTGCACACGTAGGTGCCCGCAGATTGAGAGACTTCTCCCTTGATTCCCGCGATCTGGAGGTTCCGGAGCGCAGCCTTGATGGGCAAGCTGGAGAAGTACGCCGCAGGCCCGCCCGGGATGACCTCCTCATCGATGGGACGCTGGCCCTTGTTATCCGGTATTCGGGCGTCATCGCAATTGATGGCGACACGTTCCAGGGAGATCCGTCCACGACCTCCGGCCAAGCCGGTACAGACCACAATGTCCGGCTTAAGGCGGGTCATGGCATCGCTGAGAACTGTTGCCGACTCACCAAAAACGCACGGTAGCTCCACGGCTTCAACAGCAATGCCTTGCGCATTTAGCAACTCGCTCGCCCGACGGACTGCCAGCCACGAAGGATTCACAGTGTCCTCGCCAAACGGTTCGAAGCCAGTCAGCAGAATCATGGGCCAACCTTAGCAACGCCCGGCTCCTCAATCACCGGCCTTGTAAGGACGGCCTTGACATTTATTCGAACATACCTTCGAATGGAGTCCATGAGATGGGACGCACAAGCACTTTCACCAACGCGTGGACCGGCGTCAGAAACAAGTGGAATCAAGGCTCCGGGCCCTGCCCCGGCTTTGGATGCCTTGCTGCCGCTTGCCGGACTTGTGCGTTCCATCTCAACACCCGAATTCTCCGGAGTCACCTTCCATGAGGTCACCGCAAAGTCAGTGCTCAACAAGGTGCCTTCCGGTTCCGCCATGCCCTTTGAGTGGACCGTCAATCCGTATCGCGGATGCAGCCATGCCTGCGTGTACTGCTTTGCCCGCAAGAGCCACACGTACCTGGAATTCGACGCCGGACGAGACTTCGACTCGCAAGTGGTGGTCAAGATCAACGCCGCAGAGGTTCTCCGCAAAGAGCTGGCCAAGCCATCATGGGAACGGCCCCAAGTTGCCCTCGGCACCAACACCGATCCCTATCAGCGCGCGGAGGGTCGCTACGCCCTCATGCCCGGAATCATCCGGGCCCTCGCCGATTCCGGAACCCCTTTCTCCATCTTGACCAAAGGCACACTGCTGGCCCGGGATATCCCCCTGCTCAAGCACGCCGCTACCCAGGTCCCTGTGGACCTTGGCATCTCGCTGGCCATGACCAATCAGGATCTTGCGGAGCTCATTGAACCTGGAACTCCATCCCCCAAGGCCCGGCTCAAGCTCATCGCACGGCTGCGTGATGCCGGATTAGGGTGCGGGGTCATGGCCATGCCCATCCTGCCGTGGCTCACGGACTCGGACGAAGCTCTCGATTCCCTCTTCACTGAACTGACCAAGGCGGGCGCCACAGGAGTCACCGCCGGCGCTTTGTACCTCAAGCCCGGAACACGCGAGTGGTACATGCAATGGCTGGCTGCACAGCACCCGGAACTGGTGGGCAAGTACCGGCGGCTCTATGGCCAAGGATCCTATGCTTCCAAGGAGTACCGCACCTGGCTCACCGGAAGGATCACCTTTTTCAAGGCGAAGTATGGCTTTACCGGGACGTCCGGATTCAGCCATCGGAATGCCCGCACCCTTACGGGCCCCACAGCGGCCCCTGCAGCCGCCTCCGCTCCCCTCCCGGGGCAGCAGCCGCTCTTCTAAGTTTCCGTTGTCACGCTGGAGCGGCAACCCGATCCAGTAGTGCCCGGACTATCGGCAGGTCCGCCGGGATCCACCGAAGGCCTAAAACCTGGTCGTGGTCAGCCAACGACACCCAGCGCAGTTCGTCGTGATCTTCAAGGGGCCGCGGCTCCCCCGCGGTCAGTTCGGCAAACCATACCCGCATGGACGCGCGCTCATTGAGCGTCCACCCGGCGGCGTTGCCGGACTCAAGCTCCGGCCCCAGGTCCACGTGAACTCCCAGTTCTTCGGCGAGTTCACGGTGCAGGGCGGCCTCCGCAGTTTCTCCCGTTTCCACCTTGCCGCCCGGAAATTCCCACATCCCCGCAAATTGGGGTGGTGCTGTGCGGCGAGCGGCCAGCAGGCGGGTAGGAGCTTCCAGGGAGTCGACGACGGCGGCGCCCACGACGTTAATCAGTGCAGTCACCGCAACAGTCTATGGGGGTCCGGGCAATGGGCATCGTCACAAACCGGCGTCAAGTCGCCGGCGCGGGACTAAGCTTGTTATCGGATTTTCTCCGCACTTCCCCGGCCCACAAGGCACCTTCAAGAAGCAGGCTTATGACTACCACCGTGTCCCCTTCCGCCACCGCCAAAGCAGCCAAGAAGCACCTTGGCCTGGCCATACTGGCGTTGGCCATGGGCGGGTTCGCCATCGGCACCACCGAGTTCGCCATGATGGGCCTGCTGAAGGAAATCGAAGAAGGGCTGGGCATCAGCACTCCCGAGGCCGGGAACCTTATCTCCGCATATGCCCTGGGTGTTGTTATCGGAGCCCCGGTCTTCGCCGCTTTCGGGGCAAAGCTGCCAAGGAAACACCTGGCCCTGGGCCTCATGCTGTTCCTGAGCCTGGCAAACCTGACATCCTTCATCGCCCCCGACTACGGCTTCATGCTGCTCTCCCGCTTTGCTTCAGGCCTGCCACACGGGGCCTTCTTCGGAGTGGCAGCCGTCATAGCGGCCGGCCTCGTGGCCCCCACCAAAAGGGGGTGGGCAATCTCCATGGTGATGGCGGGCCTGACCGTTTCCAACGTCATCGGCGTCCCGGCAGCCACGTGGGTGGGCCAGACCTTCGGGTGGCGCCTCCTCTTCGTCATCGTGGGAGCCATCGGCTTACTCACCGTTGCCATGGTGTGGAAGTTCGTTCCCTTCGAAGCAGCCCACCCCGAGGCGAGTATCCGGCGCGAACTCGGTGCCCTCAAGCGGCTCCAGGTGTGGCTGGCGCTTCTGATCGGCATCATTGGATTCGGTGGCTTCTTCGCCGTCTACACCTACATCGCCCACACCATGACCTCTGTAGCCGGCATACCGGAAAACCTGATCCCCGCCGTGGTGGCCCTCTACGGACTGGGAATGGTGGTTGGCAACATCTTCGGTGGACGCCTTGCTGATAAGTCCGTGATGGGCACCATCTACTGGGTCATGCCCGGAATCGCGGTAGCCCTGGTGGTCTACGCAATTGCCGCGCACTGGGCGTGGGCTGCTTTCATCATGGCGTTCGTGGTGGGCGGTGTGGGCTCCATGTTGACCCCTGCACTGCAGACCCGGCTCCTGGACGCTGCACCGGGCGCTGCCTCGCTGGCATCCTCGCTGAATCACTCAGCCCTCAACATCGCCAACGCGCTCGGAGCCTTCCTCGGCGGCACCGTGATTGCCTGGGGTTGGGGCTATGTGGCTCCTGCCTTGGTAGGCGCGGTGCTGGCTATTCTGGGCCTCGGAGTAGCTTTGCTCAGCGGCCTGCTGGAACGCAAAAAGCCGCTGGCCACCTGATCACCGCTGGCATCACGAAACAGCTGCGCCGCAGGCCGCTGTATCGCTGATCAGCCAGCGGTGAGAGTGACAGCTGGAACAAAAGATGGACTCCGCCGCAGCGGAGCCCATCTTTTTTCGTCAGATTTACTTGCCCAAGAACCTAAAGCTGCGGTGCCTGAACGCGCTCGATGTCTGGTTCGAGGTAGATGACCCGCGCAATGGGGACGGCCGCCCGGATACGCTGCTCGGCGTCGTCGATCCCCCTGGCGATCTCCTCGCCCGTCTGGGAGGCTCCCATGGAGATTTTTGCGGCCACCAGCAATTCCTCCGGTCCCAAGTGCAGGGTCTTGAGGTGGATGATGCGCGTTCCGTCAGCTTCCAGGGCGGCTGTAATGCGCTGGACGTCTTCCTTCGTGGCAGACTCCCCTAGAAGCAAAGACTTGGTTTCTAGAGCCAGGATCACAGCAATGGCCACCAGGAGGAAGCCGATCATGGCGGTACCCATGGCATCCCAGACACCGTTGCCTGTCACCAATGTCATGCTGACGCCGAAGAGAGCGAAGAGCAGGCCAATCAAAGCGCCGAAGTCTTCCAGGAGGATAACCGGCAGTTCCGGCTGCTTGGCGTTGCGGACAAACTTGACCCATGACTGCTTGCCGCGGGTGTGGTTCGACTCGATGATCGCCGTGCGGAACGAGAACGACTCAGCAATGATGGCACCCACCAGGACCGCGAGAGGGACCCACCAGAAGGCGCCCTCTATACCGTGCGGGTGCTGGAATTTTTCCCAGGCCTCATACAAGGCGAACAGGCCACCAACACTGAACAGCACGATGGAAACGATGAACGCGTAGATGTAACGCTCGCGGCCATAGCCGAAGGGGTGCTCCGGGCTCGCGGCCTTCTTGGCGCGCTTACCACCCACGAGCAACAGGATCTGGTTGCCGGAGTCAGCCACCGAGTGGATGGCCTCGGCGAGCATGGACGATGACGCCGTCAGGAAGAAGGCAACAAACTTCAATACAGCGATGGTCAAGTTGGCAGCAAGGGCCGCCACAATCGCTTTGGTACCGCCACCTGCAGCCACGAAAGCTTCACCTCTTCGGGTTTGGGAAAGACTGGAATTTACCAAGAAGAGTCGTCATCGGCTGATCTTGCAAGCAATACCGTACCCGCGGACGTGCTGTTTACGCATTCCCCACTCTGGCGCCCTGCTGGGAACGCGCACTGGCGTAGAGGCACACAGTAGCTGCGGTGCCCAGGTTCAGGCTCTCGGCTGCCCCGTAGACAGGCACGGCCACCCTGTGGTCAGCCAACGCAAGCTCAGCTTCAGACAACCCCTGCGCCTCATTGCCGAACAGCCACGCCGTAGGAGACTCCAGGGCATAGTCCGAGGTCACTGACTCATTCCCCAGTCGACGCGCAGCGTTCTCATCCTGCAGTGTGTCCAGGTTGACGGTCCCATAACCGTCCGCAGCAAGGATGCCGATGCCGCGCTCCCGACAGTACCCAACAAGCTCCTCAACATCGGCACCAAGCACAACCGGCAGGTGGAAGAGGGAACCGGCCGTGGAACGGACAGCTTTAGGGTTGTAGATGTCCACGCTTGAGCCGGTGAGGACAACCGCATCAGCGCCTGCGGCGTCCGCCGCGCGCAGTACCGTCCCGGCATTACCGGGGTCGCGCACCTGGCACATGACCGCTATCAGGCGGGGACTGGAGTCCAACACCGAATCCAGGCTGACGTCCACGAAGCTACACACGGCCACGATCCCCTGCGGATTCACGGTGTCGGCCATGGCGGCAAGGACTTCGTCACTGGCTAGCCGGAGCAACGTTGCCTGCGCGAGGTCGGCAAGCTCAGGAAGACGCTCCAGGCACGCTTCGCTGGCAAAAACTTCATGTACGACGGCGGGACCTCCCGCCGCCATGCGCTCACGGTGCAGGGTCAACGCCTCACGGACCGCTTGCGGGCCCTCTGCAAGAAAGCGTCCGCGCTTTAAACGGGCCGGGCGCCCGGCAAGCTTGGCGACGTCCCTCACCCGATCAGCTCGGGGGTTGGTCATCGGAAAGTCTTGCGGGCGCCCGGTTTCGTTCATATAAAGAACTTTAGTGGCAGTTGCGACTAGTTCTTGATCTGCTGGCGGGCTTCGCCACCTGCAGGCTCAAAGCCGGCAGCCTTTGCAGCCTCAACGGTGGAGAACCAGTACTCAGCAGCAGTGGTGTTGTACCAGGTGGAACCCGGAACGTGGTACTTCTTGGACTCAGCGTTGCCCTTGATGGCGTAGCCTTCCGGAGCTTCGTCGCCATCAGCAGCAACTGCGCCGTCGATAGCCGGCTTGTCGGAAACTGCAGCCTTGACAGCCGTTGCGGTGGCAGCGGCCGGAGCAACCTTGGCAGCCTTGGGAGCGGCAGCCTTGGGAGCTGCAGCAGCCGCAGCCGGAGCGGAGGTGTCAGCCGGAAGTGCGGCCTTGGCGATGTTCACCAGAGCGGCGAAAGCGTTGGCGTCGGAAACGGCCAGCTCGGCCAGCATGCGGCGGTCAACCTCAACCTCAGCGGCCTTGAGGCCCTGGATCAGACGGTTGTAGGTGAGGCCGTTGGCGCGGGATGCAGCGTTGATACGCTGGATCCAGAGGCGACGGAAGTCGCCCTTCTTCTTGCGACGGTCACCGTAGCTGTACACAAACGAGTGCAGCAGCTGCTCTTTGGCCTTGCGGTACAGGCGCGAACGCTGTCCGCGGTAACCCTTTGCGCGTTCAAGGACAACCCGGCGCTTCTTGTGGGCGTTTACCGCCCGCTTCACACGTGCCACGTGCGTACTCCTTCAGAAATCTTTATCCCAAGCTGCTACTGCCGGAAACCCGGCCGGCCTGAGAAGGCTTTTGGTGTAGTCGGTCCCTGCCGGATGGCAGTAACCAAAGAACTTGGAACTTAGACGCCGAGCATCTTCTTGATGACCTTGGCATCGCCCTTGAAGACGAGCTTGTCGCCGGCGAGGCGGCGGGTCAGCCTGGAGGACTTGTGCTCCAGGTAGTGACGGCGGTTGGCCTGCTGACGCTTCAGCTTGCCGGTACCGGTCAGCTTGAAGCGCTTCTTAGCACCGCTGTGGGTCTTCATCTTCGGCATGGGAACCGATCTCCTTACGTATCCACGGACGAGTCCGCGATTCTTTCGCGCAGCCGGCCTACAAGGGCCGGCATGCTGGTTGCTTGCCGATGGAAGCGGGGCCTCCGCGGCGTTGAACTAGTTGGTCTTGCGTGATGCAGGCTTCGGTGCAGCCTTGGGGGCCGCAGGCCGAGCTGCCGGCTTGGGAGCTGCCGGCTTGGCGACGGGCTTCGGAGCCGAAGGAACTGCAGGCTTCGGGGCTGCTGCCGGTACAGCTGGTTTCGGAGCTGCCTCTGCGGGTGCTGCTTTGGCGGCCGGTGCAGCCTTCGCCGGAGCGGGTGCTGCCTTGGCGGCCGGTGCAGCCTTCGCCGGAGCCGGTGCTGCCTTGGCAACAGGAGCTGCGACCACGGGGGCTTCCTCAACAACGGGAGCTTCTTCCACAACCGGAGCTGCCTCAGCAACCGGAGCCTCTTCAGCAACGGGTGCGGATTCCTCAGCAACCGGAGCTTCCTCAGCAACCGGTGCCTGAGCCTCGGGGGCTTCAGCAGTTTCCTGCTTGGTCTCCTCTTCAGTGACCTTGAAACCCTCGGGAAGAAGGTCAGCAAGGCTCTGAGTCAACGGAGCCTGCTCGCCCGTGGTGTCAACGCGTCCGGATGCCTTGGCCTCGTTCTGTGCCTTGGCTTCAGCACGCTGCGTAGCGCGGCGGGCTTCGGCCTTGGCTTCAGCCTTGTTCTTCAGCGGGCCGATCACCATGACCATGTTGCGGCCATCGATGCGCGGGCTGGACTCGATGATGCCAACCTCGGCAACGTCTTCAGCGAAACGCTGCAGCAAGCGGATGCCCATCTCGGGACGCTGCTGCTCGCGGCCACGGAACTGGATCATGGCCTTGACTTTGTCGCCGGCGCCCAGGAATCGAAGTGCGTGTCCGCGCTTGGTTTCGTAGTCGTGCTTGTCGATCTTAAGGCGGAAGCGGATTTCCTTAAGAACCGTGTTTGTCTGGTTCTTGCGGGCCTCGCGGGCCTTCACTGCGGCTTCATACTTGTACTTACCGAAGTCCATCAACTTGCAAACAGGAGGCTTAGCCTGCGGGGCAACTTCAACGAGATCGAGATCGGACTCGGCAGCAAGACGCAGGGCGTCCTCGATGCGGACAATTCCTACCTGTTCGCCGGCAGGACCGACCAACCGCACCTCGGGGACGCGGATACGCTCATTGATTCTTGGCTCGCTAATGTTAAAGCTCCTGTGGTTGTGGTGATGTCACCGGCAAATAGAGAAGGCCCCCAATTGCTGGTGCAATCGAAGGCCTCGAAGATCGGCTGCACTTCCATCAAGGAAGCACGCACTTCCGGAAGCCATGCTTCCACAAGTGTCCGACCAGGTACCCGGCAACCTCTTGTCCCAAAAGGGATCCTGTCCCCTGAGGGAACGGCTGACGCGGGTGGGAGAGAACTCCGCTTGCAAACTGAAAGACAATTCTACAGAAACATCCCGCCAAGCGCACATTGCGGAAGGCGGGAACGTTGACTGCGGATATTAACCCTGAATAACGACTTCCAGTCGGTCTGTGACAAGCTTACCAGTATGAGCACTGAAGACAGCAATTCCCGCAACTCCTACAGCGAAAACGCCGCCCCTGCCGCCGATGCCGGTGTGTCCCAGCAGATCCGCGACATCGCTGAAGTACCGGCTGTGGAAGTCATTACCACCGGCGCCGTTCACCTCATGAGTGCGGCAGCCGTCAAAGTCGGCCTGGCCGATGACCCGAATGCCGAGGACCTCAAGGACTTGGACGAAGCCCGCAAGCTGATCACGGCCCTCGCCGGACTGGTGTCCGCAGCAGCCCCGGAGATCGGTTCCCAGCATGCCGGCCCGTTGCGCGATGGCCTGCGCTCCCTGCAGCTGGCTTTCCGCGAAGCTTCACTTATTCCTGACGCTCCGGGCAAGGGTCCGGGCGAAAAGTTCACCGGACCGGTGAACTAGCCCCAACTACGGTAAGAACCAACGACGGCGGGTCGACCACAGATGGTCGACCCGCCGTCGTCGTTAGGTGAGATTTTCAGACCCGCGCTGCCCGGCGGCGCAGGGACGTCAGGATAAGTCCGGCTGCGCAGAGCACGACGCCGGCGATTCCGATGGCAGCGAAACCACCGGAAGGACCCACGGTGTCGATGAAGACCCCGGCCAGAGGTGCGCCGAGTGCGACGCCAGCTGTCAGTGCGGAGCCGTACCAGCCCATGGCTTCACCCCGGCGCTCCTCCTCGACGAGGTCGGCTACCTTCTCGGAAGATGCAGACAGAACGGGGGCGCACAGCAGGCCCGGCAGGAGTGAGAGGAACGCCAGTGTCCAGGTGTCCTGGGCAAAGCCCATCGGGATGGTGAGTGCGGCCATGCCCAGCAGCAGGAGCATGGGCGAGATGGACCGCTTCATTGACCCGTAGATGAGGCCACCCACCACTGACGCTGCGCACCAGAAGAAGAACACGATGCCGATTTCATTCTCGTGCCCACCACGTTCCAAGAGCCCCACGATGCTGACATCGGAACCGCTCAGAACCATGCCGGATCCGGCGGCCACCGCAAAAAGAGCCGCAACAGAGACCGTGAACCACGTGAAGTTCCTGGCGACGCGACTCCGCAGAGCTGCTGTTCTGGACGTCGAAGACGCCATTTCCGACGCCGCTTCCTGGACATGGGCCGGTGCTGACGCCACCATGGCAGCCTCAGCAGCAGCGAGATCGGCCGCCGCCCGGTCCGCAGACTCCTGCGGGGTGCACACCACTTCGCTGCGGGTGGGCGGGTTGAACCACATCAGGAACAGCCCGGCCACAGAGACGGAAACGCCAACGGCCGTTAGTCCGATCGCCGAGAAACCGCTGGTGGCGACGATTGCCCCAACAGCGGGCCCAATCATGAAGACCAGCTCGGTAGCGATGGAGTCGAGGGCGAACGCCGAACGCCGCTGCTCGCCATCGACCATGACGCCCAGAGACTGGCGGACGACACTGAAGATCGGCAGCGTGAAAAGGCCGCCGACGAACACCAGCGGCAGCAGCCACTCATACGAAACGTGCGGGACTATGGACCAGATGACGGTCTCCGAGACAACTGAAGGGATCAGTGCCTTCCTCAGGCCCACCATGTCCACCCGGCGGCCACGCCAGGGGGCGCCCAGCGCAATGCCAATGGTCATGACGGCAGCTGCTGCGCCCGCGGCGGCGTATCCCTGGCCAAGGGTCAACACGATGTGCAAGGTGAGGAGCACGCCTGCCGCCGAGTGTGGAATACGGGCAATCATGCCCACTACGAGCAAACGCCGGACAGGGCGTATGGACAGCATCTCTTTGTAGAGAGCGAAGTTCACTGGCTAATTCCTCTTGTTCCCCAGGGCAGCCCCGGGAACCGGCACCGCCATTAATGCCGCGCGGGCTCCTGTGCGGCGCGCTGCAGTTTTACTTCCATGGAATCAACGCCTTCGGCAAAGGAATCCATCCGCGCCCAAGCCTCGTTCAGTTGAGCAACGAGGGTCTGCACAGCCACGGCGTCGAGTCCATCTTCGAGGAAGAGCACCACACGCAGTTCCGGCCCTGCACCGCCCCCGGAAACTTGGCGGCCGTCAGCCGTCAGCGACGCAACGCCACCACCGTGCTGCGTCTCAAGGCGACGGACCGTCCGAAATGCCGAGACCGTTGAAGCGAGAGCTGCCTCCAGTTGATCATCAAGGTATGACGGCGTCCAGTTCTTCTGTTGGGCGAGGGCCCACATGGCAGGGCGCCGCACCACGAACGCGAAGTCCGAGCCAGGGTCCATGACCAGCAGCTGCGCGCCCTCCGATACCGCGGAGAGGGCTGCGCGCGCGGCATAAACAGCCACAGGACGCGCCTGCGCATGCCATGCCTCAAGGGCGGCAGCGGAGGTAAAGACCGGCATGGCCGTGCGACCGTCAGGAGCCTTGAGTGTGACCAATGCCATATCGGCTTGTTTGTCAGCGTGCAGGCCATCGACGCCTTCGGCTTCCTCAGCCAGCTGGGCAACGACGGGAACGAACACCCGTGCCGTAGCCAGGGAGGCGACAACGTCAGCCTCACTGCCTGTCCCCTTGATCAACGCCGCAACGGCAGCAACATAGCCAGGATCCGCAGAGCCGTCGTCGTCTTCGAAGTTATGGATCTTCGCGTCATCACCGCTGAGGCTCCTACCGGACCACGGCTGGCCGGCGGAGTCAGTGCCTCCCCCTGCACCGGCCAATGCGGCCGCGATATGGCCGGGAAGCTCACGCCGGGCGTGGCCATGATCCTCGGGCTGATGACCTCCGTTGTGGTGCATCAGCGGCGGCCGGCAACGTCCAGTGCTTCGGGCAGCGTAAAGGCACCGGCGTAGAGAGCCTTGCCAACGATCGCGCCTTCAACGCCCAGCGGTACCAATTCGCGGAGAACACGGAGGTCTTCCAGGCTGGAGATACCGCCGGAGGCGACCACCGGCTTGCCGGTCTTCTCCACCATCTGGCGGAGGAGTTCCACGTTCGGGCCCTGAAGCGTTCCGTCCTTGGTGACGTCGGTGACGACGTAGCGGGCACAACCCGCATCCTCAAGGCGTGCCAGAACCTCCCAGAGGTCGCCGCCCTCTTTGGTCCAACCGCGTCCAGCAAGCGTTGTGCCGCGGACATCAAGGCCGACGGCGATCTTGTCACCGAAGCGCTCAATTGCACGCCGGGTCCACTCGGGATTCTCCAACGCTGCCGTGCCAAGGTTCACGCGGGCAACACCCAATTCCAGCGCACGCTCAAGAGACTCGTCATCCCGCAGTCCGCCGGAGAGCTCCACCTTGACGTTGAGCTGCGAGACCACCTCGCTGATGAGCGCGGCGTTGTCCCCCCGGCCAAATGCGGCGTCGAGGTCCACCATGTGAACCCATTCGGCGCCAGCGTTCTGCCAGTTCAATGCTGCTTCCAGAGGTGTCCCGTAGCTGGTTTCCGAGCCGGCTTCTCCTTGCAGGAGGCGGACCGCCTGGCCGTCAACAATGTCAACGGCAGGCAGGAGTTCCAGAACGGACTGGGCGGAGGAGGTCATGTGTGTCCTTGGGGTTCGAAAGTGACGCGGTTCGCAGAACGGCTGGTTCAGTTACCCAGCGTCAAGAGATAAGCGGCCAGCAGGGACATCCCGGCCAGCACATAGAAAGAAATGGAGACCCACCGGGGCTTCTTCTGTTGGTGGAAGGAGATACCCCCACCCACCAGCAGGCCGGCCAGGCCCATCAGCATTACCGACCACCACATCTAGGCGGCACCGCTTCCGGATGCTTCCGCAGCGGGCTTACGGAGACTGTCCACCCAGTTACGCAAAAGCCGCGCTCCGGCATCGCCTGACTTCTCCGGGTGGAACTGCGTAGCGCAGAGGGGGCCGTTCTCCACTGCGGCAATGAAGCGTGCGCCGTGCTCGGACCACGTCACCATGGGAGGGGCCATGCGGGGCTGAACGACGTCGAAGTTCCACTCTTGAACCCCGTAGGAGTGCACAAAGTAGAAGCGTTCCTGTTCCACCCCGGCAAAGAGCTTGGAGCCTTCCGGGACGTCCACGGTGTTCCAGCCCATGTGCGGAACCACGGGGGCGGGAAGGAGCTCAACCTTGCCGGGCCACTCGGCCATACCCTCGGATTCGGTGCCATGCTCAACGCCGGCCTCAAAGAGAACCTGCAAGCCCACGCAGATGGCCAGCACAGGACGACCACCGGCAACCCTGCGTCCGATCATACGGATGGCATCAACAGACTTAAGTTCCTTCATCACGGTCTCGTAAGCACCGACTCCGGGCACCACCAGACCATCA
The DNA here is from genome assembly GCF_044756605.1 of Paenarthrobacter sp. NPDC091711. Lineage (NCBI taxonomy): Bacteria > Bacillati > Actinomycetota > Actinomycetes > Micrococcales > Micrococcaceae > Paenarthrobacter > Paenarthrobacter sp. NPDC091711. Next base: position 44,270 of record NZ_JBIVTF010000015.1, read on the forward strand.
GCATTCAGGACGTCTTCGGGCTTGGAACTAAGCACCACGTGGGCGCCGGCACGTTCAAGGGCGCGAACAGCGGACCTGACGTTGCCCGAACCATAGTCCAGCACAGTGACTGTGGGCTTGCCTTCAGGCGACTCCGGCTTGACGGACGCTATGGCGTCAGCCACAGCCCCGTTATTCAGAATCTGGCCGCTCATAGTGCGCCTTTAGTGGAGGGAATGCCCTCCACACGGGGATCAGACTCAACAGCTGCACGCAATGCGCGCGCAAAGGCCTTGAACTGGGCCTCAACGATGTGGTGGGGGTCGCGGCCGGCCAGCACGTTCATGTGGAGGCAGATTCCGGCGTGCAGCGTAATGGCTTCAAAGACGTGGCGCGTCAACGATCCCGTGAAGTGTCCGCCGATCAGGTGGTATTCCTGTCCGGCCGGCTCGCCACCGTGTACCAGGTAGGGACGTCCGGAGACATCCACGACGGCGTGCGCCAAGGCTTCGTCCAAAGGAACCGTTGCTTCACCGAAGCGACGAATGCCGGCTTTGTTGCCCAGGGCCGTGCGCAGGACCTCGCCAAACGTGATGGCAACGTCTTCCACGGTGTGGTGCGCGTCAATGTGGGTGTCGCCAGTGGCCTTGACGGTCATGTCAATCAGGGAGTGCTTGCACAGGGCCGTCAGCATGTGGTCATAGAACGGAACCGAGGTGCTGATATCCGAGATACCTGAACCGTCCAGGTTAATCTCCACCAGAACCGACGATTCACTGGTGGTGCGCTCCATGCGCGCGGTGCGGGCAGCGGTCGGCGTAGCGCCGGTTTCGCTCATTGGGACGTCCTTATACACGAAGGGTGGGTTGGGTCTAGGAACAAGTTTAGGCGCGGTGTGGCGCGGCGCCGTCCAGCAGGGCTTCCAAAGCTTCCAGGAAGGCAGTGGTTTCCGGCTCGGTTCCTGCAGTGACACGCAAGTGCCCGGGGATACCGACATCACGAATCAGCACACCGGCGTCGAGCAGGCCCTGCCAAATCGCGTGCGGCTCCTCCAGCCCGCCGAAGAATACGTAGTTGGAGTCTGAAGCGGCAGGCTTCAGGCCCATGCGGAGCAGTTCAGTCACAATCCGGTCGCGTTGGACCTTGATGTCTTCGACGTCGGCCATGAGGGCTTCGCGGTGGTTCAGCGCCGCAAGGGCGGTTGCCTGAGTAACAGCAGACAGGTGGTACGGAAGGCGAACCAAACGGATGGCGTCGGTGACTTCAGGAGCCGCCGCCATGTACCCGAGCCTGGCACCGGCAAGAGCGAAGGCCTTGCTCATGGTGCGCGAGACAATCAGCCGCTCACGGCCGGGCAACAGGGTCAGGGCGCTTGGAGTATTGTCGTGCGCAAACTCGTGATAAGCCTCGTCCACGATCACTATGGCCTGGCTGGCTTCGCCGGCCTCGTACACAGCCTCGACGACGTCCAATCCCAAGCCCGTACCTGTGGGGTTGTTGGGCGAGCACAGGAAAACAATGTTGGCGCCCGTTTCCCGGACCTGAGCAGCGGCCGATTCGGCGTCCAGCCCGTAGTCGTCCGCGCGGACTCCGCGGACATACTCGGTGTCAGTGCCACTGGCGAGCAGTGGGTACATGGAGTACGTGGGAGGGAAACCCAGGGCTTTGCGGCCTGGTCCACCAAAAGCCTGGAGGATCTGCTGCAGAACTTCGTTGGAGCCGTTGGCGGCCCAGATGTTATCCGGAGAAAGCCCGTGGCCCAGGTACTCGGCAAGGGCTTGACGGAGTTCAGTGAACTCTCGATCCGGGTAGCGGTTCAGACCCGTGGCTGCGGCGGCCACCGCCTCCGTAATAGCGGCCTGGACATCGGCAGGGACACCATGAGTGTTCTCGTTGACGTTGAGCAGGATGGGGACATCAAGCTGCGGTGCGCCGTAAGGGCTCAATCCACGCAGGTTGGTCCTAAGGGGAAGTCGGTCAAGTCGCTCAAGCTGGTCACTCACCAACCCAGTTTAAGGGGCGGCCGGGACTGGCGACTAACTGTGACGCCCGACCATCGGCTTTCGCGGATGCTGAACGGATCAGTTTGCAGGGACGAACAGCTGCTGGCCGGGCAGAATGCGGCCGCCCCGGAGGTCGTTCAGCTGGATGATCTCGGCGATGACATCACGGGGGTCCCGCTCCGGAGCAGCTGCACCGGCGATGCCCCACAGTGACTGGCCCGGCTGCACCGTGACCGTGACCGCAACAGGCGGACGCAGTTGGGACTGCGAGTCCGCGGCCTTTGCCGGGGAGTTGATGAAACCGGCGAGACTCAGCAACGCCGCCACCAACAGCATGGCCGGGATGCCGAAGAAGACGATCCGTCCCCGCCGGGTGAGACGCAGGCGGGCAGGCGCCTGAGTAGTACGAAAATCAGCGAACGTAGTGACTGCGGACATGAGCTGAGCCCTTCTGAGCTATTGCCAGGCTCCGGAGTACCGGTGCTCGGCTGCCAATTCTTGGTGTTCCCGTCCCCTGACCCCCGATGTTCGAACGCTTTGTTCGAACATCGGACTTCAGCATCAGGTTTATAGAACACATATTCGAACCTTGCTATGACATTTTTAGCACTTATCAACGAACGGTGTCGAGACTCGCTAGAACAAATGTTTGATAAACGCCTGTGCCTGCCCTACGTTTGAGGGAAGAAACAGCACTGTTTCAGTGGAACAGGAGGGTCTGACATTTTTTGCAGACCCGACAACCCCGGGCACTCATCCGGGCGGAATGAAAGGCATTGGCGAACATGGCAGCGAAAGCCACAGGCGGCGGGGCACCCCTGCGGAGCCAACAGCCTCAAAAGAGTCCCAAAAGCCTGACTGTCCGGCAGAAAAAGATCCTGGAGACCATCCAGCGATCGGTCAATGACAACGGCTACCCGCCCAGCATGCGTGAAATCGGCGACACCGTGGGTCTAGCCAGTTTGTCCAGCGTCACGCATCAGTTGTCCCAACTGGAGAAGCTTGGGTACCTCCGCAGGGATCCCAAGCGTCCACGCGCCATGGAAGTACTGATGCCCTTGACCCTTGATGGCGGATCCATTCCCGGCGTGGAAGCTCCTACCACCCTTCGAAGCGCGGGCGGTCTTGCCGTTACCGAACTCGCCAGCGCCAGTGATACCGCCATGGTCCCGTTGGTGGGCCGCATCGCGGCCGGTGGCCCCATCCTGGCTGACCAGACGGTTGAAGACGTACTTGCACTCCCCCGCCAACTTGTGGGACATGGCGAACTGTTCATGCTGAAGGTGGCCGGCGATTCCATGATTGATGCCGCTATCTGTGATGGCGACTGGGTAGTGGTCCGGCGCCAGAACGATGCCATCAACGGCGACATCGTTGCCGCCTTGTTGGATGACGAAGCAACGGTGAAGACCTTCCGCCAGCGGGATGGCCACACGTGGCTGCTCCCACAAAATACCCAGTACGAGCCCATCCTCGGAGATCAGGCCACCATCATGGGCAAGGTCGTTTCCGTACTGCGTTCCCTCTAGGCGCCCTACGGGGCTTCGCCTCAGAACTTTCCCCGCAGGGTTTCCCTGCGGGGCTTCACTGCTGCCCTTCCTAGGGGGCCTTGGCTGACCCCAGACGCTCCAGGACACCACGCACCACTGTCCGGTCCGTCGTAGCCCAGAACGGCGGCAGGGCAGCACGCAGGAAGCCCCCATAGCGCTCTGTTGACAGCCGGGAGTCCAGTACGGCCACAACCCCTTTGTCTCCTGTAGAGCGGATCAGCCGGCCTGCGCCTTGAGCCAATCGAATGGCAGCGTGGGTGGCTGACACGGCCATGAACCCGTTACCGCCCGATTGGGCCACTGCCCGGGAACGGGCGGTCATCAGGGGATCATCAGGACGTGGGAAGGGTATGCGGTCAATGACCACCAGACGGCAGGAACCACCCGGTACGTCGACACCTTGCCATAGTGACATCGTTCCGAAGAGGCACGTGTCAGGTTCGTCCGCGAATTGCTTCACCAAGGCCGCCATGGTGGATTCGCCTTGGCAGAGGATATCCACGTCCAGCCGGAGCCGCATGGCATCGGCGGCTTCTTCGGCTGCACGCCGTGAAGAGAACAGGCAGAGCGCTCCGCCCCCGGAGGCGCGGATGAGGTCTTCCAACTCGTCCAGCGCCTCAGGCGAGGTACCACGGCCTGGCTTGGGCAGGTGTTTTGCGACGTATAAGACCCCTTGTTTGGGGTAATCAAAGGGCGATCCGACATCGATCCCGGTCCAGCTCGGTGCGCCTTCGCCAATCAGGCCCAGACCACCCGCGGCTGGCTCAAAGGCCGAGCCGATGGCCAGCGTGGCGGAGGTCAGCACTACGGTGTGTCCGGCAAAGAGTCCCTCACGAAGCCGCCCTGCAACACTGAGCGGGGCGATGTTAATCAGGGCCGGAGCCGTCTCGTCCGGTGGCGAGTAACCCTGCTGGGGGTCGAACGTGCTGTTCCGCGAGAACCAGACCACTTCGCGGTTCTCCTTGGCGGCCAGCATCCGCTCGCACAGTTCCAGGATGAGCATGAGCCGTGAACGGGCGAGCTGGCGTCCGCCGTCCACGGCGTTGGAGGAATCGGTCTTCGAATCCGAGAGCGCCGCGCGTGTGGCGTCCCGCAATTGGTCCAGACAATCGAGCTGTTCGTCGTTGAGTCCGTTGGGCAACAAACCGTTGGGTACTCCGGCTATTGCCATGTCCAAGCTGTCCGCAGCGGCGTTGAGGGCGTCCACGGGGATGGCCGTGTGCTTGCGGGCACTGGATGCTGCCGCGTGGACCATGGCAACTGACAACTGCCCTGAAACGGCACCGGTGACCCGATCCTGAAGCTCGTGCGCCTCATCAACCACCACCACGTCATACTCGGGCAATACAGCCAGGCCTTCGAAGGCACTAACAGCCAGCATGGCATGGTTGGTGACCACGACGTCGGCCTCGCCGGCCCTTGAGCGGGCCAGCTCGCTGAAGCACTCTTCCGCCACGGGGCACTTCTGGGCACCCAGGCACTCCATGGACGTCACGGATACTTGCCGCCAGGCTCTGTCCGTCACGCCAGGCATGAGTTCGTCGCGGTCTCCGGTGGTGGTCTTCTCCGCCCATTCCCGGAGACGGACCACTTCCTTACCCAGCTGCGATTGTGGTCCGCCCATGGACGCGGCGAAGTGAGGGACGCTGGTGTCCTCCCCCAAGGAGAACAGCTGTCCTTCGGAGGGCTCCTCACTGGGGAACCCGCCTTCGAGTTTCTGCAGGCACACGTAATTGGCCCGGCCTTTGACCAGCGCCACATTAACGGGCCGCTCAAGGGCAGGGTTGATGGTCTCCAGCAGGCGGGGAAGGTCCCTGCCCACAATCTGGGTCTGGAGTGCCAAGGTGGCGGTGGACACCAGGGTCGGTTTGTTGCTGTCCATGGAATGAGCGATCAAGGGAATCAGGTACGCCAGAGACTTACCCGTTCCGGTTCCCGCTTGAACCAGCAGATGTTCCCCGGTCTCGATGGCCCGGGTGACATGCTTGGCCATCTCGTGCTGGCCGGCACGGCTTTGTCCGCCCATGCCGGCAACAGCCCGGTCCAACAACTCGAGGGTGGCTTTCTCCCCCTCCGACTTGACGGCGTCCGCCGCCACCTTCTCAACCATTACTGACGAATGACTCCAGCTCGGCGGCCAGGCCTTCGCGCACCATGACAACTACACGGGTCCCGTTCTCCTCATGCTCAAGGCTGAGGATTTCCGAGTCGGAGTTGTGCAACTTGTTGATCATTTCTCCGCGCTCGTAGGGAATGAGCAGTTCAAGGCGCACCCCAGGCCGGGGAATGGACCGGCTGATGTCTTCGAGCAGTTCCGCGATGCCCTGCCCCGTACGGGTGGACACCACAGCATGGCGGGGTTCTTTCTGCTTAAGACGCTCCACCACAAAGGGATCAGCTACATCAACTTTGTTGAGGACGATGATCTCGGGAACCTTGCGGGCATCCACTTCGGTGAAAACTGACCTGACTGCTGCAATCTGGCCCTCAGGATCGGGGTGCGATGCATCCACGACGTGAAGGATCAGGTCCGCATCCGCAACTTCTTCCAACGTCGACCGGAAGGCCTCAATCAATTGGGTCGGCAACGAGCGAACGAAGCCGACAGTGTCTGCGAGGGTGTACCCGATGCCGTCCGGCGTTTGTGCCTTACGGACCGTGGGATCAAGGGTGGCGAACAGGGCGTTCTCCACCAGGACACCGGCGTCGGTGAGGCGGTTCAGGAGGGAGGACTTGCCGGCGTTCGTGTACCCGGCGATAGCTACTGAGGGAACAGCGTTACGACGGCGGTTGGCCCGCTTGGTCTCCCGTGCAGGCTTCATTGCGGCGATTTCGCGACGCAGCTTTGCCATACGGGTACGGATCCGCCGCCGATCAAGTTCGATCTTGGTTTCACCGGGACCACGGGAGCCCATACCAGCGCCTGCGCCACCCACCTGGCCACCAGCCTGGCGGGACATGGAGTCACCCCAACCACGAAGCCTCGGGAGCAGGTACTCGAGCTGCGCGAGCTCAACCTGTGCCTTACCTTCACGGCTCTTGGCATGCTGGGCAAAGATGTCAAGGATCAGTGTGGTGCGGTCAACTACCTTGACCTTCACGATGTCCTCAAGTCCACGTCGCTGAGAGGGCGCGAGCTCGGTATCAACCACCACGGTGTCTGCGCCCGTGGCGGCGACGATGTCCTTGAGCTCCTGGGCCTTGCCGGAACCAAGGAACGTCCCGGGGTCCGGCTTCTGACGCCGCTGAACCAGGCCGTCGAGCACCTCGGATCCAGCCGTCTCGGCAAGTGCGGCGAGCTCACGGAGGGAGTTCTCCGCATCAGCCAGGGTCCCCTCGGTCCACAAGCCCGCCAGCACAACGCGCTCAAGGCGCAGCTGCCTGTATTCGACCTCTGTGACGTCCTCAAGCTCCGTGGACAGTCCCGCGGTACGCCGAAGGGCGCGGCGTTCAGCCAGGTCTTCCTGGTCGCCGTCGTAAATGCTGTGTTCCTGGTCCAGCGTGGAAATCGCCTGCGCCTTGCCGAACACACCATTGGCGTCGTTGTCGTCGGATGCCTGCGCAGGTACATCCTTGGAAAGAATCCGGTCGATGACGGCCTGGATTTGTTCAGGACTCATGTCCTGGGCGTCGGAATCGGATCCGGAGTGCTTCTGGGTGGTCATGGTCTCCTTAGACTGTTCGGCAATTCCAGAATAGTGCTGTTTGCTGCTCGATGGGGCGCTATTCGCGCTGGGCTGACGGGCATCGGCCAAAAGGGCCTCCTATGGGCTGAACGGCAACCTCTCGTCAGGGAGGCGGCTGCTGTAAACGATGGCGTGTTGGACTCCGCGGGAGGGTCCTTGGGCCAAGGTGAGGATGCTGTTCCGGTGACAACGCAGGGGCCACGTACACCATGGCGGTTCACTGCGAAGGAGCGGTTCGGGATCTTCAGAGTGTCCAGCTCCTCGGAGAGGAACTACGGACCTAGCCTTGGGGACCTGCCGGGCGGAAGGGCGGGGACGGGCAATATGCCAAACCGGGCCTGCGTCGCGGGCGGTGCCATTAAACGCCTGATGACTCAGGCATTTCGGCTGATTACTCAAAGATCAAGAACATGGGCTCAACTTTAGCAGCCGCTGTCAAGCAAGGAGGGGAAGGAGGCGGTTTCCCTTGCTGACGATAGCCAACTAATCTGGCAAATTATGGAGTCTGCACATTATTTCACCGCCCAACCGGCCGGACCGTTCACCCGCAAGCCACTGACAGTGGAACTTGCTGGAGCAACGCGCCGGCTGCAGACCTCGTCGGGTATCTTCAGCCCCGACGGCGTGGACAAAGGTACCGCGGTTCTCTTCGCCGAAGTTCCCCCGCCATCACCGAAGGGGCACTTGCTGGACATCGGCTGCGGATGGGGTCCGATTGCCCTCACTTTGGGCTTGATGGCACCCCATGCCCATGTTCATGCCGTTGACGTCAATGACCGATGCATCACGTTGACCAACGAGAACGCTGCGGCGCTCGGCCTGACCAACGTCACCGCCAGCCTCCCGCACGAGGTGGATCCCGCCGTCGAGTTCGACACCATCTGGTCCAACCCGCCCATCCGCATCGGCAAGGACGAACTTCACACGCTGCTGCTGACGTGGCTGCCCCGGCTGGCGGCAGGTGGCAGTGCCTGGTTGGTAGTTCAGAAGAACCTGGGCTCGGACTCGCTCCAACGGTGGCTCGCTACCGAGCTGGACAGTACTTACACGGTCTCCCGCGAAAGTACCTCCAAAACGTTCAGGATCATCCGGGTCAGGAAAGCGTCCCTGTAGCCACGATGACTGCGGGACCACTGAGTTCCACATGCTCGCGTCCGCCTGCACCGGGGATGAACTTCACGGCCACGACGCCGCCCGGTACGTTGACGTGCCAGTCGTTGGGAGCCGAGTCACCGGCCCAGTGACGAATGGCGACGGCGGCGGCGCACGCGCCGGTGCCACAGGACTGTGTCTCCCCCACACCGCGCTCGTGAACGCGCATGGTGATGGTTCCGACGCCGTCCGCCACCAATGGCTCAGCGGGAACCACGAACTCGACGTTGGTTCCGTTGACGGGCTTGGGATCCACCACGGGGACTTTGAAAAGCTGCGTGGCAGCGAGCTCGCTGAGTTCGGCGAGTGCAACCACCGTGTGAGGATTGCCCATGCTGACGGAGAGACCGGGCCTGGCCACTTCCAAGCCGTCCGCGCTGACCAGCGCATCCATGGCCTTGCTCTTGGCCTCGTCCGGGAAGATGAACTCCCACGGCCCCATATCCACGGCGTAGCCGTTGGCTGTCCGCACCACCTTCTTGACTCCACCGCGAGTGCCGATGGCAAGTGTCTGCCCGGGGCCCAAGTCCACCAAACCCTCGGCAATGAGGAAATGGACGAAGACACGCACTCCGTTGCCACACATTTCCGAGAGTGAACCGTCACCGTTGCGGTAGTCCATGAACCACTCAGCCCCGGGATCCTGTTCCAGCGCAACGCGGCCTTCGGGGAGAAAACGGGATGGCACCGCCCGAATGAGTCCGTCGCCACCGATGCCCACATGGCGGTCGCACAACTGTGCCACGTGCTCGGCGGTTATTTCATGGGCGTCACCGGGATCAGCAATCAGGACAAAGTCGTTGCCCGTTCCGTGGCCCTTCGAGAACGCCAGACCGGCAAGGCTGGAAAGTGTTACCGGAGCATCCGCAGTTGCGGGCTGCCGGGCGGGAACTGCGGCGGTTTCATCCATGGACCTAGGCTACCCGCCACGCGTCTTCGGCCAGAAATTGCGTGGGTTACTTTCCGGCCGCCAGTGCTGCTTCGACCGCCTTAGCCACGAGCGCCGGATCCTGCCAATCGAGCCAGGTGATCCGAGGGTCTGCCCTGAACCACGTCAGCTGGCGCCTCGCGAACTGCCGGGTAGCCACGATGGTTTCCTCGGCGGCAGCATCGACGGTCATCCCGCCGTCCAGGACTTTCAGGAACTGGGCGTAACCCAAAGCGCGCGAAGCCGTCTTGCCCCTTCGCAAGCCACTGGCGTCGAGCCGTCGAACTTCCTCTTGGAGTCCTTCCTCCACCATGCGGTGCACCCTCAGTGCCAGACGTTGCCTCAGTTGCTCGCGATCCACCTCCAGCCCGATCTGTAGGGCGGGCTGGAAATACTGGCGCTGTGGCATGAACGAGCTAAAGGGACGGCCGGTGAGACCGTGCACCTCCAGCGCCCGGATCACGCGCCGGGCGTCGCCAAGGCGAGCCGCGGACACAGGATCCACTTCCTCAAGCCGGGCACGCAACGGCGCAAGCCCTTGCGCTTCGAGCTCTTCTTCCAGGCGCTTTCGGAGTTCGGGATCTGTGCCAGGGAACTCCAGGACGTCCAGGGCGGCGCGCACATACAAGCCGGAGCCGCCCACAAGGATGGCACGCTTTCCCCGCGAGTGAATATCACTAATGGCGGAGCGGCATGCACGTTGGAAGTCCGCCACGCTGGCTTCCTGGGTGACCTCCATGATGTCCAGCAAATGGTGCGGAACACCCCTGCGCTCATCCATGCTGATCTTGGCGGTTCCAATGTCCATGCCACGGTAGAACTGCAAGGCATCGGCATTGATGACTTCACCGTTCAAGGCCAACGCCAGGTTGACCCCCAGATCCGACTTACCTGAACCCGTGGGACCGACAACTGCAATGACAGGCTGCGAAAGTTCCTGGCTGGAGAACGACATACGATCCTGTGGTCCGCCTACGCGCGCCGAACAGGCAGCGACGGCATGCCCAACGACACACCCGTCTTGCCTGACGCCGCTCCTGCTGCAGGGACTCCGCAGGAATCAGCCTGTGAACGATCCCAGGCGTCGCCTGCACGGGAGCGGCGCAGAAGGTAATCCTCCGGACGTGCCGGATCGGCGACGAGGTGGAATGCAGCGGCCTCTGTAATGGTCACTGTGACGAAGTCACCAGGCCGCGGAGTCCCGGCACCCGCTGGCACTGAGAAGTGCACCAGCCTTTGGTCCTTGGATCGACCTGACAGCCTATGTGTCTCGCCTGCTTTACGACCTGACTGTGCCGTGACCAAGACCTCCACTTGGCGGCCCAACTGCTTGGCGTTCTCCTCAGCAGCTACACGGTCCTGCAACGCCGTGAGGCGCTCGTAGCGCTCTTGCACCACAGCCTTGGGAAGTTGCTCCGGAAGGTCAGCAGCGGGCGTGCCTGGCCGCTTTGAATACTGGAATGTGAAGGCGGAGGCAAACCGCGATTTCTCCACCACATCCAGGGTTGCCTGGAAATCCTCCTCGGTTTCGCCCGGGAAGCCAACGATGATGTCCGTGGTGATGGCGGCGTGGGGGATGCGTTCACGCACCTTGTCCAGGATGCCCAGGAACTTGCTGGAACGGTAGGAACGGCGCATGTCCTTCAGCACCTTGTCCGAGCCGGATTGCAGCGGCATGTGCAGTTGAGGCATGGCGTTATGTGTCTCAGCCATGGCATCGATGACATCGTCGGTGAATGCTGCGGGATGTGGGCTGGTGAAACGAACGCGTTCCAATCCTTCGATTTCACCGCAGGCACGCAGGAGTTTGGAGAATGCCTGGCGGTCTCCGAATTCCACGCCGTACGAATTCACGTTCTGGCCGAGCAGCGTGACTTCAACAGCGCCGTCATCAACGAGTGCCTGGATCTCGGCCAGAATTTCCCCTGGGCGCCGATCTTTCTCCTTGCCGCGAAGAGACGGCACAATGCAGAAGGTGCAGGTGTTATTGCACCCTACGGAGATGGAAACCCACCCTGCATAAACGGAGTCACGTTTGGTGGGCAGCGTTGACGGAAAGACGTCCAAAGATTCGAGAATCTCCAGTTGTGCCTCATTGTTGTGCCGTGCACGCTTGAGCAATGCCGGCAACGCCCCCACGTTGTGGGTTCCAAACACGGCGTCAACCCACGGCGCCTTCTTCACGATGGTTTCGCGGTCCTTCTGGGCCAGGCAACCGCCAACAGCAATCTGCATGGAGGGGTTCGCCTCTTTGACCTGCCGCAGCTGGCCGAGGTTCCCGTAGAGCTTATTGTCTGCGTTCTCACGGACAGCACAGGTGTTAAAGACCACTACATCCGCTACCTCGCCGTCAGCGGGCACGTAACCGGCTTCTTCTAGAAGTCCCGCCATGCGCTCTGAATCATGGACGTTCATCTGGCAGCCGAAAGTCCGGACCTGATAGGTCCTGGGCTCTGTACCAGTACTGGGCTCCACGAAAGGAGAGATGGCAGCTGATGGGGAAGGAATGGTCAAACTCACTACTCAAGGGTACCGGCTTCAGCCAGCACCTCACCGACGATTCTGAACGCCATGGAGGGGGCGTAGCCTTTGCGGGCAAGCATGGAGGCCAGCCGGCGGGTGTACTTGTCCCGCTCTGCCCGGTCGTTGAGATCCATGCTGGGCCTCAGCTTGCGCTGAACCAGCTCCCGAGCAGCCAATTCCTCATCTTGGTCGCTGAGCTGCGAGAGTGCATCTTCAGCCGCATCCAGCTCAATGCCTTTGTCTGCCAGCTCGCGACGGATGGCGCCCTTTGCAAGCTTTTTGCTTTGCGAGCGGCTTCGGACCCACATTCTGGCAAACTCGGCATCATCGATCAGCTGAACTTCTTCGAAGCGATCCAAGACTGCTTCAGCCACGTGCTCGGGAACATTCCGCTCCGCGAGCTTCCGAGACAACTGCAGCCGGCTCCGCGGCGCCATCGTCAACTGCCTCAAGACGATGGCACGCGCCACGGATTCGGGATCAGGTTCTGGATCAGCCGCTACGGAAGAATCCGGATCCGGCCCTCGTCTAGCCGTCAACGGCCTTCAGCTTCGGGGAGTCTTCCTCAACTTTGGCAACGCCCACGCCGAGCTTTTCCTTGATCAGGCGCTCCAGTTCCTGGGCGAGCTCGGGGTTGTCGCGCAGGAAGCGACGCGAGTTCTCCATGCCCTGGCCCAGTTGATCGCCATCGTAGGTGAACCACGAACCCGATTTCTTGATGATGCCGTGTTCCACACCCATGTCAATGATGCCGCCCTCGCGGGAGATCCCCTGACCGTAGATGATGTCGAACTCGGCGATCTTGAAGGGCGGAGCCATCTTGTTCTTGACGATCTTTGCCTTGGTGCGGTTACCTACGGAGTCCGCGCCTTCCTTCAAGGTCTGAATACGGCGAACGTCGATGCGCACTGACGCATAGAACTTCAGCGCCTTACCACCCGTAGTGGTTTCCGGGGATCCAAAGAACACGCCGATCTTCTCACGCAACTGGTTGATGAAGATGGCGGTGGTCTTGGTCTGGCTCAAGCGACCGGTGATCTTACGCAGTGCCTGGCTCATGAGCCTGGCCTGGAGGCCAACGTGGGAGTCGCCCATTTCGCCTTCGATTTCAGCGCGGGGTACCAGGGCTGCCACGGAGTCGATGACCACGATGTCCAGCGAGCCGGAGCCCACCAGCATGTCCATGATTTCGAGGGCTTGCTCGCCGGTGTCCGGCTGGGAGACCAGGAGTGCGTCCGTGTCCACGCCAAGCTTGGCGGCGTAGTCCGGATCAAGTGCGTGTTCGGCGTCGATGAAGGCCGCGATGCCGCCTGCGCGCTGTGCATTGGCTACGGCGTGAAGCGCCACGGTGGTTTTACCCGAGGATTCCGGACCGTAGATTTCCACGACGCGGCCACGGGGCAGGCCACCAATGCCAAGGGCGACATCCAGTGCAATGGAGCCGGTGGGAATGACCTCAATCGGTGCCCGGGTGTCATCACCCAGGCGCATGATAGAGCCTTTACCGAACTGCTTGTCGATCTGGGCAAGCGCTGCTTCGAGCGCCTTCTCACGATCCGGGGCTGCCGCCATGGTTCACACCTCTGATGCTTTCTCGCTGTGGAGTGGCCTGAAAGGCCGCTTTCCTGTCATGTCAGACGCTATTACGGCGCCCTGACATTTTTACAAGCCAACCCCTGCTATGTGGATAAACAGGACTGTCGGCATGCCCCGGACGCGTCGTTCAGGATCAATTTTCCTCTTTCAGGAGCATATCCCCATCCGAACAGATATTCGAATAACGGGCACGGTGTGTCTTTCGGGGCCCTTTGCCCCAGAGAGACACATGTGGTCAGTTTGAGGCCGGCTTGATGTCCCTGCCCAGCCTGCGCTCGGGAGGAACATCCTGAACCTCGCACACAGCCAACCACACTTCTCGGGGTTGAAAACCGGAAGCCAAGGCCTCCACAGCGGTCCGCCCGCCCACACCGGCGAGTACCAGCGTGTTGGCCAGGACCCGGGAGTAGCCTGCCCCGAATTCGTCGTCCATTAATCGCCAAAAGTCACTTGCCCTCACCGATAGAGTCTCTCATGGCGCCGGACTCTAGAATGGTTGCCATGAGCAATCCTCTCCAGAGCACGCCCAGTCCGGCTGTGCCAGGCGACGCCGTGGACGACGCCCTCCAGCAGGTGGAACACCAGCTGAGCCTGCTCTGGCGCCGCGCCCGTTCGATCTCCCACCAACTGTCACGCCAGGTCCATCCGGACATGGAACCTGCCGCCTACGGGCTCCTTACCGTCATCCGCAGGGAAGGGCCCATCCGACTCACGGACCTTGCCACCTGCATTGGGGTGGGCAAGCCGTCCGTGAGCCGTCAGATCGCCTTCCTGGAGAGCATCGGCCTTGTCTACAAGGAGGCGGACCCGCAGGACGGCCGGGCCCAATCCATCCGGTTGACGGACAAGGGCGAAGAGAAGATGCACCAGGTCCAGGACGCACGGAGGCAGGTATTCCGTGAACGACTCGGCGAATGGCCGCTGGAGGACGTCCAAACGCTGGCTGACTACATGGGCCGCCTCAACGCCATTTACGGTGATGGCGTTCTCAACGTTAGGGAACCAGGACTTGACGTCGAGGAGAAAACCGAGGCCGTTTGAGCAGCACCCGCCCCAAACCGAGATTCCGCGCATTCCACGAAAAAGGTCCCCAGCCTCAGGCTGGGGACCTTTTCCATGATTCAAGCGGAACGGTTACCGGGCTCCGGAGAGCATTCCTTGCGGGAAGTCGTCCGTGAGGTCCAGATCGCGACCATAACGCTGTGAGAATTCCTGCGGAACGGTGTCCGGAACTGCAACACCTTCTGCGACGGCCACGCGATCGCTGACTTCGCGAAGCATGTGGGACAGCGGAACATCCAGGGCTGTGCAGATAGAAGACAGGAGCTCGGAAGAAGCCTCCTTTTGGCCGCGTTCAACTTCACTCAGGTAACCGAGTGAAACGCGGGCGCTGTGCGAAACCTCGCGGAGGGTACGGCCCTGACGCTGGCGGACATCGCGCAGTACATCACCGATCTCGTGGCGTAGTACAACCATTTTGCGCTCCTTCTGTTCGCTCTGTGTCTGATCAGCCAAGCCCACATCCTTCCAGCGGACAACGCCGTTTACGGATACGGGCTGCTTTACCATCTGTATCGCCTTGCTCCCTCATTCGTCCGGTTCGCTGGCTGGCGGACCGGGTTGGTTTCTACATCCTAGGCGCCCCGGCTCTTCCGAAGCGACACAATGACACAACTATTGGCAATCAGTTTTTGTTCCCGACTACTTTACGAACGGTAACCAACGTCACTCAGAGCAGCAAGCAGACGCGCCAGCGCGGCCTCACAGGCTTGTTCCCTGATGGAATGCCTGTCCCCCGAAAAACTGTATTCAAACGAGCCGGTTCCGGATTTATCGGCAATTCCGATGAACACAGAGCCTACCGCTTTGCCGTCGTGCGGCTCGGGTCCCGCCACACCAGTGGTGGAAATCCCGAGGTCGGCCCCGCAGGCCCGCCGGGCGCCGTCGGCCATTGCCTCAGCCACGTGCCCGTCAACTGAGCCCACCGCTGCCAGCAGTTCCTGCGAAACACCCAGGACGCCGGCCTTCACCGAGTTCTGGTAGGCGACCACTCCGCCCTGCAGCATCCCGGAAGCCCCCGGCGTGTTGGCCAGCGTTGCGGCCACCATTCCGGCCGTGAGGGACTCAGCTGTGGCCACGGTGAGTTTGTTCCCGATAGCCATGGCGACCGCAGCCGTGGCTGTCTGCGCTGCGGCGGATTCGCCTTCACGTGGCGTCATGCACGCCGCCCTGCCGCACGCAGCTTCAGCGCCTGGACCACATATTCCACTCCGGTCCACAGAGTGATGGCGAGGGCCGCCATCATGACCCAGAATGCGAGGTCACCCAGCCAAGGAGCCATCGCCTTCAGCGGAAGCAGGTAGAGGAAGATGGCCACCGTTTGGACTACTGTCTTCAGCTTGCCGCCCCTGGAGGCCGGCATGACGCCGTATCTGATAACGACGAACCGAAGGGCGGTAATCCCCCACTCCCGCACGAGAATAAGGATGGTCACCCACCACGGCAACTCCCCCAGGATGGACAAGAGAACCAGCGCGGAACCGATCAGCAGCTTGTCGGCAATGGGATCGGCGATCTTGCCGAAGTTGGTGATCAGGCCGCGCGCCCTGGCGATGTCGCCGTCGAGCTTGTCCGTATAGATGGCAACAGCGAAGGCCGCGACAGCCGCCCAGCGCCAGATCCCGTACTCGCCGTCGTCGGCCACAAGGAACCAAACGAAGAACGGAACCAGGGCAATCCGGAGCATTGTGAGGATGTTGGGCAGGTTCCAGACGTCGGAGCTGCTGGAAGTCGCGTTATCACCCTCGGCTTTAGTCACCCCACAAGGCTACCCTCTTTGGGCTACCTTCCCGTGAGCGACCAAGCGTCTTCGCCGCCCTCTTCGTCATCATTCGGGCTGTCAGCGCCGTCGTAATATTCGATGGCCTGCGTCCGGTTGTCCAGGTCCGCCTGGACAAGGTCTTCGGCATAACCGCCGACGGCGATGTTGGAGTTCGCGTTGTCGCTCAAGGCCGCGGTGTGGGCGTCAGGCGCAGCGGGTGACTCCTGACCCTTCATCGCGGCCAGGACAGCAGCGAGGTCATCAGGCTTGACCAGGACATCGCGGGCCTTGGAACCCTCCGAGGGGCCCACGACTCCGCGGGATTCCAACAAGTCCATGAGACGGCCGGCCTTGGCAAATCCCACTCGCAACTTTCGCTGCAGCATGGAGGTTGAACCGAACTGTGTGGTCACCACCAGCTCCGTTGCCTGGAGCAGGACCTCGAGGTCGTCTCCGATGTCGTCGTCGATCTGCTTCTTGGGCGCCTCCGCAGCGACGTCGTCGCGGTAGACGGCCTGCAGCTGCCCCTTGACGTGCTCCACAACCTTGTGGATCTCGGATTCCGTGACCCAGGCACCCTGAACACGCATGGCCTTGGAAGCACCCATCGGAAGGAACAGCGCGTCGCCTTGTCCGATCAGCTTTTCAGCGCCCGGCTGGTCCAACACAACACGGGAGTCCGTGACGGACGACGTAGCAAACGCCATACGGGATGGAACGTTCGCTTTGATCAGGCCTGTGACAACGTCCACGGATGGACGCTGCGTTGCCAGCACCAAGTGGATACCGGCGGCACGTGCGAGCTGGGTGATGCGGACAATCGAGTCTTCGACGTCGCGTGGTGCGACCATCATGAGGTCGGCGAGCTCGTCCACGATCACCAGCAGGTACGGGTAGGGCTTGATGATGCGCTTGGAGTCCACCGGCGGCACAACCTTGCCGGCCCTGACCGCTTTGTTGAAGTCGTCAATGTGCTTGTAGCCGTAGTTGGCGAGGTCATCGTAGCGGGCGTCCATCTCACGAACCACCCATTGAAGGGCCTCGGCGGCCTTCTTGGGGTTGGTGATGATGGGCGTGATGAGGTGCGGAACGCCCTCGTAGGCCGTGAGTTCCACGCGCTTGGGATCCACCATGACCATCCGTACCTCATCCGGCGTGGCGCGCATGAGGATGGAGGTGATCATGGAGTTCACAAAGCTGGACTTACCAGCACCGGTGGCACCGGCAACGAGCAAGTGGGGCATCTTGGCGAGGTTGGCTACAACGTAGCCACCTTCGACGTCCTTGCCCACACCCATGACCATGGGGTGGTCCGTCCGGCGCGCATTCTGGCTCCGGAGAACATCGCCAAGCGACACGGTTTCGCGGTCCGTGTTGGGGATCTCGATGCCGATGGCTGATTTGCCGGGGATGGGGCTCAGGATCCGCACATCACTCGACGCCACGGCATAGGAGATGTTCTTGGACAGGGCCGTGACGCGCTCCACCTTGGTACCCGGTGACAGTTCGATCTCATAGCGCGTCACAGTAGGACCACGGCTGAAGCCCGTCACAGCGGCTTCCACGTTGAACTGAGTGAGGGTGTCCGTCAGGGCGGCAACGACGGCGTCATTCGCCTCCGTGCGCTCCTTCGGGATGGAGCCTGGCGTCAGGTAGTCCGACGCCGGCAAGGTGTAAGTAACGTCGCCTGCCAAAGACAGTTGCTCTGTGCGTTGCGGGATGGGCGTCTGCGGGAGCGGTGCTCCCGCAGGCTTCGCCGGGACCTGCGCAACGGGAGGTGCAGGTGCGGACATCTCCGGGGTAAGGATCGGGATGGCTTCTGTGGGGTTCTCGATTCCCGGGGTGGCGCCCAGGCCCTGGGCTGCCTTGATCTTCCCGACGGCGATTTCCGCCTGCGTCGGACGACGCACCCCCGGCGGAACCCGTGGTGCAGACTTATCTGGATTTTCGTCGTCGTCCACAATTGCGTGTTCGAAGGCCTCGTCCCCGACGTAGCCCTCCAAACTGGTGTCAGTTTCCTCGTCCTTGCCGAAGAAACGCATGCGTTTCTTCTTCTTGGGCTTGGTGGCGGCCTCGTTTTCGTAGAGGTAGCTGCGGTCATGGGCGTCCTTGCCGGACTCGTCCATGAGGTCCACGCCCATGAGGTGCTCGTAGGCGCCCAGGATGCGGGAGGGGATGGCACCAAAGGGCGTGGCTGTGACGATCAACAGGGAGACGAAAGCCAGCAATCCATAGAGAACAACCGGAACAGCCGCGTGGATTGCAGCCAAAGGAGCTGCCGCGAGGAAGCCCAGCATTCCGCCCGCCTTGCGCAAGCCATCGAAGCCGTCCGCGACCGTGGGCAGACCTCCGATGACGTGAGCCAAACCGGAGCCAGCCAGGGTCATGATCATGAAGCCGATGCCTACCCGGTTGTTGCCCCGGCCGTCCTGTGGCTTGCGGAAGAGCCGGAAAGCGCAGACGAACAGCATGAACGGCAGGACGAGGGACATCCAACCGAACGTGCCATTGACGACGCTGTAAACCATGTCCGGAAGCCAGCCGGTCAAACCCCACCAGGCAAAGGTGGCGATCCCGATGCCCAGCACCAAATTGAACAGGGCCGCACCATCCCGGCGGTCGGCGGGGTCGAGGTCGCTGACGTCGTAGCCGATTCGCCGGACACCGGCGCCCACTACATGTCCGATCCCCTGCCAGAAACCTGACAGCATGCGCAGCGGCAGCGGCGCTTGGGGTTCGACGGCGGCCGCTTGCTTGGTGCGGGCAGTGCTGCCCCTGCCGCTTTTGGCAGTGGCTGCGCTGTTTTTGGACGCGGCGGAGCCCCGGCCTGTGCCGCCGGATTTAGTGCTGGAGCTGCCTCGTGGCGTGGAGGTAGTACGGGTCGCCATAAGTGCCACGGTACCGCAAAGGGGCCCGAAATCCGCGGATTTCAGGCCCCCTCGGGCATTCATGTTGCTGGGCGGCTACGCTTCCAGGACCACCGGAATGATCATCGGGCGGCGGCGCAGCTTGCGGTTAACCCACGTGCCAATGATCCTGCGAACCACCTGCTGGAGCTGGTGGTTGGTGTGGTCTGTGTGATTAAGCACAGCTTCTTCGAGCGCGGCGTTGATCTTGGGGATGATCTCGTCAAACACCGAATCATCCTCGGCTACACCACGGGCGTGGATCTCCGGGCCGGACACGATCTTGCCGGTGGTACGGCTGATGACCGTGATAACGGAAATGAAGCCCTCGTCCCCCAGGACACGACGATCCTTGAGGTCGGCGTCGGTAATCTCACCCACGCTGGAACCGTCCACGTAGACAAAGCCCACTTCCACCTGACCCACCACTTTTGCTTTATGGTCCTTGAGGTCGATGACTGTGCCGTTATCGCTCAGGATGATGCCCTCGGACGGAACGCCCGATTCAAGCGCAATGTTGCCGTTGGCGATCAGGTGGCGCGTTTCACCGTGGACAGGCATGGCATTGAGGGGCTCGAGGATGTTGTAGCAATAGAGCAGTTCACCAGCGGCCGCATGCCCGGACACGTGGACTTTGGCAGTGCCCTTGTGGATCACGTCTGCGCCGAGTTTCAGGAGGCCGTTGATGATGCGGAAAACGGCGTTCTCGTTGCCCGGGATGAGGCTGGAGGCCAGGATGACGGTATCGCCCTTGCCGACGATCACCCGGTGGTCACCGTTGGCCATCCGGGAGAGCGCTGCCATCGGCTCACCCTGCGAACCAGTGGACATGAGGACTACGCGGTCGTCCGGCATGTTGTCGATGTTCTTGATGTCCACCAGGATGCCTTCCGGAACATCCAGGTACCCGAGCTTTGCAGCGATGGCCATGTTGCGGACCATCGAACGGCCTACGAAGGCCACCTTGCGCTGGTGCTTGGCAGCGGCATCGAGCACCTGCTGGACACGGTGGACGTGGGACGAGAACGAAGCCACGATGATGCGCTTCCTGGCCTGGCCGAACAACCGGTCCAGGGTGGGGCCGATTTCTTTCTCGGCTGTGGTGAATCCAGGCACGTCAGCGTTGGTGGAGTCTGCCATGAACAGGTCCACGCCCTCTTCGCCCAAGCGGGCGAAGTGCCGGAGGTCCGTGATGCGGCCATCCAAAGGCAGCTGATCCATCTTGAAGTCACCCGTGTGAAGGACATTTCCGCCTTCAGTGCGGATGAATACTGCCAGGGCATCCGGAATGGAGTGGTTGACAGCCACGAATTCGCACTCGAACGGGCCGAACTGCTCCACCTGCCCCTCCGTGACGGTCAGCGTGTACGGCTTGATCCGGTGTTCTTGGAGCTTGGCCTCCACCAGGGCAAGAGTCAGCTGGGATCCGATCAGAGGGATGTCAGCCTTGAGGCGGAGGAGGTAGGGAACCGCACCAATATGGTCCTCGTGACCATGGGTCAGTACGACGCCTACGATGTCCTGCAGCCGGTCCTCGATGTAGGAGAAATCAGGCAGGATCAGGTCGACGCCGGGCTGGGTCTCTTCGGGAAAGAGCACGCCGCAGTCAACCACCAGCAGTTTGCCGTCGATTTCGAAGACCGCCATGTTGCGGCCAATCTCTCCCAGTCCACCGAGCGGGACAATCCGCAGCGTGCCTTTGGGCAGTTTCGGCGGAGTAACCAGTCCGGGAAGGGCGGTTTGGGTCATGTTTTGCTACTTTCCGGCGGAACCGTCCTGGACGTCGAAGTCCATTCCGGCTTCCGCCAAATCCCCGCGGATGATTTCGATCTCGGTCGCGTCCGGCTCCACGAGGGGCAAACGGACAACCGAGTTGGGCAGGACTCCCTGCCACTTGAGAATCTGCTTGGCGGCTACTGCGCCTTGGACCCGCGTCATGGTTGCACGAATAACGGGTTCCAGTTCAAAATTGATGGCCCTGGCCGTGGCGAGGTCGCTGGCGTTGACGGCGTCGATCAGCTCACGGAAGCGGCGCGTGGCTACGTGGGTGGTGACGCCCACCAGGCCGACGGCGCCGAGCGCCATCCACTGCAGGGTCAATCCGTCATCACCGGAGTAGAAGACCAGGTCCGTCTCAGCCATCACGCGCGTAGCGGCTGCAAAGTCCGCTTTGGCATCTTTTACCGCCACGATGTTCTGGTGCTTCGCCAGCGCAATCATGGTCTCAGGAGCGATTGCAATGGAGGATCGGCCCGGAATGTCGTAGAGCATGACGGGCAGATCCGTGGCCGACGCAATCGTCTCAAAGTGTGCACGAACGCCCGCCTGGCTGGGCTTGTTGTAGTAAGGGGTGACGATCAGGAGGCCATCGACGCCGACTTCCGCCGCGCGCTGCGAGAGGTGCACGGAGTGGGCGGTGTCGTTGGTGCCGGTCCCGGCGATGATGGCGGCCTTGCCACCAACAGCCTCTTTGACTGCCCGGAACATACCAAGGTTCTCGTCGTCCGTCAGGGTTGAGGTCTCTCCAGTGGTACCGGTGACCACGAGTCCATCGCAACCATCTTGTACGAGCTTTTCTGCCAGCGCTGCGGCTTGGTCATAGTCCACCTTGCCGTCCTCAGTGAACGGGGTGACCATGGCGGTCAGGAGGGTACCAAGGGCGGGAACGTTAGCGCGCAAGTCAGACATATGAAAAACGTTACCCTGTGACAGGCTTGTTGGAATAATGGGTCCCGCCTGATGGTCCTCATTCACCGTGGCTATCTGTAGTGATCGAGGCGTGACCGCTCCAACTTTGCCATGACAATTTCCGTTCCGACGCCTTCCACGTGGACCATCGATGCCCCATCCGGGCCCCACGCACCGCTGAGCCCGCACGAGGTGCCCAGCGGAGTTTCTCCACCCAGGTTTGCCAGGAGCCCGAACAACCTGTGGTCCATTGATCGGGCACCCAGATGAAGACCAAGGCGGAGCTCCTCACCCTGCGTGTACAGCGCGGAAACTGCGTACACGTCCGCTTGGGCCTCCGCCGCGGCCGCAGCGTGTGAGGGATACGCGGCGTCGGCGCAGACTGCGAGCGCTATCCGCCAGCCGTCGACAGTGATCATGCCGGGTCCCGCGCCGGCAACGAACAGCTCGGCTTCCGCTCCGTGCAGGTGGGTCTTGAAAACGGGACGAGTTGTCCCGTCAGGCCCGATGACGAGAGAAGCCAACCGGGGCGTTAGGTCTGCCTCCCGCCACGGCGCCCCCACGACTGCCGTTGTTTCGGTTCGGGCGCAAACGTCCTGAAGAGGCTGCAACCTTGCATCATGGTCCGTCAGCCAGGGACTTGGATGACCTGGCGATTCGGCTGCGGCAAGCGCACTCAGTTCATAGCCTGTCAGCGAGAGCTCGGGGAACAGCACCAAGCGCGCCCCTTCCGCCCGGGCACGCTCCACTAACCCAACGTGGGCTGAGACGTTTGCTGCGACAGCCTCCCCCACGGATTCAGCAGGTAGTGCTTCGTACTGCACGACGGCGGCCAGCAGATCGGCCGGGGTCCGCGTTTCTTCGCCTGATGGTGTGTGGAAGCGGCTTTGCGGCGCTTCCGATGTGTAGGTCACGCTGCCATCCTAATCGGCGACCATCACGCTGGTTTGGGTGCCCGCACCGGCTCCTCCGCACAATAGTGCGCCACGGCCCGCTCCTTGAGTTGCTCCGCCCATGCCACCAGGCGTTGGGAAGCGCGAACATACTCAAAGAGTTCCAGGGGTGTCAGCGATGCCAAGTCCGTTTCCGCTAACCGGCGGGCGAGTTCGGCACCCGGCACCTGGTCAGCCAGTGCAGTACCTTCGCGGTGCCACTGGGTGTCTTCGGGAGGTTCGCCGGCAACGAGTTGCCTGAAAAGGAAATCGACCACGCCGGGGCTCATCGCCTTCATGGGTCCTTGGAGGCCTTCAGGCGGTTTGGGATCATCGCTCATGCAGCAATGTTATTCGAACATATATTCGAAGACAAGGGGTGGTTGTCCAGCCAGCGGGTCAGCCAGAGGCTACCGCTGCCAGGCGCGGCCCCAGCCTCTCAGCCATCAGCCGGTAGCCCTCGTTGTTGGGATGCAACGTATCGGGCATCAAAGCAACGGCCTCCTCCGGCGTGAAGACGCTGGCACCATCGAGCAGGTGAACGCATGCATCCCCGCGTTCGCGGACCGTCCGGACAACGTCGGCTACTGCCTTCCTGTAGTCAGCGAGCGTCCAGCCCGCAGAGTTGGGCACATCTTCACGGGGAACTGACACCACGGGAGAAATGACCGCGATAGGCACGCCCGGATGTGCCCGGCGGACAGTGGTGATAAAACCAAGGACCTGGCTCGCGAACGTCCTTCCCGAGAAGGCGGCGACGTTGTAGCTGTTGATGCCCAGGCACAGGGAAATAACATCTGCCGGAAGTTGGGAGATGGTGCTCTCCGCTGCAGGGTCCAGTTGGCATTCGCCGCCGAAGCCCAGCGACTGCAATCGCCAGCCGAGTTCCCTGGCCACCAACGCCGGCCACGCCTCGGAGGGACCATGTGCTGTGCGGCACTGGGTGATGGAACTTCCGTAGGCGATCCACCTCTTACCGGTTTCCGCGGCAACCTCTACGTCCTGGCCTTTCACGGAAACCTCCAGCACCCTCAGGAAACCATACTGCGGCAGCCACAACTGGACTTTGGAGTGAGGCGGCATATCACCAAGGTCAAGGTCATGGCTGACGCGTCCGGCCCCTGGGACCCGATGCCGGAGGACTCCGTTAACCAGGACGTCGAAGGGAGATCCATCCTTCGGGCCTTCGGCTTCGATCACCAGACGCCCCGATGTTGCCGTCCATGTCGCGTGGATTCCGGCGCACATCCTGGCACGTTCCTCCAGCCCATCTGTAGCTGGAGGCATGAACAGCGCCGAGTCAAGGCGTCTGAACTGCTGCCAGCCATCGGCGTCGTGGACCACCTCGAAAGCACCGGCCCATTGGGCGTTCACGGATTCCATGTCATGGAACTCTACCGTCAGCGCCCGGTTGATTATGAGACGATCGCTGCATGACTTCGCAAGAGACGGCGCCACCGCGGAAAGCCCCCGGTAAACGCACGGCCTCCTCGCGGCTCACAGGAGTCGATGCCGCCAGGGGTGCGGCATTACTGGGAATGATGTCCACCCACTTGATGCCGACGTTCGGTCCTTCCCCGCAGTGGGAACCAACGTTTGTAGGGCTGGTCTTCTCAGGCCGTTCGGCAGCCCTCTTCGCGGTGCTGGCTGGCATCGGACTGGCGCTCAGCACAGGCAAGCAGGAGCCCCGCAGCGGCGCGGACCTGTGGGCTGCCCGGCGGGGAGTTGCCATGCGCGCCCTGGTGATTGCCGTCGTCGGGCTGATGCTGGGAGGCCTTGACGTCAACGTTGCCATCATCCTGGTTCACTATGCAGTCCTGTTCCTGTGCATCCTGCCGTTCCTCGGCCTCCGGCTCAAGGCACTCTGCTTCTGGGCGCTCGGGTGGGTCCTGCTATCCCCATTGTTGGCCTACCTTGTCCGCCCCCTCCTGCTGGATTCCACCCCTCCGCTGGCGTTGGGCCACAACCCCAACTGGGAGGATCTGGGGACCCCGGCCCGCCTCCTCGGCGACCTCTTCTTTACCGGCTATTACCCCGTGTTCCAGTGGATCTCGTACCTGCTGATCGGCCTGGTCATCGGCCGTATGGCGCTGACGACGGCGAGAGTTCAGCTGCTGCTGGTGAGTTGCGGGATTGCCGTAGCCGGCCTCGCAAAGGTGGTCGGGATCCTGGCCATGGAGGTGTGGGGCGGACGGACCGCGTTGTCAGTCCTCCCGGGCACCCGGGGATATCCGTTGGAAAGCATGCTTCAGGTGAACGTCACCGGCTTGGAACAAACGGGCTCCTGGTGGTGGCTGGCCACGGCAGCCCCGCACGCCGGGACCACCTTGGACCTCCTGCACAGCGGCGGCGTTGCTGCGGCGGTAGTGGGTTTGTTCTTGCTGCTGGGCACCCTGGCGGAACGGATCAAGGTCAATTTCCTGGTCCTGTTGAGCGGGCCGGGGGCCATGACCTTAAGCCTCTACTCTGCCCACGTCTGGGTGGTGTCCGGCTTCACCAACCAGCCCCTGCCTTCCGGGTGGACTGACGAAGGCATGTACTGGGCCCAAGCACTCACTGCCGTTGCCATCGGGGTCCTCTTTGCCGTGCTCCATCGCCGTGGCCCCCTGGAATGGGTAGCCCACACTGCATCACGCCTGGCCGGTCACCGGCCTGCGGCGGTGGGCTGAGAACGGAAAAGTTTCACGGCGTCACGCATGGCAGCGCGGGCACGCTTGCGGTCCCCTGAGGCGTCATAGGCGCAGCTCAGGCGGAACCAGGAGCGCCAATCCCCGGGAGCAGCCTCGGCCTCGACGCGGTACTTCTCAAACTCGGCGTCAGCTGCCGCGCGGACTATGCGGCCGCCCGGAGTGCGTGGAAGGTCGTCTACCGGCAAGCCGCCCTCGGCCTCCAGGACCTTGGCCATTTGCTCGGTCCGGGCGCCAAAGAGCAGCTCACGGATGAGCGCCCACGCACCAACCACCGGCAGGACCAAATAGGCCGCTCCGATCCCCTTGGCAACCAGGTTGGGGTCGCCGAGCAAAAGGAACGAGCGCTGTACGGAAACCACCAGGTACAGCACCAACAGCAAGGTAATGGCCCCTACCCAGATTTTGGTGCGGTTTTTCTTGAGCGAAGTCCAGAAATTACCCATGGTCTTAGAGCCCCAAGTCCAGGTAGCCATCCAAGCCCACGGTGAGGCCGGGGTTGGCTGCAACTTTGCGGAGTCCCAGCAGGACACCCGGCATGAAGGAGGCGCGGTCGAAGGAGTCGTGCCGCAACGTCAGCTGCTCGCCGGGGCCACCGAAAAGCACTTCCTGGTGGGCCACCAGGCCGCGGAGGCGAACACTGTGTACACGGACACCGTCCACATCGCAGCCCCGGGCACCGTCCAAGGCTGTTTCAGTGGCATCCGGGCTCGCCGGGACACCGGCATCCTGGCGGGCTTCGGCGATCAGCTGCGCTGTGCGCACAGCGGTGCCGGAGGGAGCATCAACCTTGTTGGGGTGGTGCAGTTCGATGATTTCCACGGACTCGAAGTATTGCGAAGCCTTCGCCGCGAAGGCGGACGCGAGCACCGAACCAAGGGCGAAGTTCGGCGCGATCAGGACACCGGTGGCCGGATTCTGCTCCAGGAGGCTACGCAAGGATTCAAGGCGTTGGGCATCCCAGCCAGTGGTACCTACCACGGCGTGGATCCCGTGCTCGACGGCGAACCGGACGTTGGTTTCGGTGGTGTCCGGAACGGTCAGGTCAACAACGTACTGTGCACCGGCGTCGAGCAGTTTCTCCAAGGAATCGCCGCGACCCAAAGCGGCCACCAGCTTCATGTCTTCGGCTGCGTCAACAGCCTTAACGGCTTCCATTCCCATGCGCCCGTGGGCGCCCAGCACTGCAACAGCAAGTTGTTCGGTCATGCCGTTAACCCTACCGCCGGCCCGGAGCCCGGCAGGAACCGTTACTCCGGCCTACTCCCCTGCTCCCACCCATTCCACAGTGCCGTCCGTGAAGAACTGTTCCTTCCAAATGGGGACCTGCTCTTTGACCCGGTCCACGAGCTCGGCGCACACAGCAAACGCCTGACCGCGGTGGGCAGCAGCAACCGCACACACCAGGGCGGGGTCCCCGATCTCCAGCATGCCGATCCGGTGCGCTGCCCAGATCCGCACAGGTTGGGCAGCTTCTCCGGAGTGCTCGGCCACCAATTGCGCCACAACGTCTGACATCACCTGATGCGCGGTGGGATGGGCACTGTAGCTCAGCCGGTCCACGGCCTTGCCGCCGTCGTGATTTCGGACAACGCCGCTAAAGCTGACAACCGCACCCGCTGTGTCCGATTCAACAGCCGCGATGGCTTGGTCCACGGAAATGGGCTCGGCGCTGAGAACAGCGCTGATCACTTCAAAGTTTGTTTCAGTGCCCATGGTTTCCTTCCAATTGCTCACAGAGATGCCCGATCAAAGGGTCCAGGACAGCCAATCCGTCCATGACGCCTTTCGGGGATCCGGGCAGGTTGATGATGAACGTGCTGCCGGCCGCCCCGGCGTGGCCTCGGCTCAGCATGGCCATGGGGGTTTTGGCAGCACCGGCGCGCCGAATGCCCTCCATGATGCCCGGAATCTCACGTTCCAGGAGCGGCAGGGTCATTTCGGGCGTGCGGTCATCCGGGCTAAGGCCCGTTCCTCCGCTGGTGACAATCACGGCGGGTTCCTGTGTCAGGAGTGCTCTCAGGGCAGCTCCAACAGGCTCACCGTCCGGCACCACCATGGCGGGGAACGTATCGAAGCCGTGCTCGCTGAGCCAATCGAGGATGATCGGACCTGTCTCGTCGGCGTAGACTCCTGCAGCTGCGCGGGTTGACGCGATCACAACGCCGGCCTTCCGCGACGTGTTCGGCTCGCACGCACTCACGCGCCGGCCTCACGTGGCGTCGATACTCCAGAGACGTCCCAGTCCCCGCTTTTTCCGCCGCTCTTGGCCAAGACCCGAATATCGGTCAGCACGGCATGCTTGTCCACGGCCTTGATCATGTCGTAGACGCTCAAGGCCGCAACGGAGGCCGCCGTCAGGGCTTCCATTTCGACGCCGGTCACGCCTTTGGTCTTGACGGTTGCCAGGATGCCAATCGAGTCGGTGCCCAGCTCAAAGTCCACAGTGACCTTGGAGATCGGCAACGGATGGCACAACGGAATCAGATCGGGGGTCTTCTTTGCCGCCATGATCCCTGCGACGCGCGCCACGGCGAGGGCATCGCCCTTGGGCAGCTCGCCGGCACCCAACAGGGCCAGCACCGCGGGCGTGCTGCGGACAGTGGCCGTGGCAGTCGCGACACGTGTAGTGACGGCTTTTTGAGAGACGTCCACCATCTGCGCGGTGCCGTCCTGCCTGAGGTGGGTCAGGCCACCGGAATTTTCGGAAGTGTGGTTCACAGCATCCATACTTCCACTTCGTCCCCTTCGGCGAGTTCCGTGACGTCGCCGGGAATCTGTACCAGTGCGTTGGCCCTTGCCAAGGAATGGACCAGGTGCGAACCTGCCCCGCCCTCCATCCGGACCGATCCATTAGCGTCCACGGTCCCCCGACGGACCTGATGCTTGCCTTCCGGCGAGGTCAGCGGTTCGGCCAGGCGTGCCCTGAGCACCTGTCGCGGCGCCGGGGTTCCCAGGACCAGCGAAAGGGCCGGCCGGAGAAACATCTCGAAGGAGACCAGGCAGCTGACAGGGTTTCCCGGAAAGCCGAGGAAGGGAACACCCTCAAAGGTGCCCAGTCCCTGGGGTCCACCCGGCTGCATGGCCACCGGGAGGAAATCCACCGGCTGATCAGCCATGGCCTGCCGGACCACTTCGTAGGCGCCCTTGCTCACTCCCCCGGTGGTGACGATGAGATCCACGCGACTGTCCGCCGGCCCGGTGTGGTGGCGGAGGACTGTCAGCAGCGTGGAGGGCTCGTCGTCGGAAATCCCGGTGCGAACCACCTCGAGGCCGGCTTGCCGCATGGACGCTTCGAGCAATGTTCCGTTGGAGTCGAAAATCTTGCCGGACGTGAGTTCGGCCCCCGGTTCCACCACCTCATCTCCGGTGGTGACCAGGAGGACGCGGCACGGACGCCGGACGTCAACGGTGGTCAAGCCCAAGGCTGCCAGCAAGCCCAGTTGAGCCGGTCCCATCCGGGTACCGGCGGCCAGCGCCAACGTACCCTTGCCGATGTCGCTGCCGCTGTCCCGGATATACGTGCCGGGCGGCACCGGAGGTAGTTCCACAACAGCTTCTTCTGCGGCAGGGTCCGGGAAAGTGTTCGGCGTCGCCTTTTCAATGGGTACGACGGCGTCGGCCCCCTCGGGGATCATGGCCCCGGTCATGATGGGGGCGGCGAAGCCGGGCTTAAGTGCCGCCGGTGCGGCACCTGCCGGAACCGGCGCCGCTACCCGGAGCTCCGCGCCGCCGTCGGGGATATCTGCTGAGCGGACGGCGAATCCGTCCATTTGGGAGTTGGCGAACGGGGGCAGGGAAAGTGGCGCGTAAACGTCCACGGCGAGCGCCTTGCCCAGTGCATCCAGCATGGGTAGCGTGATGGTTCCTTTGCCCGCAAGGACGCCGGTCAGCAGTTCCACCACTGCCTGGCGGTGGGCTGCAACAGATGTGGGCACGGACATCCTCCTGTGTGGACACGCTGGCTTCCGGTGAATTCTCCGGACATACCCAGACTAGGGCCTCAGCTCACTTTGACGTTGATGGTGTGATAGCCGGTGGCCCCGTCCGGAGCTACCGGTGCTTTGTCTTCGGTTTGTGGAACACCGGTGGAGTCGGTGGCCCGGACCTGGACTTCGTAGTCGCCTGGGGTGAGGTCGATGCCCAGCTGCCACTGATACCAGGTATCTGTGGAGATCGCGCCGGCGAGCGTTGCCTGCTGCCATGGTCCGCGATTGACGCGGAGCTCCACGCGGTTGATGCCCCTGTGCTGGGCCCACGCAACACCGCCGAATTGCACCATGCCCGCTTGGACGCTGCGGCCGCTGCGGGGTACATCCATCCGTGATTGGGTCTTGACTGGTCCGTGATCACTCCAGCCCCTGGGCGTCCAGTACGCGGTGTCGTCAGCGAAGCGTGTGACTTTCAGTTCCGTCAACCATTTAGTGGCGGAGACGAAGCCGTAGAGTCCTGGCACGATCATCCGGACGGGGAATCCGTGTTCGAGCGGGAGCGGCTCACCGTTCATGCCGACGGCCAAGAGTGCGTCACGGTCATCGGTGAGGGCCTCCAGAGGAGTGCTGGCTGTCCAGCCGTCGTTGCTGGTGGACAGGACCATGTCCGCACCGGCTTTGGGTCCTGCCATGGCCAGCAGTTCCCGGACGGGCCAGCCCAGCCAGAGGGCGTTTCCAATGAGGTCGCCACCTACGTTGTTGGACACACAGGCGATGGTGATGTGGCGCTCCGTCATGGGCTTGGCGAGGAGCGTGGCAAAGTCGATGTCCACCTCGCGTTCCACCATGCCGGTGACCTTCAGCCTCCAGGCAGGGGGATCAATGGCAGGCACCGTCAAAGCGGTATCTATTCTGTAGAAGTCCGCATTCGGGGTAACCAAAGGACTGATGCCTTCCACGGACAGGGAAGCCCCTGCCGGGATGGATTGTGCCGGCGTAGCGGGTTCAGGGAGCGTCATGGAGCCCCGGAAACCTGAGGCAACTGCTGTGGCCCTGGTGAGGACGGCGGTGACCGTTCCGGCCACGACGGCGGCAAGCGAAGTCCCGGCCAAGGCGTTCAGGAAACTTCGCCGGGCCAGTGGCGCCCGCTCAGGCCCCTGGGCTTCGTTCGACGGTGCCCAGGTGGCGAGTCGTCGCACGAGCATCCGCAGCAGCATCATGGTGACCACCGCGGCGACGATCGGTGCAAGGGCTGCTTGCGGGCTGGTTTGGGCCCGGGTTACGACGGCGGTCAGTCCCGCCGCGCCAGCCAGTCCGGCCAGTGCCAGGCCCCAACCGGGGCGGCGACGTTCCAGGACACCAGCAAGCGCAGCCAGAATTCCAGCGACGCCCACGATGCAGGCCACCAGCACGATCTTGTCAGCGGTGCCGAATAACTGCACTGCCAGATCCTTGACTCCCGGCGGCACGGCATCGATCACCGCGCCACCAAGGGCCGTAACGGGCGAGACCAGCGGGCTCAGGAGACCGGCTGTCAGTTCACCGGCCGCGATCCCGGCAGCGCCGGCTGCCACGCCGGCGGCTGCGGCCCACAGCGCAGGCTTGCCCAGAGTGCGCCGATGCTGGGTTGTACCGGGCGCGAGCGTACTCATGAGATGCCTCCAGGGCGGTTATCACTGTTGATGGGTTGTTGGGTGGGAGTCATTGATGTCCCCGGGGCCATCAATGACTCCGGTGGGGGCGCCCCGGCCGGAAGTGACAACGCAAAGCGGCACCCGCCGTCGACGTTGTCCACGCTCACCGAACCCCCGTGTGCCTTGACGATGCCCGCCACCATGCTGAGGCCGATGCCGGCACCGCTATAGCTGCCGTGAAGCTCTTCGGTGGTGCGGCGGGCGGGGTCTTTCTGCCAGCCCGTTTCGAACAAGTGCGGGAGATCTTCTTCAGGGATGCCGCCGCAACGATCTTCGACGGCGATCACGGCGTTTCCGCCGGAGAGCGCGACGCCGTCCGGTACCACGCCACCTCCGCCCACTCCGCCCCGTCCCACGCTGATGTGGACGTCGCTGTCCGGCCTGCTGTAGATGATGGCGTTGAGCAGTATGTTCCGTACGGCCCGGGCAAGGCTGGGCCCGTCGGCAACTGCCATGCACTGCCGGTCCCCGCCGCCCTCGAGCCTGATGCCGCGTTGGGCCGCCAGCGGCGACAAGTCCGAGATTGCATCGCTGACGAGGTCATAGAGGTCCAGCGGTTCAGCCCGCAGGCGGAGAGTGCCCGCCTGGATCTTGGACAGTTCCAAGAGGTCGTTGACCATGGCGGTCATCTGCTCTGTTTGCCCGATGATCTTCCGGTAGTAGCCCTGCACATCTGATGCCATTCCGTCTTCAAGGGCTTCGGTCATGGCGCGCATGCTGGCCAAGGGTGTCCGGAGGTCATGGGATATCCATGACACCAGCTCGCGGCGGGCCGTCTCAATGGCGGCTTCACGGCGACGCGATTCGGCCAGGCTCCGGCTGCTGGCCTCAAGTTCCTGGGCCAGCTCGGCGAGTTCGGACGTCATGGCGGGGGCGCTCCCCCGGCCCTCTGCATCGGTGTGTTCCAAGGTTTCGCCGCGCCCAAGGCGTCGGGCCGCGTCCACCAGGCGGGCCGCGTTCCTGGAGACGCCGGCCCCCAGCATCAGGGACAACGCCACGGCTACAGCCGATGCAGTGGCCAGGATGTACCACATGACTTCGAGGTCCCTCGCGGAAATGAACATCGCGTTGAAAGCACTGACCATTCCTGCCACCAGCACCGCAACCGTGGCCACCACTATCAAACAGATCTGGGCGAGTACCGAAGCCCGGCGAAGCAGCCTGAGAAGCACCCAGGTGGCGACCCCGATGAGAACGGCCCAGAACAGGACCCACGCCAGGATGGTCCACAGCTCACTGCCTTCCATAGCTGCCCTCTCCACTGCCGGGGCGCACATTGCCCGTCTCGGACCGCTTGCCATCGAAGCGGTAGCCAACACCCCAAACAGTCTTGAGCAGTTCGGGTTTGGTGGGATTGGCTTCGATCTTCTCCCGCAGGCGCCGGACGTGGACCGTGACTGTGGACAGGTCACCGAAGTCCCAGCCCCACACGGCTTTGATGAGTTCTTCCCTGCTGAAGACCTGGTGGGGCCTTCGCATCAGGAAGGCCAGGAGGTCGAACTCGCGGACCGTCAACGCTAAGGGAACTCCGCGGTGCGTCACAGTCCGGGAGGCAGGATCAAGTTCGAGTCCCGCAGCCTCCACGGGCGGCTCCGGAGTGAACTCCTTGATACTCCGGCGCAATACCGACTTCACCCGGAGGACCAGTTCCCGTGGGGAAAAGGGTTTGGTGACGTAGTCGTCCGCACCCATCTCCAAGCCCAGAATCCGGTCGTCCTCGGTTCCCAGAGCAGTGACCATGATGACCGGCACGCTCATGCTTTGACGGAGCCGGCGGCAGACCTCAACACCGTCCAGTCCCGGGAGCATACGGTCCAGGATCACAAGATCGGGTTGCCGGGACGCGGCAAGCTCAAGGGCGGTAAAACCATCCCCCGCCATATCCACCTGGAATCCCGCCTTGAGCAGGTAGTCACGGACGACGTCAGCAATGGTCTGCTCATCCTCTACCAGCAGGATCCTACGATTCCCGGGCTCCGCTGATGCTGCCGAATTTGTGGTCACGCTTTCAGCATAGGTTTGCTGGCTGTAGGCAGCACCCGATCCCGGCCCCAAGGACACAAGTGTATGGAATCCGTAAGAACTTATGTGCCGCAGGAACTCTGTGACTGTAACTGGTGTCACTGATCCAGCCACGGTGGCGTAGCCTGAATTTATGAGTGTTCAGCTAGGCATGCCGGTGCCCCCTTCGGGCGGCGCCACGGGCAGCACGGAAAGCGGCGTGGCAAGTCCGCCTCCACGTCCAGCAGGCACGCCCACAGGGCTGTGGGACCGCTATGGCAGACGTGCAACGGATATGCGGCTGTCCCTGACGGACAAGTGCAACCTGCGCTGCACCTACTGCATGCCTGCCGAGGGACTGGACTGGCTCTCGAAGCAAGCCGTGATGACCAAGGACGAAATAGTCCGCATCGTCCGCATCGGCGTGAACTCCCTGGGTGTACGGGAGCTCCGGCTCACCGGCGGTGAGCCTTTGGTGCGCGCCGACTTGGTAGACATTATTTCCGGTCTCCGGTCCGATCACCCGGACCTCCCCATCTCCATGACCACCAACGGCGTGGGGCTGGATAAGAAGGCTGCAGCCCTGAAGGCCGCCGGCCTCACCCGGATCAACGTCTCGCTCGATTCCCTCCACGAGGAGACCTTCACAAAACTCACCCGGCGTCCCTTCCTGGACCGCGTCCTGGCCGGCGTCGATGCCGCTTGGGCAGCCGGGTTGGGCCCGGTGAAACTGAACGCGGTACTCATGCGCGGCATTAACGACGCCGAATCGCCGGATCTTCTGGCGTGGGCACTGGGCCGTGGCTACGAACTCCGCTTCATCGAGCAAATGCCCCTGGACGCAGACCACGGGTGGACGCGCCGAAACATGATCACGGCCGCCGAGATTCGAGAACTGCTCTCCCGCGACTTCGTGCTGGGCACGGACCCCCGCGAGAGGGACGGCGCCCCGGCCGAACGCTTTGAAGTACGACGCCGTGACACGGCAACAGGGGATGCCACCGGTCCGGTCCTCGGTACAGTCGGCATCATCGCCTCGGTCACGGAGCCGTTCTGCTCCGATTGTCGCCGCACCCGCATCACTGCGGAGGGCAAGATCATGAGCTGCCTTTTCTCCCGCGAAGAATTCGATCTCCTGGGACTCCTTCGTGGAGGCGCCACGGACGACGAACTGGCATCGCGGTGGCAAGATGCCATGTGGGTCAAGCCCAAGGCCCACGGCATGGACCACACCGGTCTCGGCGCAGCGGACTTCGTCCAGCCGGACCGCAGCATGAGCGCAATCGGAGGCTGAGCCCTTGCTTGTCCGTTACTTCGCTGCCGCGCGCGCGGCCGCCGGGGTCGAAGAAGAACGTCACGTCCTGCCGGAAGGCACCAGCCTTGAGGCGCTGCTGGAAGCGGCACTCGCCGTCGAACGTCCAGTGCCTCCCGAAGGTACCCCGACGCTCGCCAGGATCGTGGCGCGCAGCAGTTTCCTCCGCAACGAGGTGGCCGTGCGGGATCGCACGGTTCCCCTGGGAAACGATGACGTGATTGACGTCCTGCCGCCATTCGCCGGCGGCTGAAACTCAGGCTTTCCTGAACACGCTCTTCAGCAACGGGCTGTACCCGGCCGTTCCTTCGAGCCTCAGGTCTGCAGTGTGCACCAGAACGTCGTCCTCAACCCGGAACGAATGCCGGGCCACGCCGTCGGCAGTTCTCCTGTCCAGAGTCAACGTACCTGCATGCCAGGTCCCGCGAACCGGGCTGGCCGGCGGCCGTCCCAGGCTGTCAACGTAGTACCACAGCGTGTCACCATGGTCCCGATCAACGGTGAACATTCCATGGCCTTCGAAATGCGTGCCGTCGGCTTCGCGGTGCCGGTAACTCTGAACCACTGCGTATCCACCCGCAGCCTTGGTAAACACCGCTTCGGCCTCAGCAGTCCGCGCAGGTCCCCACGGTGACGCGGCGAGCTCCGTGATGCCCCGCCAATGGCCCAGGAACTCCCGCAGCATCTCCGCGGCATGGCCGCCTGGGGGCACATCCATCAGGTCTCCAATGTAGTCAGGGCAGCATCATCGTGAGATCATGCTGCCCTGTTGACAGTGCGGGAGTCCAGAGATTCCGGACTGGAACCTAAAGGCCGAAAGTCTCGGTTTCCTCGAAGGGACCAACAACAGTGATGGTGCGGGGCGCCGCTGCGAGTTCGCGGGCCAGGTCTTGAACGTCCTCCACCGTAACCGCCTTGATGCGGGCCAAGGTCTCGTCAATGTCCTGGAACTCCCCGGACACCAATTCCGCCCGGCCAAGCCGCGACATCCGCGAGCCCGTGTCCTCAAGAGCAAGGACAATGCCACCGCTGAGCTGACCCACAGCTTTTCGGAGCTCTTCGTCAGTGATGCCTTCCTTGGCCAGCTTATCCAGTTCAAGGCCCAGGAGTTCCAACACCTGGCGGACCTTGGAAGGCGTGCATCCGGCGTACATCCCAAAGTACCCGGCGTCCGCATACGCTGCAGTGAACGAGTACGTGGAGTACACCAGCCCGCGCTTTTCACGGATCTCCTGGAACAGGCGCGAGGACATGCCACCGCCCAGTACGGCGTTAAGCACACTCATGACAAAGCGGCGGTCGTCGGTAGCCACGATCGTGGGGCAACCCATGATGATGTTGGCTTGCTCCACAGGACGCTTGACCACATGCAGGCCCGAGGTGCCCGTGATGACTGCGCGTCCGGTACCCCGGCGGTCTACTGGCGCAGCTTCCGCATCGAGCTGCCAGCCGGCAGCCCTCAGGGCATCCAGCACGAGTTCGCAGACGACGTCGTGATCAAGCCCGCCGGCAGCGGTGATGACCAGTTCCTCCGGGCGGTAATAGCGCTGATAGTGCGACCACACTGAATCCCTTGCCACTGCTTTGATGGCATCGGGTGTTCCGCCAATGGGGCGTGCCAGCGGGTGGTCGCCGAGGACCGCTGCTACGAATTTCTCGTGGGCGACGTCCGTGGGGTCGTCGCTGTCCATGGCGATTTCCTCAAGGATGACGTCGCGTTCCTGCTCCAGTTCGGCCGGGTCAAGGACCGCTCCCGTGATCATGTCGGCGATGACATCAATGGCCATGGGGAGGTCCGTGTCCAGGACACGGGCGAAGTAGCAGGTGCTTTCCTTGGCTGTAGCCGCATTGGATTCGCCGCCCACCTCGTCAAAAGCGGACGCGATCTCCAGGGCCGTGCGCCTTTTGGTGCCCTTGAACAGCAGGTGCTCAAGGAAGTGTGTTGAACCGTGCTGGCCGTCCGCTTCATCGCGCGAACCCACTGCCACCCAGAAACCAATGGTGGCCGAACGCTGGCCGGGCATAGCCTCGGTCAGGACGCGCACGCCGCCGGGAAGGACCGAGCGCCGTACGACGGAACCGCCCTCGGCACCATGGATCAATTCGCCACCGGGAAGGGTTTGCACCAGCGGCAAGGGTACGACAGTCATCAAGGCCTTTCAGGTTTTAGGGTTAAGGCCGGAAGGGCCGGTGGAGCTCTTTCAAGCCCACCGGCCCTACCGGGTGTAATGCTTACAGACTACTCTGCGGACTCTTCAGCGGCCTCGGCCGGAGCGTCCTCTGAGGCTGCGCCTTCTTCCTCGGCAACAACCGGGGAGAGGGAGAGCTTTCCGCGGTCGTCGATCTTGGTGATCTCGACCTGGACCTTCTGGCCGACGGAAACGACGTCATCAACGTTGTCCACGCGCTTGCCGTTGGCCAGCTTGCGGAGTTCGGAGATGTGCAGCAGGCCGTCCTTGCCCGGGGTGAGGGAAACGAAAGCACCGAAGGCAGTGGTCTTGACGACCGTACCCAGGTAGCGCTCACCGATTTCCGGTACCTGCGGGTTGGCGATGGCGTTGATGGCGGAACGTGCTGCGTCGGCAGACGGACCGTTGGTGGCGCCGATGTAGACAGTGCCGTCATCTTCGATGGAGATGTCCGCGCCCGTGTCTTCCTGGATCTGGTTGATCATCTTGCCCTTGGGGCCAATGACCTCGCCGATCTTGTCCACGGGGATCTTGACGGCGATGACGCGCGGGGCGAACTCGGAGAGCTCATCCGGCGTGTCGATCGCTGCGTTGATGACCTCGAGGATGTGGAGGCGGGCTTCGCGGGCCTGCTTAAGTGCTGCTGCCAGCACGGAAGCGGGGATGCCGTCGAGCTTGGTGTCCAGCTGGATGGCCGTAACGAACTCGGACGTACCGGCAACCTTGAAGTCCATGTCGCCGAAGGCGTCTTCGGCGCCGAGGATGTCGGTCAGCGCTGCGTAGCGGGTCTGGCCGTCAACCTGGTCGGAAACCAAGCCCATGGCGATACCGGCAACAGCGGCCTTCAGCGGCACACCGGCGTTGAGCATGGAAAGGGTCGAAGCACAGACCGAACCCATGGACGTGGAACCGTTGGAGCTGAGCGCCTCGGATACCTGGCGGATGGCGTACGGGAACTCTTCACGGGTAGGCAGAACCGGAACCAGGGCGCGCTCGGCGAGAGCACCGTGGCCGATTTCGCGGCGCTTCGGGGAACCGACGCGGCCGGTCTCACCGGTGGAGTACGGCGGGAAGTTGTAGTTGTGCATGTAGCGCTTGCGCGTCACCGGCGACAACGAGTCGATCTGCTGCTCCATCTTGAGCATGTTCAGCGTGGTGACACCCATGATCTGGGTCTCGCCGCGCTCGAAGATGGCCGAACCGTGGACGCGGGGAAGAACCTCTACCTCGGCGGTGAGCTGGCGGATGTCCGTCAGGCCACGGCCGTCGATGCGGATCTGGTCCTTCAGGATGCGCTGGCGCACAACCTGCTTGGTGACCGAGCGGAACGCTGCGGACAGTTCCTTCTCGCGGCCTTCGAACTGGCCGGCAAGTGCGCCCAGGACTTCGTCCTTGAGCTCGTCGGATGCGGTGTCGCGGTCCTGCTTGTCAGCGATCTGGAAGACAGCTGCCAGCTTGTCAGCAGCTGCGGCTTCAACAGCGGCGTAGACGTCGTCCTGGTAGTCAAGGAATACCGGGAACTCGACAGTGGGCTTGGCGGCGCGTGCTGCCAGGTCTGCCTGTGCTTCACAGAGTGCCTTGATGAACGGCTTGGCAGCCTCGAGGCCCTCGGAAACAACTTCTTCGGTGGGAGCCGTGGCGCCCTGTTCCTTGATGAGGTTCCAGGAGTTGTCCGTGGCTTCGGCTTCAACCATCATGATGGCGACGTCGTCACCGGTGATGCGGCCGGCTACAACCATGTTGAAGACGGCGTTCTCAAGCTGGGAATGCTTGGGGAAAGCAACCCACTGTGAGCCCTGTTCGTCGGCGATGAGGGCGACGCGGACGCCACCGATCGGGCCGGAGAACGGGAGGCCGGAAAGCTGCGTGGACATCGAGGACGCGTTGATGGCGACGACGTCGTAAAGCTCATCGGGGTTGATCGCCAGAACGGTGACGACGATCTGGACCTCGTTGCGCAGGCCCTTCACGAAGGCGGGGCGCAGCGGGCGGTCCATCAGGCGGCAAGCCAGGATGGCTTCCGTGGAGGGACGGCCTTCACGGCGGAAGAATGAACCCGGGATACGGCCGGCAGCGTACATACGCTCTTCAACATCAACCGTCAGCGGGAAGAAGTCGAACCCTTCGCGCGGCTGCTTGCCTGCGGTGGTTGCCGAGAGCAGTGCGGTGTCTTCGTCGATGTAAACCATCGACGCGCCGGCTGCCTGCTTGGCAAGACGGCCGGTTTCGAAGCGAATGACTCGCTTGCCGAAACGTCCGTTGTCAATAATGGCTTCGGAGAACTGGATTTCGGGACCCTCCATAGAGAGTCACCTCCGTTTCTGTTAGCGGAAGTCCGCCACATCAACCCAGGCCTCTTCTTTTTTCCTGGCCTGTACTACACCCGGTCATCGATCGAGATCCACGGGCGCCATCATCACAGATGGTTCTCCCGGGAATCACTACCGAGGACCGCGAATGCGCGATGCGGTTGATTCCTGTTTTTAGTTGTTGGTGAAGAAGGCGGCCCGTTCCGGAAAGGAGCGGGCCGCCCCTAAAGGCAGACTAGCGGCGCAGGCCGAGACGCTCGATGAGCGCACGGTAGCGGGCGATGTCAGTGTTCTTCAGGTAGGAAAGCATGCGCTTGCGACGACCAACCATGGCCAGCAGACCGCGCTGGGTGTGGAAGTCGTGCTTGTGCTCCTTCATGTGCTCAGTCAGATCCTTGATCCGCTGAGTCAGGACTGCAACCTGAACCTCGGGCGAACCGGTGTCGCCTTCAGAGGTTGCGTATTCCTTGATGATGGACTGCTTTACAGCGGCGTCAAGTGCCACGTGAACTCCTAGAGTTGTGCCGTGCCTCCCGGTGCAGCGCCTCGCTGCCGGGTTGCCTTTGGTGCGTTGCCGCACACAAAAACAGGTCCAGCCGCCACGGACTGCAGCCGGATCCAGTTATCAGTTTACCGGCACGTCAGCAGTGTTGTCGAAATGCCCCTGGCGCCGGGTCAACAGCTCGTGCGCTTGGGCTACGTCCAGGCACATTTGTTCGACCAACGCCTCCGGCCCACGGTAGGCCACCATGCCACGAAGCCGCTGCGTAAATTCGACGGCAACGTTTTGCCCGTAGAGGTCGAAGTCTTCCACGTTCTCTTCGGGGCGATCGATCACGTGGGCCTCCACCTGCCGGCTGACGCCGTCAAAGGTGGGGTTGGAACCAACGGAAATGGCGGCGGGCCAGCGCGTGCCGGCCTGATCGATCAGCCACCCCGCATAAATGCCATCCGCCGGCACATATCCGGTGGAATCGTGGGAAAGGTTCGCTGTGGGGAAGCCGAGATCCCGCCCGCGGGCAGCTCCGTGCACCACTTCCCCACGCATCCTGTGGGGGCGGCCCAATACTGCAGCAGCAGTCACCACGTCGCCTTCACTCAAGGCCTCCCGCACCCAGGTGGAGGAACAGCGGCGGTCGGTGTCGCCGTCGTCGTGGACGGGGAAGCCTCCCGCACCGTATTCGTTGACAACCTGCACCCCGAAGTCGAGCTGAGCGCCCAGCTCCTGCATGGTGACGACGTCGCCTGAATTGCCCGCGCCGAAGCGGAGGTCGTGACCTACTACGAGGTGCGCGGCGTGCAGACCCTCAACGAGAATTTCACGGACAAACTCCAGCGGGGTCATCGCGGCGAGGTCCAGGGTGTACTTCATCACCAGCACGGCATCCACTCCGGTGTGGCCGAGCGCTTCGAGCTTGTCCTGAAGCCCCATGATCAGCTCCGGAGCAGAATCCGGCCTGTGCACCTGGGCGGGATGGGGATCGAAGGTCACGGCCACCGACGGGATGTTGTGCCGCTTGGCCGTGCCGGTCACTTGCGCCAGGACGTGCTGATGGCCCCGGTGGACACCGTCAAAGTTCCCGATGGTAACGACAGTAGGTCCGAAGTCCTTGGGGACTTCAGTGGGATCGTTCCAGATGTGGACCATCAACCTCGCCTTTTACTGCAGATGTTCGTTCCGCCCGGCAACCTCCCGGCACCGGAACATTCTAAGGTTACCCGCTAGGGTGTTTGACTCAGGACGGTCGGCGCTTGTTGAGCCACAGAAGGCCCAGGACCGGCAGGACCAACGGGACAAAGCCGTAACCGCGTCCGAACAGGGACCACACAGTGTCGTGCGGGAACGCAACGGGATCAAAGAGGCTGATCGCTCCTACCACCAGCACACCAACAAGCTCAGTGAGCACAGCGGCCACGGAAACCTTGAACCAGGTCCGGCCGGGCTTCGCCAGCGAAATGGTGGCCACGATATAGACGACGGCGGCGAAGGCCGAGAGGATGTGTGCCAACGGCGCTTCGGCGAACTTGGTGGCGATCTGGTACCCGGCACGTGCCGTCGCCGACAACGCGAAGATGGCGTAGACCGCAATCAGCAAGCGTCCAGGACCGGTGTTCCGGGTGTCCTTGGGCTGCGGCTGCCGGTTAGCCGGGTTGGTCTCGGTTCCAGTCACGTTGTGTTCTTCTTTCAAGGTCAGTACCAGATCTGATTCATGCGGGCGGCCATCACCAGCGCCGTAACGCCTACCGCGGCAAGGACGAAGTTACTCCAGTGGGTTCGTTCAAGGATGGCCCAATAGACGGCCCCTAACGGGATCATCATGGCAACAATGAGGTAGCCCCAGAACTCCCAGGCTTCACCTGCCATCTGTTCACCCATGGCCACCCGGACGATCGAGCCCACCAGGTACACCACCAGGGCCAGTTCAACAGCGAGTACCGAGAAGATGGTGGGGTCGTTAGGGGCTTTCTTCATCAAACCGGCCACGATGCACATGATGGTGGACACCAATCCGACGATGAGGATGGCGTAAAAGTATCCGTCCATGCCTATTTCGCCTGACCCGTCCCGGTTCCAGGCGCAAAGACCAGCACGGGTTTTGCAAAACTGCCGGTATCTGCCAACAGTGCCACGAGCTCCCCCGACGGCGCGAACGCTGCGGCGGGATTCTCTGCCGTGGCGGCGTTCGGGGTTCCTGCTCCCGGTCCGGCAGCGATCCGGCGGCCGAAGGAGATCTCTGTGGTTTCGTCCTCGCTTAGTTCCCGGTTGGGCATCAGGGAGCGTGCCGCCAAGGACATGTCCAGAACCTCGAGCTCTTCTGCCAGTTCTTCCAGTGTGCGGGCCTGATCAAGGGAATAAGGGCCAACGTGGGTCCTGCGCAGGGCTGTCAGGTGTCCCCCGACGTCGAGCGCGTTGCCCAGGTCCCGTGCCAAGGCCCGGATATACGTGCCGGACGAACATTCCACGGTGACGTCGACGTCAATTACCCTGCCGCCGTCGATCCTGGTGATGGAGTGGATATCAAAGCGGTGGATGGTGACCGGGCGGGCCGCGAGCTTGACCTCTTCACCAGAGCGGACGCGGGCGTAGGAGCGTTCGCCGTTGACTTTGATGGCGCTCACGCTGCTGGGGACCTGCTGAATGGGCCCGGTCAGCGCGGCTACGCCGGCAGTGACGGCGTGGTCCGTAACCTCAGCGGCGCTACGGGCTTCGGTGACCTCACCTTCGGCGTCGTCGGTGATGGTGGTCTCGCCCAACCTGATGGTGGCGGTGTAGGTCTTGGACGTGCCCACGATGTAGGTCAGCAGGCGCGTTGCCTTATTAATCCCCAGCACCAGCACGCCGGTGGCCATGGGATCCAGCGTTCCCGCGTGGCCCACTTTCCGGGTACCAGCCAGCCGCCGCATCCGGCCAACCACATCATGGCTGGTCCATCCCTGCGGTTTGTCAACGATTACCAGTCCAGAAAGCACGCTTACCAGTATATGGGTGGCTAGGATGGCTCCCATGCCTGAGCTTGCCGCACATGTCCGTGACGTCCCCGTGAACCAGATCCGCGAAATCACCGAGGCCGCCTGGGCGACCCCCGGATCGATCGTCCTCAGCATCGGCGAACCCGGCTTTGCCCTCCCGCGGCACATCCTGGACGCCGGCATCGCCTGCCTTGACAGGGATGAGACCAACTACACACCCAATGCCGGGATTCCTGCGCTCCGCGAAGCCTTTGCCGCTCGCTTCCGAGCACAGCAGGGGGTGCAGATCGGCGCGGAGCGCGTCTATGTAGTGGACGGCGCCCAGCAGGGACTGCACTTTGCCATGAGCCTCCTCCTCTCCCCCGGCGATGAGATTCTCATTCCCAACCCCGGTTACCCCACATTCGTCATGACCAGCCGGCTGCTGCACGCCGTACCTGTGCAGTACCCGCTGTATCCGCAGAACGACTTCCAGCCGCATATTGAGGACATTGAGGCCCTCATTACGGACCGGACCCGCGTGATCGTGGTGAACTCCCCGTCCAATCCTCTGGGTGCCGTGATCAGTGAAAAGGCCACCCGGGAGCTGGTGGAGCTGGCAGTCCGGCACGACCTCTGGATCATCTCGGACGAGTGCTATGAAGCCTTCACGTTCGATGTCCCCCATGTCAGTCCCGCCCGGTTCGACAGCGAAGTCCCCGGTGAAGCCCGGGTCTTCACGTCCCTGACGCTGTCCAAGACCTACGGACTCACAGGCCTGCGGATCGGTGCCCTGATCTGCCCGCCGGGGTTGGAACAGAAGATGAACAACGTGATGGAATCAATCGTGTCCTGCGTAGCGTCGCCTTCGCAGTACGCCGCCCTGGCGGCGCTGACAGGCCCACAGGACTACGTGTCCCAAGCGCGCGATCACTACCGAAGCAACAGGGACGCAGCATCAGCGGTGCTGACCGAAAAGGGAATCCGGTTCCTGGGAGCTCAAGGAGCGTTCTATTTGTGGGCCGACGTCTCGCATGTGAGCGGCGGGGACGTACGGACCTGGGTGCGTAAATTCCTGGCGGAATCGGGCGTGTCGTTCGCGCCGGGCACGGCGTTTGGGTCGATTGGCGAGGGATGGATCAGGATCGCCCTCTGCGGTGGCCAGCAAGACCTGCTCGACGGCGTCAACCGCCTCCCAGCAAAGCTCTAGTTTTCGCGGGTCCTTAGTACGCCGTCCGGTGGGTGTGGTTGCGCCACGCCTCGAAGGGTTCATCTGAGGCGGCCAACGCGGCATGCTCCACTGGCAGTAGTTCCGGCCTGGCGCCTGCGAAGTACTCATGGAACACGGCGTCGTCGAAGCCGGCCCTTGCCGCACCATGCCGGTCTGCCGCGAAGTAGACGCGCCCGATCCTGGCCCAGAGCGTGGCGGACAAGCAGAGCGGGCACGGCTCACAACTCGCGTAAAGAACGGAACCCGACAGGTCGAAGCTCTTGGTGGCAGCCGCGGCACGACGAATCGCCACCACTTCGGCATGCGCTGTGGGATCGTGGTCCCGCGTCACCCGGTTCACTCCCTCATGGACAGTTCCGTCCGGGGTGACCACCACGGCGCCGAAAGGGCCGCCGCCGTCGGAAACGTTCTGAACGGCCAGCTTGATGGCCAGGTTCAGGTATTCCTCACGTTGCTGAGCACTGTGCGCCGACATGCTCCCGATCATAGCGAGTTTGAGTACAGCTAATGCCCCTAAGAAGGCTTCTTAAGGGCATGAGCTGTACAAAAACTCTGAAG
The DNA here is from genome assembly GCF_044756605.1 of Paenarthrobacter sp. NPDC091711. Lineage (NCBI taxonomy): Bacteria > Bacillati > Actinomycetota > Actinomycetes > Micrococcales > Micrococcaceae > Paenarthrobacter > Paenarthrobacter sp. NPDC091711. The sequence goes on from NZ_JBIVTF010000015.1 coordinate 88,397, forward strand.
TTTTAGCGGTTGGCGTCTTCGTCGAGCTCGTTGTCGCCGGAGAGGTCGGTGTCCTCTTCGTCGAAGTCGTCCTCGTCGATGTCCTCCGGGGCATCGCCCTTGTAGGGGTCTGCTTCGCCTGCGTGCTTGGCGCTGGCGGCCAGAGCGGCTACCTCTGCGTCGCGACGCTTGGCTTCACGGAGCAGCTCCTCAAGGTTGGAGGCATTGACCGGGATCTGGTCAGCCACGAACTCGAGGGTGGGAGTGAGGCGAACGGTGATGTTGCGGCCGACTTCCTGCCGCAGCACACCCTTGGCCTTCTCCAATGCCCTGGCAGCATCTGCCTGGGCTACATCGTCACCGAAAACGGTGTAGTAGATGGTGGCGTGCTGAAGGTCGTTGGTGACGCGGGCGTCGGTGACCGTGATGGACTCGACGCGCGGATCCTTGACCCGGCGTCCGAGGGCCTCAGCAACAACCACCTTTATCCGCTGTGCCAGCTTGGCAGCGCGTGCGGGATCAGCCATGACTTCCTCCTGGAAAGTAGAAAAGGGAACGGAACGGGTCCGCCGGGGTTACCCGACGGACCCGTCCCAAACGGAACCTAGCTGCGCGGCTTTTCGCGCATTTCGAAGGTCTCGATGATGTCGCCTTCAGTGATGTCATTGAAGGAGCCAAGACCGATACCACACTCGAAGTCGGTGCGGACTTCAGTGGCGTCATCCTTGAAGCGCTTGAGCGTCTCAACGGTGAGGTTGTCACCGATGACCTTGCCGTCGCGGCTGACACGTGCCTTGGAGTTACGGCGGATGATGCCCGTGCGGACGATCGAGCCGGCGATGTTTCCGAACTTGGAAGAACGGAAGACTTCGCGGACCTCGGCGGTACCGAGTTGGACCTCTTCGTATTCCGGCTTGAGCATGCCCTTGAGAGCCATCTCGATGTCATCGATTGCTGCGTAGATGACCGAGTAGAAGCGCATGTCCACGCCTTCACGATCGGCCAGTTCAGCAACACGCTCGGCCGGCTTGACGTTGAAGCCAATGATGATGGCGTTGTCAACCGTGGCCAGGTTGACGTCGTTCTGCGTGATGGCACCCACACCGCGGTGGATGACACGAAGCTGAACGTCGTCGTCTCCGACGTCGATCTTGAGCAAGGCGTCTTCGAGGGCTTCCACAGCACCGGATACGTCACCCTTGAGGATGAGGTTGAGGGTGTCGATCTTGCCTTCGGCAACGGCCTGGTCAAAGTCTTCCAGGCTGATGCGCTTGCGGCGCTTGGCCAGTGCGGCGTTGCGGTCGGCAGCTTCACGCTTCTCAGCGATCTGGCGGGCCGTACGCTCGTCAGGTGTTACCAGGAAGGTGTCACCTGCACGCGGCACGTTGGACAGGCCGAGGACCTGAACCGGGCGGGACGGCAGTGCGACATCGAGTGCCTCGCCGTTCTCGTCGAACATGGCGCGGACGCGGCCGTGAGCCGTACCGGCCACGATCGTGTCGCCCACTGCCAAGGTTCCGGACTGAACCAGGACGGTGGCAACTGCACCGCGGCCCTTGTCCAGGTTCGCTTCGATGGCAATGCCTCGAGCGTCCTTGTCCGGGTTGGCGCGCAGGTCCAGGGCGGCATCGGCCGTCAGCAGGACGGCGTCGATCAGTTCGTCGATGTTCAGGTTCTGGCGGGCAGAGACCTCAACGAACATGGTGTCGCCACCGTATTCTTCCGGAACCAGGCCGTACTCGGTCAGCTGGCCCTTGACCTTGTCAGGGTTGGCGCCTTCCTTGTCGATCTTGTTCACTGCGACGACGATCGGCACGTTGGCTGCCTGGGCGTGGTTGAGTGCTTCCACCGTCTGCGGCATAACGCCGTCGTCGGCTGCAACAACCAGGATCGCGATGTCAGTGACCTTGGCACCACGTGCACGCATGGCCGTGAAGGCCTCGTGACCGGGGGTGTCAATGAAGGTGATGTCGCGGGCCGTGCCCTCGTGGACGTGGCTGATCTGGTAAGCACCGATGTGCTGGGTGATGCCACCGTGCTCGCCGGCCACAACGTTCGAGTTACGGATGGCGTCCAACAGGCGGGTCTTACCATGGTCAACGTGACCCATGACGGTAACAACCGGTGCGCGTGCCTCGAGAACGTCGTCACCTTCGGCGTCGAGTTCGTCCTGGATGTTGATGTCGAACTGATCCAGCAGCTCGCGCTCTTCATCCTCAGGGGAAACAACCTGGAGCTTGTAGCCAAGTTCGGCGCCAAGCAGGCCAAAGGTGTCTTCGTCGAGGGACTGCGTTGCCGTTGCCATTTCACCGAGGTGGAACAGCACGGTCACCAGCGACGCGGGGTTTGCATCGATCTTCTCGGCAAAGTCCGTGATGGACGAGCCACGACGCAGGCGGATGATGGTCTCGCCATCACCGCGGGGTACCGATACGCCGCCCAGCGACGGAGCACTCATCTGCTCCAGTTCCTGGCGCTTTGCACGCTTCGACTTGCGCTGCTTGCCGCGACCGGCGCCGCCCTTACCGAAGGCACCCTGGGTGCCACCGCGACCGCGGCCACCCTTGCCGAAGCCACCGCCGGCGGGAGCGCCGCCACCGGTACCTGCACCAGGTGCGCCACCGGGACGACCGGGTCCGCCACCGGGACGGCCTGCGCCACCCGGACGGCCTGCGCCACCGGGAGCCGGACGCTCAGTGCGGTTGGGCATCATGCCCGGAGTAGGACGGTTTCCTGCACCGGGACCGCCAGCGGGACGCGGTGCGCCCGGACGGGGTGCACCGGGACGCGGAGCGCCCGGACGGGGACCACCGGTACCAGCTGCGGGACGGGGTCCACCGGCACCGGCCGCGGGACGCGGACCGCCGGTGCGTTCGCCATCATTGCGGCGTTCGCCTCGGGGCATGCCCTGGGACGGTGCAAACGGGTTATTGCCCGGACGCGGCGGACGATCTCCGTCGCCACCACGGCCACGGGGCATTCCCTGGGACGTGGCAAACGGGTTGTTACCCGGACGGGGACCACCGGGACGCGGAGCCTGGCCACCTTGGCGTGCCGGAGCCGGAGTCTCTGCCTTGGGAGCAGGACGTGCGCCGGGCTTGGCCGAAACCGGAGTGGATGCAGCCGGAGCTGCGGGGGCTGCCGGGGCAGGTGCTGACGGTGCTGCCGGAGCAGCGGCTGCCGGAGCTGCCGGAGCGGGGGCTGCAGGTGCCGGGGCCGGGGCCTTCGGAGCTGCAGGTCCCGGTGCCGGAGCGGCCGGACGGGATGCTGCGGGGCGGTTCGCCGCCGGAGCTGCTGCGGGAGCGGCGGCCTTGGCAGCGCCGGCACCCGGGTAGGCGTCGCGAAGCTTCTTCACGACGGGGGCCTCAATTGTTGACGAGGCGGAGCGAACGAATTCGCCCAATTCCTGCAGTTTGGTTACTGCATCTTTGGAAGTAATACCGAGCTCTTTGGCGAGCTCATGTACGCGGACCTTGGCCACATTTCTCCTGTCTCGGTCCGCACCGAGCCAGGCACGAACCGTCTACTTCTTACTGCGGGCCTTCGCCGCTTGCGCGATTGAAAGGCCCATTGCAGAGCGCAACAAAGTTGTCATCGTTACGCACTCATCGCTGGGAACTCATCGGGTTTCCATCAGTTTTCTGACCCGCTTTCAGGTTTGGACGGTTTTCCTGCGGCGGCCTGGGCCTCCGCAAGTGGCGTGCCTGGCTTCAGGAATCGTTCCACGGCGTCTGTGTCGGAAGCACCCGCCAGGGCCCTTCCAAAAGCTCGCCGCTTGATCGCCAATGCCAAGCACTTTTCGCTGGGGTGCAGCCACGCACCCCTGCCGGCCATCCGGCGTCGTTCATCCACCAGAACAGCGGACGAACCGCTGCCTTGGGCGACCAGCCGGACAAGCTCGGACCGGGAGCCTTGCTTCCGGCATCCGATGCACGTGCGAACAGGCCCATGGCCGTGTTCAAGCAGTTCAGCCACGACGTGTCCAACCTGCCTTACGCTACTGGCACCCGACGGGCCCCGGTCCTGCGCATGCAGCTGAGGCACGCCAAAGCGCGCGGATACCGGACGTAAGCCCGGTTCCATCTAGTCTAGCCCCCCGGCGCCGGTCTCCCGAAACCAAGGACGCCGCCAGCGCGGCGCGGAACCGGCGGCACGGGCCGCCAGTTCAACCGCTAATCCGTCTTGGCCGGAGCGGCATCCGAGACGATATCGATGCGCCAACCGGTCAGCTTGGCTGCGAGCCGAGCGTTCTGGCCCTCTTTGCCGATCGCCAGCGAAAGCTGGTAATCGGGCACCACGACGCGGGCGGAGCGGGTTGATTCGTCCGTGATAGTGACGGAATTCACTCGCGACGGCGACAACGAGTTGGCGATGAAGGTGGCGGGGTCCTCGCTGAAGTCAACGATGTCGATCTTTTCGTCGTTGAGTTCGGTCATGACTGCCCGCACACGGGAACCCATCTCGCCGATGCACGCACCCTTTGCGTTGACGCCGGGAATGTTGGCCTTGACCGCGATCTTGGTACGGTGACCGGCTTCGCGGGCCAGTGCCACGATCTCCACCGAGTGATCCGCAATTTCCGGAACTTCCATTTCGAACAGCTTGCGGACCAGGCCGGGGTGGGAACGGGACAAGGTGATGGAGGGACCCTTGGCGCCGCGGTGCACGTCCACCACGAAGGCACGCAAGCGGCTTCCGTGGAGGTACTTCTCACCGGGAACCTGCTCGGGCGGCGGCAGCAATGCTTCCACAGCTCCGAGGTTGACCTGAATCATGTGCGGGTTGTTGCCCTGCTGGATCATGCCGGCCACGAGCTCGCCTTCACGGCCCTTGAATTCGCCCAGCACGTTGTCGTCTTCCACATCGCGAAGGCGCTGCAGAATAATCTGGCGTGCTGTGCTGGCAGCGATGCGGCCGAAACCGGCCGGGGTGTCCTCGAACTCGCCGATGGGCTCGCCGTCGTCGTCGATTTCCGTAGCCCAAATGGTCACGTGGCCGCTCTTGCGGTCCAACTCGGCACGGGCCTTTTCGAAGGCGCCGGGCGTCTTGTGGTACGCCACCAGCAGTGCTTGCTCGATGGTGGGAATCAGGAGATCCAGCGGGATTTCACGCTCACGCTCCAGGAGTCTCAGTGCGCTCATGTCAATATCCATTAGGCCTCCTCGGAAGGTCCGTTGTGCTCGTCTTCCAGCGCAGCCTCATGGAGGTGGCTGAATTCAATCTCGACTTTTCCTTGGCGGATCCTGTCGAAAGGAATAGTGATGGGTTCGCCTTGCTTGGGCTTCATGCCCTTCTTGACCTCATGCTCAGGGATGAGGGTCACGGCGTCGTCACCCACAGAGGCAATACGCCCCAGGAGGTTGTCGCCCTGAATGACGTTGACCCTGACCATGCGGCCGCGGGCGCGGTGCCAGTGACGCGGTTCGGTCAAGGGGCGGCTTACTCCCGGGGAAGAAACCTCGAGGTCATAGGGGCGACCGTCGTCATGGGGATCGTTGTCCAAAATATCGGACAGTCCACGTGAGACGTCCGCGATAGCGTCCAGGCTGACGCCTCCGGTCTCTTCCTGAGGAAGGTCCACCACGACGTGGACCGTGCGGTGTGAACCGGCAACGTGGATGGAAACATCCTCGAGGTAGAGCCTGCTGGCAAGGACGGCCGGTTCGAGCAGCGCTTTGAGCCTGCTCTCTTCCGGGTTGTGGATGGTGGCCGTTGAGTTCGATTCAGAACGGTCTGTTGAAGTCGTGGCTTCCGAGTCACTCACGTTGCCCGCCGCCTCCCGATAGATGTTGTTGTGACTACTAGCCTAACGATTTTCCCGGGAACATGGTGCACGGACTTCCCCGTCCACGTGACACCATGGTCTGTTGTGAACGGGGAGACAAGCGAAAAACGACGAACACCACCTTGGGGCCGGGTTTTACTGGTTACGGTGGTGGCACTGCTTGTTGCCGGCACCGGAATGGTGCTTATTCCGCGTGATTCCGGTACTCCCCCGGCCGTCTCGTTCTCCGAAACTGCGCGCTTGACGGCGTTGGAGGACACGCTGCTGCTCCGGGAATCGGCCACCACGCTGGCAGAGTCCGCGGCTCCCGAGGCCGGAAGGCCGGCACTGGGCACTGCTGTGACTTTGCTGACAACCCACGCTCAAGCGCTATTCGACCCCAACGGCGCAACATCAAGCGAGACATCCAGCGCCACCCCATCCGGCACTTCGGCCACGGCCGCAACGGCACCGAGCGGCCGCGGCTCTTTCCTGACCGGGTTGGCCGGCAGTGGCTGGAAGCGCCTGGCTGATGCCCGCACGGCCGACGGCGGGATGGCCCGCCTGCTTGCCGCCGTCGGATCCGCACAGGTGCTTCAGGCCGAAAAGCTGGCTGCGGAGTGGCAGCTTCCGCTGCCGGATCAGACAACGGTCTTGGAAACCAGGGCTCCTGCGCCAACACCTTTGGCAGTCTCCTGCCCCTCAGCCATCCCCACCCCGGAACCGACCTCCGCTACCACCGACACCGCTCTGGCTGCGGTGGTTCGCTCGCAGCAGGAAGCGATCTACGTTTACCAAGTGGCCCTGAAGCGGCTGGATGAGACGAAGTCGGTGGCCGCTGCCAAGCATTTGCAAGTTCACGAGGCGTTGCTCCAGCAGGCAGAATCACTCACCAGCGCCAACTGCGCAGACGCACCCACGAGCGAGGCGGGCTACCGGGTACCGGAACAGCTTGCCCAGGATCCGGCAACATTCCTTGGTTCCGTTGAACTTGCCTCCCTGCCCCGATTCGGTGACCTTGTTGCCTTGTCCACGGACGAGACGCGTGTTTGGGCCGTTGACGGCCTTGTGGCCGCTGCCCGCAGGAGCATGGCCTGGGGAGCGCCGCTGCCTCCGCTGCCTGGACTCATGCTCGACGCCGGGGAGCTCCCTTCGCTGCCGACGCCCACTTCAACTGTCGCTTCGACTGGCGCTTCCACGGCCTCCTCCACTGGCGCTTTCCAGGGCGGATAGGCGAGCCTATCCATGCTGGTCAGGACCGCCTGCCGGTGCTTGGCTTGATGCATGGCTTCCACGGAAACTGCCACCACGCATGAAAACGAACCCCACCGGGACGATCTGGCACATCGGTTGAACTGGTTGCGGGCCGGCGTCCTGGGCGCCAATGACGGCATCGTTTCCGTCGCTGCGATCCTGGTGGGTGTGGCCGGTGCCACCACCAACACCGGCGTTATTCTCTCTGCCGGCACCGCAGGCCTGGTGGGTGGCGCCATATCCATGGCTTTGGGCGAGTACGTATCCGTCAGCAGCCAGAGCGACACCCAAAAAGCGCTGATTGACAAGGAAAAGCGTGAACTGGCGGAGCAACCCGAAGATGAACTTGAGGAGTTGGCCGCCATCTACGAGTCCAAAGGGCTCAGCGCAAAGACGGCCCGGACAGTGGCACAGGAACTGACCGAACACGACGCCTTGGCTGCCCACCTCTCAGCCGAGCTCAATATCCAGCAAGATGACATCGTCAGCCCCTGGAGCGCAGCCTGGGCTTCCGCCACAGCCTTCACTTTGGGTGCTGCTCTCCCCATGCTGGCCATGCTGCTGCCTCCACCCGGGATGCGGGTTCCCCTGACGTTCGTAGCAGTCTTGCTGGCTCTGGCGATCACCGGTGCAGTGGGTGCCTGGATCGGCGGTGCTTCCCGCTTCCGCGCCGCGGTCAGGGTAGTGCTCGGCGGGGCTTTGGCCCTGGCCGCCACCTTCTTGATGGGAACCCTGTTGGGGGCCAGCGGCGTTTTCTAAGGGGCGCATGGCGAGGCAGAGTTAGGCTGTTGGCGTGACCCTTCACGCGATGATTCCCATCCCGGGCGACCTCCACGCCCGGTACAACCGCGACTCGGCGGGCAGGGATTGGCTGGCAAGCCTCCCGGGGCTCATCTCTGAGGCGTTGGAGCGTTGGGAGCTTTCCGTGGACCTGGCGCCAGGCGGCGAGCCTTGGAACGGCCATGGAGCCCTGGTGGTGCCCGTCGTTCAGGGTGATACCCCCGCTGCCTTGAAGATTGCATTTCCCCACGAAGAAGCACTGGTGGAGCGCTACGCACTGGCTCTGTGGAACGGTCACGGCGCCGTCCGGCTTCTCGCCTCGGATGACGCAAGTTGCTCCATGCTGCTTGAACGCCTGGATGCCTCCCGCTGGCTTCAGGACGCCCCTCTGGATGAAGCCAGGGACGCGTGGGGGGACATCATGCGCAAGCTCTCCATCCAGCCGGACCTCCGGGGAGAATGGCGGGCTTTGGACCATGTTGCCGCCACCGCCGAGCGGTGGAGCGACGAACTGCCAGCCGAATGGGACCATCTGGATCGCCCCTTCCCCAGGTGGTTGCTGGAAGCGGCACTGGAGGTGTGCCAGACGCGCGGGGCCGTAGGGCGCCGCTCCGGAACAGATGTCCTGGTGCACACGGATCTTCACTTCATGAACATTCTTGCCACCCCCGACGCCAAAAAACCGTCCCTCCGCGGCGACTATCTGGCCATCGATCCACAGCCACAGATCGGCGAGGCTGAGTTCGCGGTGGCCCCCATCCTATGGAACCGCATCCACGATCTTCCACGGACGGATCCGGAGGCCGCGCTGCTGGAGCGCTGCCATGACTTTAGCCGTGCCGCCGGATTGGATCCTGAGATTGCCCGGCAATGGAGCATCGCCCGGGAGGTGCAGAACGCCTTGTGGTACGCCGCGAAACCCCGGCACGCCGGTGACCTTGCCCGTTCCCTCTGGGTTGCCAGCACCCTGGCCGGCAGCACACTGGACTCCCTGCCGCGGGCACATGATCTCCCCGACCCTGGCGAAGGGGCCTGACACCATGACCCTGAAGGTCGCAATGATCGGTTCCGGCGCCATTGGATCGCGGGTGGCCGAACTGCTCGACGCCGGGGCCGCCCCGGGAGTAGAACTCACCGGTGTGGTTCCCCACGGCGACGCAGGGACAGGTTTCAGCTTCGAAGAAGCCCTGGACATCGCTGATGTGGTGGTGGAGTGCGCCGGCGTTGGATCAATTGCCGAGTTCGGTCCCCGGGTTGTTTCGGCCGGGAAGGATCTGCTGGTCACCTCGATAGGGGCGCTGTGTGATGCGTCCCTACGGAAAACGCTGCTCGACGACGGTCCCGGCCGGACGCACCTGACAACCGGGGCGTTGGGTGGACTGGACGCGATCACCGCTGCCTGCGCAGGTGGCACCATTCACCGCATCACCGTGGAATCGCGAAAGCTTCCTGCTGCGTTGATCCAGCCATGGATGGATGGCGAAACGAAGGATCGACTTCTCACCGCTGTCCACCCCGTGGAGTTACTGCGGGGTGGACCGGCCGAACTGATCAAGGCTTTCCCCAAATCCACCAACGTGGTGTCCGCGTTGGCCCTCGCCGCGGGCGATTGGGGTGTGGTGGAGGCTGTATTGATCGCGGACCCTGCAGCCCGGCAGACGTCCCACCATGTCACAGCGGAGACTTCCCTGGGCACCTTCGACATCCGCGTGACGAACGAGGCTTCCCCTGCCAACCCGGCGTCGAGCGCCTTGGTGCCTCACGCCGTCGTCCGCGGTTTGAGGACCCTCGCCAACGCCAACGGCAGCTTCATCTGAAACCGGCTGCGGCAGCCCTACGCTGCGAAGTTCTCGTTCCAGACATCCACGCCGAGCTTGATGATCAAGGCGGCCACCACCAGCAGGAAAACGATGCGCACAAAGCCGCTCCCCTTGGCCACGGCAGTGCGGGCCCCAAGATAGCCGCCTGCCATGTTTGCCAGTCCGAGAACCAGTCCCACGCCCCACAGAAGTGACCCGTGCGGCAGGAAGAAGATCAAAGCTCCGGCGTTGGTGGCCATGTTGACGATCTTCGCCTTGGCGCTGGCCTCAAGGAAGGCATAGCCCATGGCCGACACGAGTGCGATCACCAGGAACGAGCCGGTGCCAGGCCCAATCAAACCGTCGTAAAAGCCAATGACGGCGCCGATGAGGCATGCCACCACATAGTGTTTGTGACCGTCGTGGCGCAGCGCGGTCAGTTCGCCGGCACCGGGACGCAGTGCGGTGAACACGGCGACGGCGATCAACGCCACCACAATGATCGGCTTGAAAACACTGGCTGGAAGAGACGCAGCAAGAATGGCTCCGCCGAAACTGCCGGCCAGGGCGATCACCGCCATGGGAATAGCGGTCTTCAGATCCGGTCCAACGCGGCGGTAGTAGGTCACGGCGCTGGTGGTGGTCCCGAAGATGGAGCCCATCTTGTTGGTTGCCAAGGCCTGCACCGGAGTGATGCCCGGTACCAGCAGCAGGGCGGGGAGCTGAATCAGTCCCCCGCCCCCTACGACGGCATCAACCCAGCCGGCTGCAAATCCAGCCACCACAATCAGGATGAGAGTGGTGAGCTGGATCGATTCGAAGCCGGAAATCACCGGGTTCGTACAGCGTTGACCACGTAATCCACGGCTTTGTCCACCGCAATGTTCTCGGCTTCGCCGCTGCGGCGGTCCTTGATCTCGACGACACCGTCCACCAGTCCGCGGCCAACGGCCAGGATGGTCGGTACGCCCACCAGTTCCGCATCGCCGAACTTCACGCCGGGAGAGACCTTGGGACGGTCATCGAAAATGACGTCCAGGCCGGCGGCTTCGAGCTCAGCGGAGAGCCTTTCAGCGGCTTCGAAGATCTCGTCGCCACGGCCGACTGCCACCACGTGGACATCTGCAGGGGCCACGGAGCGCGGCCACACGAGGCCACGGTCGTCGTGGTTTGCTTCAGCCAACGCTGCGACGGCACGCGTCACGCCCACGCCGTAGGAGCCCATGGTGACAACCTGCTGCTTGCCATTCTGGTCCAGGACCTTCAGATCCAGGGCTTCAGCGTACTTGCGGCCGAGCTGGAAAATGTGGCCCATTTCAATGCCTCGTGCAGTTTCCAGCGGTCCTGAGCCGTCCGGGGCGGGGTCGCCCGCACGCACATCGGTGCTCTCGATCACGCCGTCCCACGCGAAGTCGCGGCCTGCCACCAAGCCGAAGACGTGCTTGCCCTCAGCGTTGGCCCCTGTCACCCAGCTGGTGCCGGAGACAACGCGGGGATCCACAAGGAAGAGAACCTTGGACGAACCTTCAAGGCCCAGAACCGGCTCGTCGAGGGACAAGCCGGGTCCAATGTAGCCCTTGACCAGCCACGGCAACTTCTTGAGGTCTTCTTCGTTGGCTGCTTCCAGGCCGATTTCGCCGGCGATGGGCAGGTGCAAGCCGATGTTTGCTTCCACACGCTTGAGGTCCACTCCGCGGTCGCCGGGAACACCGATGACCACGATCTGGCGCTCACCCGTGGGCAGCGTGACGGCAAGGACGACGTTCTTGAGCGTGTCAGCGGCAGTCCATGCGCCGCCGTCGGACTCACTGCGCGGAGCCAGCTGGTTGGCAGCGTCCACCAGAGTATCGATGGTGGGGGTGTTCGGCGTGTCCAGCACCTGGGCGGCCGGTGCATTACTGAAATCGATCTCGTCCGGGACAACAGTGGTCACGGCTTCGACGTTGGCATAGTAGCCCCCGGCGGAGCGTACAAACGTGTCCTCGCCGATCTCGGTGGGGAACAGGAATTCCTCACTCTTGGAGCCGCCCATGGCACCGGCCGTGGCTGCTACTGGAATGACTTCCAGGCCGAGGCGCTCAAAGATCTTCAGGTAGGCGCCGCGGTGTGCAGCGTAGCTTGCGTCCAGGCCCGCGTCATCGATGTCGAAGGAGTAAGAATCCTTCATGATGAACTCGCGGCCACGGAGGAGCCCCGCCCGCGGACGTGCTTCATCGCGGTATTTGTTCTGGATCTGGTAGAGGCTCAGCGGCAGGTCCTTGTACGAGGAGTACAGGTCCTTGACCAGGAGCGTGAACATTTCCTCATGCGTGGGGGCAAGGAGGTAGTCCGCGCCCTTACGGTCCTGGAGGCGGAACAGGCCCTCGCCATATTCGGTCCAGCGGTTGGTGGCCTCGTAGGGTTCGCGGGGAAGCAGCGCCGGGAAGTGGACTTCCTGCGCTCCGATGGCGGACATCTCCTGGCGGATGATCTCCTCCACCTTGCGTAGGACGCTCAGCCCCAGTGGCAGCCACGTGTAGATGCCGGGTGCGGCGCGGCGGATGTAGCCGGCGCGGACAAGGAGCTTGTGGCTGGCGACCTCGGCGTCGACGGGATCTTCACGCAGGGTGCGCAGGAACAGCTGGGAAAGGCGAAGGACCACGGGTACGTATCCGTTTCTATGGCAGATGTGGCAAAAACAACTGTCTACTAATCTACCGGCAGACAGCGCGGCCACTCGAACGGGCCAGGTTGGCGTGCTCCAAGAGCCTGCTCATACCAAGGGCGTGCACATAGAAGAGCCACGCCGTCGCGTTTGGAAGCCCCTGGCCGCAACCGGCTGGTCATCCTGCGATGGCGTGGCTCAGCGGCCGGCCGGCCGCAGACTCTGTCCGGAGACTAGATCGCCGTACCCTCCAGCGGAACGGGATCGCCTGCGGCTGGGAAGCAATGGAAACTGCCGAGCTCACGGATGGCCTGGCCGCCGATGGCGCCCGTCAAGGTCTTGATCATGATTCCCCCCTGTACCACCCGCACCCCAACGACACGGCTTGGAAAGAACCTATGTGATCGCAGACACATTTTCAAGATTGCCAGCTGCGCCGGGGTTGCGACCCTTGACCGTGGTGCACGCCGGACTTACTTTTAATTCATCATCTGGTGAATTAATGGAGCCGCATCGGAGGCCCGCATGACGCCCCTTCCAGCAGCAATCGAGGCGACGGGGCTTCATGTGTCCCGGTCCCGCAGCAAGATCCTCAGAGGCTTGGACTTTGAGGTTGCGGCTGGCCGGATCACAGGACTCCTGGGCCCCTCCGGCAGCGGCAAGACAACTCTCATGCGGGCAATTGTCGGGGTCCAGCGAATCAGCCAGGGTAGCGTCACCGTCCTCGGCCGCCCGGCCGGCAACGCACCGCTCAGGCACGACGTCGGATACGTCACCCAGGGTGCCAGCGTGTACCCGGACCTGAGCGTCCAAGCGAACGTGCGCTACTTCGGCGCCATGCACAACGCGACGGCGGCGGACACCGCGGAGGCGATTGCCGCCGTCGGACTTGAATCGCTTGCCCGCAATAAGGCTGCGGACCTGTCCGGCGGACAATTCAGCCGGGTCTCCCTCGCATGCGCCCTGGTTGCCCACCCGAAGCTGTTGGTCCTGGACGAGCCCACCGTCGGGCTTGATCCGGTGCTGAGGGCCGAACTATGGGAGCGCTTTGCCGCCATGGCGGCCGCCGGAACAACCCTGCTGGTCTCCAGCCACGTGATGGAGGAAGCCTCCCATTGTTCCTCGCTGCTACTCCTGCGTGATGGCCTCCTGCTGGCGCAACTGACGCCTGCGGAACTGGCCCGCCGCGGACGGAGCGAGGATCTGGAGCGGGCTTTCCTGACCATCATTAAGGCCGCTGATCGTGGTCAGGAAGAACGCCAGGTGGCGACGTGAACTTGAGAATGACACTTGCCACAACAACGAGGGTCCTTGGACAACTGCGGCACGATCACCGGAGCGTTGCGCTCATCCTCGTGGTCCCCGCATTGCTGCTGACCGCCGTCTACTTCCTCTTCGAAAACGAAACACTCCCACCGGGGTTTCCCCGCACCTTTGACCGCGTTGGCTTGATGATGCTGGCCATCTTCCCCTTCGTGGTCATGTTCCTGGTCACCTCCATCACCATGCTTCGGGAGCGCACGTCCGGCACCCTGGAACGTCTCCTGACCACCCCCATCCATAAGGCAGACCTGCTGTTCGGCTATGCCCTGGCCTTCTCCATCATGGCCACCCTGCAGTCGCTGGTGGCGACGGCTGTGGCTTATTGGGTTTTCGGCCTCGACATCAAGGGAAGCCCCGGCTTCGTGGTGATGATTGCCGTCATCAACGCCGTCCTGGGCGTCGCCCTGGGTCTCCTGTGTTCCGCCTTTGCCCGAACCGAGTTCCAGGCCGTGCAGTTCATGCCAGTGGTGGTGGTCCCGCAGATCCTGTTGTGCGGCTTGTTCGTGGCGCGGGACGAGATGAACGAGGTCCTGGAAGCTATCTCCGGTGTTCTGCCGCTCACGTTCTCCGTGGATGCCTTGAAAGAAATTGCAGGGAACGCCGAGGCCACAGCAACGATGTGGCAAGACGCCCTGATCATGGGCGGGATTGTCCTGGCAGTCCTGGTCCTGGCATCACTGACCCTCCGACGGCAAACCCGATGAGCATCCCCCCGTCGCGCCGGGGACGCCGAAGCGCAGGAGACCATTCGAGGCAAGCAATCCTCACAGCTGCACGGAAACTCTTTGCTGAGCAAGGGTTCGAAGGGACAAGCCTGCGCCAGGTCGCACGGGAGTCATCAGTGGATCCTGCCATGGTGCACCACTTTTTCGGAGGCAAGGATGAGCTCTTTGCCGCCAGCGTGGAGTTGCCCGCCGACCCGGCAGAGGTTCTTGCCGGCGTCGAAACCCTGGACCCCGCAGCGCGGGCAGAAGCGATTGTCCGCGCCGTACTGCGGCTGTGGGAGGGCCCCGCCCAGCACGGGCTGGTGGCCTTCGTGCGCGGAACCATCGGTTCCAAGGCCAAGACGGCGCTCATGCGCGAGATGGTCAACCGCACCATCCTGTCCAGGATCATGGCAGGACTTCCCGGCCCGGCCGAAGAAGTACGCGTCCGCGGCAATCTTGTGGCAACTCAAGTGGTAGGGCTGATGCTGGTCCGGTACGTGATCCGACTCGAGCCGCTGGCATCGGCGGATCAGGACGACGTGGTCCGCTGGGTTGCCCCCAACATTCAGCGATACCTCACCGGTGATGTGGGCTCTCCCAGCTAGGTGGCAGTTGTGGGGGGTTGGGGGGGGGGGGACAAACACCCCAAACACGCCAGGGGGGGGGTGGGTGTTATAGAGCGCCGGGGCGTTGCGAGTGGGAAAAGCCCGGCCGGAGGCCGGGCCGAA
>NZ_JBIVTF010000016.1:0-96161 GCF_044756605.1 Paenarthrobacter sp. NPDC091711
CCAAACGATTCGTGAACTTCACCATGGCAATCGACACCCTTCAATATTCAGGTGTTGCGATCACCGCATGATTCAGCGCGCTCAGAACGACCTGATCTGCTACTTAGTTGGGTTCCTAGACCTGGATCAGGCTCAAGACCCCGCCCTGCGGATCCTGGATGGTAGCGAGGGAGCCCGTTTCGGGTTTGTCCTCCGGTTCCACCAGAAGCTCTCCTCCCGCGGCAACTGCTGCTTCCACGGCTTTGCGCAGATCCGCCACGCCGAAGTAAATCTGCCAGCCAGCGTCATCGCCCTCGTCGGCCGGAACAACGCCAGCCACCTCGTCACCGTTGACCATCAGCGTGCTGTAGCTGCCGCCGTCGTCCTGGGGATATTCGGTGACCTCATGCCTGAAAAGCTGCTGGAAAAACGCGACGGCGGCCTGCGGCTCAGGCGTCAACAGTTCGGTCCACGCCAAGGCTCCGTGCTCGTTGAATAAATGACTGCCCGTGTGAGTTCCGGCTTGCCAGATGCCGGTGGTTCCGCCGCCCGGAGGTTCAATGAACGCCAGCACGCCCGTGTCCGCAACGGCCTCTGGGCCGAACTGGAGCTTCCCGCCCGCATGGACCGCGTCCTCGGCAATTTCTTCAGTGTCAGTGGCCGATAGGTAGATGTTCCACTGGCCGTGTGTTCCCGCGGCCTCCTGCTGGGGATTCTGCGGGGCAATGACGGCCACCAGCTGATCCCTGACGAACGCCTGCGCATAGCTGCGGCCGTCCGGGGTGGGCAGGTCCTTGAAGGTCCACCCGAAAACCTCGCCATAGAAGGTTTTTGCCGCGGCGACGTCCCTCGTCTGAAGGTCGGCCCAGCACGGCTCACCACTGGCGTAGTGCTTGCGGGCCGTCATGCTGCCAGTCCTGTCATGATGCTGAAGGCCGCGCCCGCCGGGTCCATCAGGACTGCCATTCTTCCCACTCCCGGCACGTCGAACGCGGGGGCGATCACATGGCTCCCCAACTCAACGGCCTGCTCAACCGTGGCGTCAATATCCACCACGTTGAAGTACGTCATCCAGAACGGCGACAACCCCTCAATGGGCAACGTGAGCGCCCCTGCAACGCGTCTCCCATCCACTAGCAGGCTCGTGTACTCCTGCAGCTCACCGGCCGGCTCGGTTTCGCTGCTGCACCCGGTCACGGCTTCATAGAACGCTACGGCTTTGGGGACGTCATTTGTCTGCAGTTCATTCCAAATCATGGTTCCCGGCTCGTTCACCAGGCCAGAACCGGGATGTTTGCCGGCTTCCCAGAAACCGATTTGAGCGCCGGTGGGGTCTGTGGCGAAGAACATACGTCCACTGCCGTTAGGAACTGAGTCGGGCGGGAAGAGAAGGGTCCCACCCGCAGCCTCAACCCGACGTGCGGCTTCGTCGGCAGAGTCCACCGCAATGTAGTTGGCCCAGTAGGAGGGCATTCCTTCGGGGGCATCAGGCTGTTGCTGCATCATGCCGGCCACGTAGCGGCCGTGGAGTTTGGCCATGTAATAGGTCATGCCATTTCCGGCGGCCATGGCGTCCAGCTCCCATCCGAAGAGGTCGCTGTAAAACTTCTTGGAAACATCAATGTCGGTGGAGGACAGGTCCACCCAACACGGTGTTCCCTGCTGATAACTCTGGACCTCCGGCATGGATTACCCTTTCGATGCGCTCGAACTCCAGCCTACGCACAAAAGGACCCCCAGGGTACGCCAATGAACGGCGTGGCCTGAGGGCCCTTTTCAAAAGAAATACGGCATTCGAAAATGCGCGATGACCGTAATGTACGACGGCGGTCCGCAACTCAGTGCCGAAGGCACCTGTTGGTTGCGACAGCTATCCGATCCGGCGGGTGTCAACCTCGTCGTCGTCATCTTCCGCGTACTTATCCTCGTAGGCCGAATAGTCCGGCTCCGGGGGATCGTCGGGGAAGTGGCTCTTTACACGACTGGACGGACCCGTGAGCTCCCGCTCAAGTGCCGAATAGTCAGTGTTCGGGGAGTAGTACTTAATGTCCCGAGCCTGCTTGGTAGCTTTTGCCTTTTGACGGCCGCGCCCCATGGCGTGACCCCCTTTTGTACTTGGACCGGAGGTGGTCACCTTGGCTATCGGTGAGGCCCCGGAATGTTTGGTCAATTTGTCGTATGTCTAGATTACATGCTTTCGGGGGTGCCTGCGCGCCACCTCAGCGCCGCGTCCGGGCCGACGACAGCCGAAACCACGCCGTTGCACCTCCAAGAGACGCGAAAATTGGGTAGAGTCTGCCTCAATGCGGCTCCACAGCAGGAAGGCACACCCCGGAATATGAGCCAGGACAATACTTCACCCCGCGATGGTTCACCACGCGATAAAGGCGAGGATGGAGAACCTTCCGCGCCCCAAACTCCGCCACCACCGGGTCAACAACCACCGGCAGCTCCTTGGACGCCGCCATCAGGCCTGCAGCCGGATCCCGCCCCCGAGCTCGACCCTGACTTTGTGCCCAACCCGGCTGAACAGCCCGACCCCGCCTTGCCTCCCAAGGATGCGGAGTCAAGTGACACAGCCCATGCACCCATATACGCAGGAACGCAACCATATGCGGGGCAGCAGCCCTACGCGGGACAGCAACCTTATGTAGGCCAACAACCGTACGTAGGCCAGCAGCCGTATGTGGGCCAGGAGTGGCCTCAGCGTCCGACTGAGCAGCCCGAACCTCACGGGGATCCCGTCAAGCGGCAGCGGTGGGTCATCGGCGGAATCGTCGTTGGCGTGCTGGTGCTTATTGGTGTTGTCATTTGGGTCCTGCTCAGCCTGCTGGGAACGCGTCCCGAAGCTGCGGTATCTTCGCCCAGTGCAGTTCCCTCGGCCGGACCGCTCCCCCGCGACGCAGAGGCCAAGGACTTCCAGGTGGGCGACTGCTTTGAAAGCTTTGACGCAAACTCCTCAAAAGCCAGAGCCGTAGCCTGCGATACCGAACATTCGGCCCAACTGGGCGCCGTTTTCAGCTACGCGGCTGATGAGTCCTTCCCCGGAACCAACGCGCTGAGGGATAAAGGGCGCGAGGTTTGCAAGGACGTGAAGCTCAACGAGGCGGCGGACAACTACATACTGCTCCAGCAGAACGTTTACCCGAGCACCACTAGTTGGGACCGGGGCGACCGCCGCGTTGATTGCTTCATCGTGGTGGATTCAGGCAACACCATCACGGAGGATCTCCTCAGGAAGTAGCCTAAAACACTACTTCCTGCGAACCGTGAGGCCCGTCCCTGCGGGGGCGCCGCCGTCGGGACCCGTCAGCGCTTCGAAGCCCTCAACGGTGAGTTCGTCCAGGTCAGCGGCGGTGTCCACCAGCACGGTGTCGCCGTCGCTGATTTCGCCTGCAAGAATCTCCTTGGCGAGGCGGTCTCCGATTTCCCGCTGAACCAGCCTGCGCAGTGGCCGTGCACCGTAGGCGGGGTCAAAGCCGGACATGGCCAGCCACGCACGTGCGCCATCGGAGACTTCCAGGCTCAGGCGGCGTTCACGGAGCCGGTTGCCCAACTCGGCCACATGCAGCTCAACAATCCGGGCCAGTTCCTCCACGGACAGCGGATCAAACAGCACGATCTCGTCCAGGCGGTTCAGGAACTCCGGCTTGAAGGATGCCTGGACCACAGCCATGACAGCTTCACGTTTCGCCTTGGCATCCATGGTCGGGTCCACCAGGAACTGGCTGCCGGAGTTGGACGTCAGCACCAGGATGGTGTTGCGGAAGTCCACGGTGCGGCCTTGGCCGTCGGTGAGGCGTCCGTCGTCGAGGACCTGCAGGAGGATGTCGAAAACTTCCGGGTGGGCCTTTTCCACCTCGTCCAGCAGCACTACGGAGTACGGCCTGCGGCGGACAGCCTCGGTCAGCTGGCCACCTTCCTCGTAGCCGACATATCCCGGAGGGGCACCCACCAGGCGCGCCACCGAGTGCTTTTCGCTGTACTCGGACATGTCGATCCGGATCATGGCGCGTTCGTCGTCAAAGAGGAAGTCCGCGAGTGCCTTGGCCAGCTCGGTCTTACCTACGCCAGTGGGCCCAAGGAACAGGAAGGAACCTGTAGGACGGTTGGGGTCGCTGATGCCGGCACGGGCACGGCGCACGGCGTCGGACACAGCTTGGACGGCTTTGGTCTGTCCGATGAGTCGCTTGCCGAGTTCCTCTTCCATGTGCAGCAGTTTCTGCGACTCACCTTGGAGCATGCGACCGGCCGGGATCCCCGTCCACGCCGAAATGACTTCAGCGATGTCGTCCGCAGTCACGTCCTCGGCAACCATCAGTTCAGGTTTTGAATCGCTCCGGGCCGACTCCTCCTCAGCAGCGGCGCTCAGCTCCCGTTCGAGGGCAGGCAGCTCTCCGTAAAGGATCCGCGACGCCGATTCGAGGTCGCCTTCGCGCTGGGCCTTATCCGCGACGGAACGCAGTTCGTCGATCTTCGCTTTGAGATCACCAACCCGGTTGAGCCCGGCCTTCTCGGCTTCCCATCGCGCATTCAAAGCACCCAGTTCTTCGTTCTTATCGGCTTTGTCCGCACGCAGCGCTGCCAACCGTTCCACCGAGGCAGGATCGGTCTCACCCTGGAGGGCCAGTTCTTCCATTGTCAGACGGTCCACGGCACGGCGAAGCTGGTCGATCTCCTCCGGTGCGGAATCGATCTCCATGCGAAGCCTGGACGCGGCCTCATCAACGAGGTCGATTGCCTTGTCCGGAAGCTGCCTGCCAGAGATGTACCGGTTGGACAGCGTTGCGGCTGCCACCAACGCTGAGTCGGCAATAGCCACCTTGTGGTGCGCCTCGTAGCGCTCCTTCAAACCACGAAGAATGCCGATGGTGTCCTCAACGCTGGGCTCGCCAACGTAGACCTGCTGGAAGCGGCGCTCCAGGGCAGGGTCCTTCTCGATGTTCTCGCGGTACTCATCCAAAGTGGTGGCACCAATCAGGCGCAGCTCGCCGCGGGCCAGCATGGGCTTGAGCATGTTTCCGGCATCCATGGCGCTTTCACCCGTGGCACCGGCACCCACTACCGTGTGGATTTCGTCAATGAACGTGACAATCTGCCCGTTGGAATTCTTGATTTCCTCCAGCACAGCCTTCAGGCGTTCCTCGAACTCTCCGCGGTACTTGGCCCCAGCCACCATGGAAGCGAGGTCCAGGGCGATCAGCGTTTTGCCGCGCAGGCTCTCCGGAACGTCGCCGGCCACCATGCGCTGGGCGAGGCCTTCGACGACTGCAGTCTTGCCAACGCCGGGCTCGCCGATCAACACGGGGTTGTTCTTGGTGCGGCGGCTCAGGACCTGGACGACGCGTCGAATTTCGCTGTCGCGCCCGATGACGGGATCCAGTTTGCCGGAACGGGCCACGGCCGTGAGGTCCGTACCGAACTTCTCCAAGGCCTGGAAGGTGTTCTCCGGATCCGGCGAGTTGACGTTCCTGTCGCCCCGGACACCCGGCAGGGCGGCGAGCAGCGCCTCATGGGAGGCACCGGCGTCGCGCATTAACTTTCCGACGGCGTCGCTTCCGGCTGAGAGGCCCAGCAGCAGGTGCTCGGTGGAGACGAAGGAGTCGCCAAGTTTGTCGGCCTCGTTCTGGGCGGCCTGGATGGCTTGCATGGACTGGCGGGACAGCTGTGCTTGCTGGACCGAGCTTCCTGAGGATGACGGCAGGGCCTTGATGGCCGAGCTGGCCTGCACGCTCACCGCATCCGGATCAGCGCCGGTAGCACGCAGCAGGGCAACAGCAACGCCCTCCCGCTGGTCCATCAGGGCCTTCAACAGGTGCGCTGGCTCGAGCTGCGGGTTACCGGCAGTGGAGGCGTTCATGGCGGCCGCAGAAAGGGCCTCCTGGCTTTTGGTGGTGAATTTGACGTCCAAAGAGTGCTCCCTTTCTGGAGTGATGCCTAGTGATTACAAAGTTGAGTCTACTACGCTCAACTTTGCATTTGGGTCCATTGGGTTCAATGTTTGCCCACGGCGAAACCAGAGTCCAGAGCCCGCCGAAATCAGGGGAAAGTAGGCTGGGTCAATGGAGACCATTTCAACCGCAGAAGAACTCGAAGAACTCATCGGATTGCCCCTCGACCGCACCAGGAAGAAAGTGCGTACATCCCTGAGTGATTTCGACACGCAATGGCTCGCTGCCAGCCCCTTCTGCGTCATCTCGACAACCGATGCACAGGGCCGCGTGGACGCCTCGCCCAAGGGAGATCCTGCCGGATTTATCCAGGTCCTTGACCGCCACACCATCGCCATCCCGGAACGCCCAGGCAACAAACTGGTGTTCGGCTTCCACAACATCCTGGAAAACCCGAACGTCGGCATCCTGTCTGTTGTCCCGGGCCGCACCGACACCTTGCGGATCAACGGGAGGGCGCAAATCGTCCGGGACGCCGACTTCTTTGACCTCATGGTGGTCAAGGGACACAGGCCGCGCGCCGCCGTCGTGGTTTCTGTGGAGGAAGTGTTCACGCACTGCGGCAAAGCGTTCATGCGGAGCGGGCTGTGGCAGCCCGAAACCTGGGACACTGACGGTCTGCCGAGCATCGCGGCCCTCGCAAAGACTTACACCCAGCCCGAGACGCCACTGGAAGAGCTCGAGACCTATTACGGGCCGTCGTACGCAGAACAGATGTACCGGGACTAACACCGCTCCTCAACCTCAGGCCGGGTAAACAGACACCAGCGCGGATTTGACCACGAACCGCACCTGCATGCCCGGAACCAGCCCCAGATCGGCGGATGCAGCGGGGGTGATGTCCGCGGACAAGGCTTGGGCCGAGTCTCCCGCGCGGACGCGGATCTGATCCCCGTACGGTTCCAAGTCCGTGATGGTCACGGGAAACGAATTGCGGGGGCTTCCGTGGACGTCACCCAGGAAAACGGAAACGCTCGACGGCGGGAACGCTGCCACGCCTGCCTGGCCAGGCGAAGGTGACCAGCCGGAATCGTGCTGACCGGCGAAAACCCGGCCATCCGGCGTCGTTATTCCGTCCCCGGTGATGGTGCCGGTGACAAGGTTCAGCCCAGCGAGGCCGGCAGCGAAGTGGCTTCTGGGCCGCTCGAGGACATCCCGGGTTGGGCCTTCTTCCACAATGCGGCCCTTCTCCACCACCATCACACGATCGGCGAGCATGTAGGCGTCCAGGACGTCGTGCGTGACGATGATGGCTTTGCGGCCTTCGAGGACCCGCTTGAGCACACGTCGGAGCAAGGGCGCTGCGTGGATGTCCAGAGCGGCCATGGGTTCATCGAGCAGGAGGAGCTCGGGCTCAGCTGCCAAAGCGCGTGCCACGGCAACTCGTTGAGCCTGCCCGCCGGACAGCTGAGACGGCTTCCGATCCGCCAAGGACAGGGCATCAACTTCGGCAAGCCAGTGCCGTGCCGTTTCCCGCGCCGCAGCCTTGGATGCACCCGCACTCCGTGGCCCGAATGCCACGTTATCCACGGCATTCAGATGCGGAAACAAGAGCGCTTCCTGGGCCAGAAGCGCAGTCCCCCGGAGGTGAGGCGGGCTCCAAAAGTTGGTGCCGCCGTCGAGCGTGAACAGCTCTTTGTCGCCGATTCGCGCCGAGCCGGAATCCGGCCGCAACAGTCCTGAGATCACCCCCAGCAGAGTGGATTTGCCAGCACCGTTGGGACCGAGGATGGCCACGGTTTCGCCATCTTTGAGGCTGAGGGACATCTCGAAATTTCTGGCGCTAAGGCTGGCTTGCAGCTCAAAAGTCATGGCCGCACCTCCACAGGACTGCTGCTTCGTCGGCGCCCGTAGCTGAGCCCCACTACCGCAACGGCTACCGCCACGAGCACCAAGGAAAGCGCGACGGCGGCATCAGCGTCGGTCTCGCGCTGCAAGTAGATTTCCAGCGGCAGGGTGCGGGTAATGCCCTCCAAACTGCCGGCAAAGGTCAAGGTAGCGCCGAACTCGCCCAAGCTGCGCGCGAAGGACAACACTGCTCCGGACGCAAGCCCGGGCAAAACCACCGGCAGCGTCACCCGACGAAGAACGGTGGTGGGCCGAGCGCCCAAGGTAGCCGCGACAGCCTCGTACTTACTTCCCGCCGAACGGAGCGCGCCTTCCAGGCTGACCACCAGGAACGGCAAAGCGACGAACGTTTGAGCCAATACAACTGCGGTAGTGGAGAACGCGATCTGGATACCGGCCAGCTCCAAGGACTTGCCGAGAAGGCCCTGCCGCCCGAACGTGTACAGCAGCGCAATGCCCCCTACCACCGGCGGCAGCACCAGCGGCAACAGCACGAAAGCCCTCAGTAATCGCTGTCCCGGAAACTCACCACGCGCCAGGACCAACGCCAGGGGAACACCCAGCACTATGCAGAGCACTGTGCTGGCTGCGGAGGTCCTCAAACTCAGACCCAGCGCGGCCACGGAGGAATCCGAAGTGATGAGCGGAATGAACTGCGGCCAGTTGACCTTGGCCACCATCGCCACCAGTGGAAGGACCACCAAGAGCCCACCCACGGCCGCCACGGCATAGACCCATCGAGGGATGCCGTGGTAGCCGGACGCGCTTTGTCTGTTCATGGACTTCCTACGGTGCGCCAAATCCGGCGTCGCTGAGGACCTTCTTGCCTGCTTCACTGGTAACACTCTCAATGAACGCGGCAGCAAGTTCCTTGTTCTTGCTGGAGCTTACCGTGGCGATCGGGTAGGTGTTGACGGCCTTTTCCGATTCCGGGAACGCTATGCCCTTGACCTTGTCGCCGGCCCCCTTCACGTCCGTGACGTACACCAGGCCGGCGTCAGCCTCGCCCGAGGTGACCTTGCCCAGGACATCGGTGACTGACGATTCTTCACTGACAGGGTTCAACGTGATGCCGCTGGCCTTCTCCACCGTGTCCGTTGCCGCGCCGCAGGGAACCTGGCTGGCGCACGTCACCACTTTGACGCCTGGCTTGGCCAGATCAGCCAAGGACGAGATCGACGCCGGGTTGCTGGGTGGGACAGCGATCTCCAGGACGTTCCTGGCAATGTTCGTTGCGGTACCGTCCAGCAGCTTGGCATCGGCGAGCTTTGTCATGTTCTTGGTGTCCGCCGAAGCGAAAACATCGGCGGGGGCGCCTTGGCTGATCTGCGTCACCAGGTCCGAGGAACCGGCGAAGCTCAGTGTCACCTTGGTTCCGGGGTTCTTCGCCTCGAAATCCTTGGCCAGCTGCGTGAACGTGGCTTTGAGGGAGGCGGCGGCGAAGACAGTCACTGTTCCGCTCAAGGGGGACGTGCTGCTGTCGCCCGACGGCGTTGCGGCCGGTGCCGAGGCGCCGCAGGCCGCGAGGGCACTGGTCAATCCCACCGCGACCGCCACGGCCAGGAAGCTCTTCTTCAGCTGGAGGGTCCTCATATGATGCTCTTTCCCTGGGGTGTTTCGATGATGACGGTGGTGGCCTTCACTACGGCGGTGGCAACCGAGCCCAGTTCCAGCCCGAGCTCCCGGACAGCTTCGCTGCTCATCAGCGAGACCACCCGGAACGGGCCGCACTGCAGCTCCACCTGGGCCATGACCTTGTCCGCGGTGATTCCAGTGACCAGGCCCACGAAGCGGTTGCGTGCTGAGCTTCCCGCCCGGGAGGGATCATCCGGAAGGTGGGACTGATCGCGGGCCAGCGTGGCGAGTTCCAACCCGTCCACTGCGAGGCGCCCGGCTGAATCCTTAAGGGCCGTCAGCGTCCCATTCTCCGTCCAGCGCCTCACGGTGTCGTCGCTGACACCGAGGAAACGGGCGGCTTCGGAAATTCGTATGTGCGGCATGAATGCATCATAGTTCCGTATTTGCGGATCAATGTTCTCAAATAGTCCGCAAACGAAATATGACTTTGTGGGCGGGGTGCCTGCGTCCGCACCCTTTACCGCCGTCTGCGCCCCTTTGGCGTTCCCATCGCACCCGGTCCCGCACGACGCACCCGTAACCTCTGGTGCGCCTGGCGGAAAGTGGTGCGCCGCCGTCGTCGTCCTCTAGCCGCCGGGAAGCCGCAGCCGTACCCTGTTCTAGGGGAGAGTTTCATATTCGAAGGAACGTCCCATGGAATGGATTCGTCCGGACAACCCGGACTATGACGAAGCCCGAAAACTCTTCAATGCGATGATCGACCGCAGGCCGGCCGTCATCGCCAAGTGCTCCGATCCCGGCGAGGTAGCCGAGGCGTTGAGCTACGCGCACAACCACAATCTGGACGTTGCAGTGCGATCTGGCGGGCACTCGGTGGCCGGCATGTCCACCAACGACGACGGCCTGGTAGTCGACGTCCGGCCCATGAAGTCCATCAGCGTGGACCCTGAGGCGAAAACCGCCACGGCGGGCGCCGGACTCACATGGGGCGAATTCGATCGCGCAACCCAGCAACATGGGCTGGCTGTCACAGGCGGTCGCGCGTCCACCACGGGAGTTTCGGGCTTCACTCTGGGTGGCGGCTCTGGATGGCTGGAGCGATCGTACGGATTCGCGTGC
Organism: Paenarthrobacter sp. NPDC091711; assembly: GCF_044756605.1. NCBI lineage: Bacteria > Bacillati > Actinomycetota > Actinomycetes > Micrococcales > Micrococcaceae > Paenarthrobacter > Paenarthrobacter sp. NPDC091711. The sequence goes on from NZ_JBIVTF010000016.1 coordinate 10,476, forward strand.
GACAACCTGCTCTCGGTAGACCTCGTTACCGCCTCCGGCGATCGCGTGACCGCCAGCCGGGACGAGAATCCGGAGCTGTTCTGGGCCCTCCACGGAGGCGGTGGAAACTTTGGCGTGGCGACGTCCTTGACGTTCCAACTCCACCACCTCGGACCTTCGGTGGTGGCCGGCCTCATGCTCTTCCCCGGGGACGACGCACCGGATCTGTCGCGCGCCTACCGGCAGATCGCTCTGGAAGCGCCCGACGCCGTCGGAACCGCATTGGTGTATCTCACCGCCCCGCCGGAAGAGTTCGTCCCCGAAGAGATGGTGGGCAAGCTCGCTGTCGGGATGGCATACATCTACGCGGGCGATGTTGAGGCCGGCGAGGAGCATGCCAAGCCCTTCAAGGACCTCGGCCCCTCGGTGGACCTGGTTTCACCCATGGGATACGCGGACTTCCAATGCATGATCGATGACCCTCCGGACCTCTACAACTACTGGAGCGCTGACTACCACAACGAACTGTCCGATGCTGCCCTGGACCTCCTGGTGGACTCGGCACAGCGCCTCCCCGGCCCACACTCGCAGCAGCTGGTGGCTCGTTGGGGCGGAGCTGTAGGCGGTCCCGCTGCGGCGAACACCCCGTTGCAGCACCGCGGAGCCTCGTGGGTCAGCCACCCGTTCGGCCTGTCCGAGACCCGTGAGGGCGGGCAGGAAGCCAAGGCTTGGGTCAAGCAGTTTCGGCAAGACATCGCCCCTCACACCACGGGCGGCGTGTGGTTGAACTTCATCGGTGACGAAGGACAGGACCGGATCATGGCCGCCTACGGCGAACAGAACTACCGGCGGTTGTCCCTGGTGAAGCGCGAATTCGATCCCGACAACGTGTTCCGCGGCAACCAGAATATCCTCCCGGCTGAGCACTGAGTTTCTGCACTCCTTCCCAGTTGCCGTGATCAGCGCGGGCAGTGAAGCCTGTACTTCCGGGACGGCAGCACGGCGGTAGACGTCCCGATGGCCGGCAACTGGGAAGGATCACATGGGTAAACTTTGGCAATGGCCATCTACGTCGATCCACCCTTGTGGCCAGCGCATGGAACCGTGTTCTCGCACCTGGTCTCAGACTCGTCGCTGGAGGAGTTGCACGCGTTCGCGGCCGCCGCCGGAATTCCCGAGCGAGCTTTCGACGGAGACCACTACGACGTCCCCGAACGCCGATACGGCCACCTGGTTTCAGCCGGGGCCATCCCTGTGGAGGCCCGCATCCTGGTCCGCAAGCTCATTGCCAGCGGACTGCGCATCCCGGCTCGTGAACGGAGCAAGGCCTTGACAGTACCTCTGATGGAACGATGGAACACCACCTACCCCGGCCACGAGGAGCTGGGTCTTGAACTCCTCGAGCGCTGGGGAGAGGACCGCAGGAAGTATCACAGCCGGACACATCTCCTGGCAGTCCTTGAGGCCTTGGATGTGCTGGCCGAACCGGACCAGCCTGCCCGAACCGTTCTGCTGGCAGCATGGTTTCACGATGCCGTCTATGAAGGAGTGGCCGGGCAGGACGAAGAAGAGTCCGCTCGCTTGGCAGAGGACAGGCTAACGTCCACTGGTTTGGCTCCGCACGAGGTGGCCGAAGTGGCACGCTTGGTCCGCCTCACCGCCACTCACAGTCCAAAGACAGGCGACTACGCGGGTGCAATGTTGTGCGACGCAGACCTCTCCGTGCTCGGCGGCGACCAGCAGTCCTATGCCCGCTATCGTGCCGCCGTCCGCGAAGACTACGCCCATGTCAGTGACGACGACTTCGCTAAGGGGCGCGCCGCCGTCGTACGTGACCTCCTGAGGCTGGATCCCCTGTTCCACAGCGAACGCGCCAAGGCACTCTGGTTGACGGCTGCGCGACGGAACCTCACCGGCGAACTCGGGTGAGCGGTTCGCTCGACGAACCCGGTGTACCGCAACGGCAGCTGCCGTACTCGATCCGCTTCGAATGGGGGCTCGACGGCGCGCGTGCGGTGGTGCCCGGAGCTGACCTTGCGGTGGTGGTTGACGTTTTGTCATTCACCACGTGCGTCAGCGTTGCCATGGACCGCGGTGCGGTGGTTTATCCGCACCCTTGGCGGGATGCGGCTGCCAGCGAGTTCGCCGCTCGTCACGGAGCCTCACTTGCGGGGCACCGGGGTTCGGACGGATTGAGCCTCTCCCCCTCGAGTCTTCGGGCTGCGTCGGTTCTGGACCGGCTGGTTCTTCCGTCCCCCAATGGTTCCGCGATCAGCCATTACCTTGCCGCATCTGCCCCAAACGTGGTGGCCGTCTCGCTGCGCAACGCCGCCGCTACGGCCAGCTGGGTTCACGCCGCGTTGCCTAAAGATGCTGTCATTGCGGTTATTGCTGCCGGCGAGAAGTGGGCTCACGGCACTCTCCGCCCGGCGTTGGAGGATGAGGTTGGTGCGGGGGCATTCATCGCCGGACTTGCAACCGCCGGGCGGCAGAATTTCTCCCCGGAGTCGGCGGCTGCGGCATCGGCTTTCGTTGCCGCCGAACCGCGGCTGACCGACGTATTGCGTGGCTGCTCCAGCGGGCGGGAACTCATAGACACCGGCTTCGCGGACGACGTCCAGATCGCCGCCGAGCTGGACGCAAGCCATGCGGTGGCTTTGTTGCGGGACGGGGCCTTTCAGGGGGCTTAGGCCTTCAGCCGTGCGCGAGGAGTTCCAGTCCTACCACCGCCAAGCCCAGCAGGAACTCCGCACCGAGCACAATCACCTTCTTCCGCCAGGACATCTTCACCCGGCGAACCGCCAGATAGCCGATGAGGACCAGGGCAGTAATCAGGGCGACGGTTGATGCGCGCAATGAGGTTTCCACGCTCCACCGGCCCATGGCAGCGACGGCGATAAAGATCAAGGGGAGAACAATCGCCCCGAAAGCGCCGAAGCTGGTCCTCGCCATATGCGCCAGCTCAGAACGGCTCGGGGTCTTCGCATGCACGGCCAGGTGCGAGACGAAGTCGGCCACGAACACCGCCAGCAGTGTGCCCACCACTGTGATGGCCAGCGTCGAAGCGGCTTCCCCTGGAGTGAGTGTCTCCGAGTGCGACTGCAGGGCGAGGACAACCGCCAGCCCGGTGAAGGTCACATAGACCCGCTCCTTGAGTGCTTCGGCTCGGTGCTGGGCGCTGGGCTGGGCTTTGGTGGTCACTCGCCAAGATTACTCGCCAACGTTTCTGGGCTTTTGCGGCCGAGGCTACCATGGAGGTGTGACCTCCTACCTCCTGGATTCCCCTCAACTCCCACTGGCTGTGCCTGACGTCGAGCATGTCCTGGCTGTACGCGGCGTGGGCGGCTACCGCCAGTACCGCATCCCGGCCCTCGCCGTCAGTACGCGGGGCACTGTGCTGGCTGCCTACGATGGCCGGCCCAACTTGGACGACCTCCCCAATCCCATAGATCTCCTCCTGCGCCGCAGCTACGACAACGGAGTTACGTGGGAGCCACAGCAGCTTGTGCGCACGGGATCGGGGCTCCACGGCTTCGGTGATCCAAGCTTGCTGGTTGACACGGAAACCGGGTGGATCTTCATGTTCCACGCCGCAGGCACGCATGCGGGCTTCTTCGAAGCCGTCACCGGATTGGAGCCCGAGGACGACGTGCAGCATGCGGACGTCAGCTTCTCAGACGACGACGGCGACACCTGGCAACACCGCAGGCTCACCGGACAGCTCAAGCACGACTCCGTCACTGGCCTGTTCGCCGCTGCTGGACAGGGAATCCAGATACACACCGGCCCTTTTGCGGGCCGGCTGGTGCAACAGTATGTGCTGTTGGCAGACGGAGCCATCATGGCTGCGTCCGCCTACAGCGACGACCACGGCGAGTCCTGGTCCCTCGGAGACATGATCGGAACCGGTCCCGGCGGCATTGGGCCCAATGAAAACAAGGTTGTGTGCTTGGACGATGGCCGGCTGCTCGTGCATTCGCGGGCAACGCCGTGCAGGTTGTCTGCAGTGTCCGAGGACGGCGGGCAGACATGGAGCCCGTTGCAGCCCATCCCGGAACTACCCGACCCCAGCGACAACGGCTCCGTGGCGCGTTTCGACGGCCTTCCCAGTGTTGATTCTTACGCGACACCTGAGACCTCTAAGTGGCTGATCGCCAGCAACAATCAGGACCCTCATCTTCGTCGGAACACGGTCCTGAGCCTCTCCCCCGACAACGGCGCCACCTGGCCGGCCAAGCTGTTGCTGTGCGAGGGAAGTTCGGCCTACTCCACCGTTACGCGGCTCCCGAAGGGGAACATCGGGGTGCTCTATGAGCGTCAGGGGTACCGCGAGATCGTGTTCGCTTCGATCCCTGCCGGGCAACTGACGGGGCAGCTTCACCAAGCTGCAGCGATTCAGGACTCTTCGGACACCGCAGGGCTCGTCTTCGACATGGAGCTGCGGTCCATCACTCCGGGCAGGCCCACGGAATGGCAAAACGCGGGTGACTACCACGTGATTCCGGCCAACAGCGACGGCGAATGGGATGTGCAGACCTGGAAGGAAATCGGCCAAGGCTACGCCGGTGACCAGATCCTTGGCACCCGCGAAGCCCAAGACCTCAACTACGGCCCCATCATCGCTGGCTACAAGGCCGGGGACATCTTGGCCTTCACCGGACGCATCCGCAACCGCGGCACCGAGCCGGCTGCCGGCGTCGTACTTCTCGGACCGCACAACAACCCTGACAGTTTCCCGCCAGCGGACCTACTGCCCGGCGAACACGCGCTGTACTTCACCCCGACGTACACCATTACCGAGACCGATCTGGCCCGGAAAACGCTGGACCTCACTTTCACGGCAGAGGCCGACGCCGGAAGGGTGCGTTCCGAGCGCACCTTCCGGTTCGACCTGCTCACCGGCGCTGTTGTTGCATCTTAGAGGTGGCGCTTCTTAGCGGTAGGTGCTGACGAACGGCTGGCTGGTGGGCACAATCTGCTTACCGAGGGGCATCAGCGATACCGGGATCAGTTTCAGGTTGGCGATGGCCAGCGGGATTCCGATGATGGTGATGGCCATGGCGACAGCCGTGACCACGTGACCGATCGCAATCCAGATGCCTGCAACCAGAAGCCAAATCACGTTGCCCAGGAGCGCAAACACCCCGGAACCGCCCGGCTTCTCAACCACCATTTGGCCGAAGGGCCACAGGCAGTAAGCACCGATCCGGAACGAAGCGATGCCCCACGGGATGGTGACGATGAGCACGCAGCAAATGATGCCTGCCGCGAAGTAACCCAGGGCCAGCCAGAACCCACCGAAGACAAGCCAGATGATGTTAAGGAGCGTTTTCATAGTCTTCATTCTCCCCTGCAGGCCCGACAAAAAGCCTAGGGGTCTGCCCTGAATCTTCCCTGACTTCCAGCGGCGCGTGTTGCTGTGTCACGGCATCGGGCATCGGCTCAGCCAGCCAGGACGCCGTCCAACTTGTCGAACGAGGTACCCCAGCCGTCGCGGGTCATCTCTACCCACTCCTCGGACGCAAACGGCCCCTGGGTGAGATTCATCCGGGTGCGTCCGTTGAGGTCCTCGAATTCGAGGTGCATTTCCTCGTACTCGTGATCAGCGTCGGGAGCAGCTTTGGCCTGCGCCACCAAGAGAGCCGGGCTGTTGAGCTCGGTGATGGTGGCCTCGATGGGCGCCGACTGCTCGCCGTTCTCATCCGACCACACCATGACTACCTGCCACACGCCGCCAACCCGGGGCTCAACGATGATCTGATCGCGGGGAGCCTCCACTTCCACGGGCCCGAACCACTGGGTGAGTTTGTCCGGCTCCATCCAGGCTTCAAAAACCTTCTCGCGGGGAGCATCGAATTCGCGGCTCATGGTCAGGGTGTGCTGTTCGGTGCTCATTGCTATTACTCCCGGGGTGTCGGTGATGCTCGATATCCAAGTAGTGGTGCGTTGATGTAAATCGTGTTGTGAGCGAGCCTAATGGGCCCTACTGACACGATAGGTGACCTCAGGCTTTAGCGGCCTCGACGAAAGCGCGGATCTTGGCCAAGTCCTTCACACCGCGGGATTCCTCGACGCCGGAAGACACGTCCACTCCCCATGCGCCGGCTGCTGCGGCGGCGAAAGCCACGTTCCCGGATTCGAGACCGCCGGCAAGGAGCCACTCCCGCCCATCGAGCTCTTTTGCGCGCACGGAGGCGTAGTCCCACGACTCCCCTGAGCCGGGAACAGCGGCATCGATCAAGAAGATGTCCTCGCCCAGATCAGCGAACTCATCCTGCGAGGCACTCATGGTGACGGCTCGGATGAGGCGCATCCCGGCGTCGTGCACCGTTGTAACGTCGTCGGCTGTCCGGTGACCGTGCAGTTGCACCCAGTTGAGCCCGGCGGCACGTGCCGTAGCCACCGCATCAGCGGCGTCCTCGTGCCGGAAAACACCCACAGCCTGAACACCTTCAGGCACCAGCGGCAGCAAAATGCGCACCTGATCCGGGCTGACTTCGCGGGGGCTGGCGGTGAGAACGAAACCAACCGCGTCCGCACCGGCGTCCACCGCTTCACGCACGGATTCGGGCGTGCTCAAACCGCACACTTTGACGAACATTCCCGTGCCTCCAGCCGTGATCAGAACGTTTTCCACATATGACGTTAGCAAGCCGCATTGCCAACGCAGAAGCTGCGTCCACCACTAGGCTGGTCGAATGGAGATTATCCGCTTTGCCGATGTCCGTCCCGAACCGTGGCGCAACGGAGGCGGGGTGACGCGCGAACTCGCCAGCCATCCGAAGGCCGCCTCCGCACAGGACGGCGCCTGGGATTGGCGCGTTAGCATCGCGGACGTTTCCAAGGCCGGGGAATTTTCTGTGTTTCCGGGCATGGAACGGGTCATCACCATCATCGACGGCGAACTGCTGCTCCTCACGGTGGACGGCTCGGAGCATCCGTTGGAGAAGTACCGTCCGTTCCGTTTCTCGGGCGAGGCTGCTTCGTCGGCCGCCCTCCCCACCGGTGACATCCGGGATTTGAACGTCATCGCACGCGCCGGCGCTTTCAAGGGCTACACCTCAATTGTGGAGATCTCCAAGAAACGCGCGCACCCGGTCTTCGAGGGTCAGCTGGCCGTCCTGCTCGAGGGTAAGGCCACAGTGGCGCCCGGGGCCGCTGTGGAGGAACCAGCCGCTGTGGAGGAACCAGCTGCTGTGGAGGAAGGGTCCGACGGCGACGGTCCGGCACCCAGCGTCGGCGAACCTGTCGAGCTGTCCCGATACGACGCCGTGGTTGGCTCGGATACCCGCAGCCCTGAGATCTCAGGCCGGGGCTTCGTGGCAGTGATCTCGATCGATCATGTGGACCCGTCGCACGCCTGAGCTGGTGACGTTAACCACCAGAGGTGGCCACCTCGCACGGGAGTTGCTAGCCTGAAATGAAGGTTCCCCTCTGGAACCTCCGGACGACGGTTCAGTACCCGGCATGCGACAAGACTGGCCAAAGGAAAATGTCATGTCGTGGTTAATTCTCATTCTTTCCGGGGCACTCGAAGCCGTCTGGGCCGCAGCTCTCCATCGCTCCAAGGGCTTCCGTAAACCCGTCCCCACAGTTGTCTTCCTTGTATCTGTCGTGGCCAGCATGGCCGGACTCGCTATTGCGATGCAATCCATTCCCACCGGCACGGCCTACGCAGTGTGGGTTGGTGTCGGCGTGGTACTGACAGCCACCTACGCCATGGTTACCAAAGTTGAACGCGCGACGACGGCCCGGCTGCTTTTGCTTGCTGGCATCGGCGCATGTGTCATTGGCCTGAAGGTGGTGGCATAGCCATGACTAAGAACACTGGAAACACCAAGAACACCGGCAACGGCATCTACTGGATCATCCTCCTGGCTTCAGCGCTGCTGGAAGCCGTATGGGCCACGGCTCTGGGCTTGTCCAACGGCTTTACGCAACTCATGCCCACTGTGGTTTTTGCCATCACCGCCGTGCTGAGCATGCTCGGCCTGGGTATCGCCGTGAAACGAATCCCCCTCGGCACTGCCTACGCGGTGTGGGTTGGTATCGGAGCTGCGCTGACCGTTGGTTGGGCCATGATCACGGGTGTGGAATCCGCGAGTCCGTTGAAGCTGCTGTTCATCGCGGGAATCGTGGGCTGCGCTGCCGGTTTGAAGGCCCTGCCCGCTGAGAAGCCTGTAGCCAAGGCCGAGTAGCAAGCACACCCCCGCTCGTTCCCTCCCCCGCATGCCCCCGTGGCCGCGCGCCCTCTGCCGCATGCCCGCTCTTGCCCTAGCCCTCCTGCCCCGGCCCTCCATTTCGATGGTTCCCTGCGAAACGTGCCGTGCGCCCGGCACTTCTAGCAGGGAACCCCCGGAAGGGCCGGGCAAGGAGGTCCGCCGAGCAAGGAGGTGCGCCGCGCAAGGGCAAGGGCAAGCGCAAGAGTCGGGCCCTGCAGGAATACCCTTAGCGTCCGTGGAGTTCACGCCATCAAAGGGCACTCTGGAACACCTACGCGTATTGGAGAAGTTCATGACGGCAGTTCAACTCGGCGATGGCCTTACTGTAAGCCCGCTCGGTTTCGGCGGAATGGCCCTGACCCCGGTCTATGGCGGAATCGACCCTGAAGAAGGGCTCAAAACGCTGCGGCACGCGGTAGACGCCGGCATCACGTTCATCGACACCGCAGACGTATACGGCGCGGGCAGTAACGAGGAACTCGTGGGCAGGCTCTTGAAGGACCGGCGCCACGAGATCCAAGTAGCAACAAAGTTTGGAATTGAGGGCAACCCCGCGGACGGGTACACGGGAGTCCGCGGGGATGCGCCCTACATCAGGCAGGCGGTGGAAGCGAGCCTCCGCCGCCTGGACACTGATGTGATTGACCTCTACTACATGCACCGCCGTGACCTCCGCGTTCCGATAGTGGAAACCGTGGAGGCCATGGCGGAGCTGGTCCGAGAGGGCAAGGTCCGGCACCTGGGACTGTCTGAAGTGACAGCCGAGGAGCTCAGGCAGGCCAACGCCGTCCATCCCATTGCCGCAGTCCAGAGTGAATGGTCAATCTGGAGCAGGGATGTTGAGCTCAACGTTGTTCCTGCAGCCAAGGAACTTGGCGTCGGGTTTGTGCCGTATTCGCCGCTGGGCCGTGGCTTCCTTACGGGAACCGTCAGCGCGGGCGACCTTGGCGAGAACGATTTCCGCCATAAGATCCCCCGTTTTGGTGACGAGGCACTTGATGCGAACCAAGCCGTAGTGGCTGCGGTTCGCGAGGTAGCCAGCGGGCTGGATGCAACTCCGGCCCAGGTAGCCCTGGCTTGGCTGTTCACCCAAGGTCAGCGCCTCGGGATTTCTGTGGTCCCCATCCCCGGCACGCGTAAAACGCACCGAATCGACGAGAACCTGGGGGCACTGTCCCTGCAACTGGGGAAAGCGCAACTTGAGATGCTTGACCAAGCCGCTGCCGCCGTCGTGGGTTCACGATCCGCCGACCCCAACTGGGTGTCGCAGGGCCGCGAAGCCAACAACGTAGGCTGAACGAATGGACTCGCTTCTTCACTCACTACGTGACGTCACCATCCGCAGCATTTCAGTCAGCGAGATGAACAACAACGTGTATCTGTTGACTTCGAAGTCAACGGGCGCTCAGTTGTTGATCGACGCCGCCGACGACCTTCCGGCCATTCAGCAACTTCTGGAGGACGCCGCCGCGGATGCTGCCGTGACGCCGAAACTCGCAAGGATCGCCACCACCCATCAGCACTGGGACCACGTCCGTGCGCTGGCGGAACTGGTGAAAGTCACCGGCGCAAGTACTTCAGCGGGGGCGGACGACGCCGATGCGTTGCCGGTTCCAGTGGATGTCCGCCTTGGTCACGGCGACGTGGAGCGGTTCGATGGCTTCGAGATTACGGCGGTCCACCTGCGTGGACACACCCCTGGCTCGATCGCTTTTGTGTACCAGGATCCGAACGGGCCAGCCCACATTTTCAGTGGAGACTCGTTGTTTCCGGGCGGCGTCGGCAACACACAGAACGATCCTTCACGTTTCACTTCTCTGTTGAACGACGTGCAGGAGCGACTGTTCGACGCTTATCCGGATGAAACCCTGGTGCACCCGGGCCATGGACTACCCACAACCCTCGGCGCCGAGCGGCCACACCTTGAAGAGTGGCGCGCCCGAGGCTGGTGACTTGCGGGGCCTGCTCTACGTCCTAAACCCAAGGAATAGCGCGCAGAGCGGGCCTCACAACGCGAGACCTAGCGGCCGCGACGCTCGTTCGAGGCCGGAGCCGATGCACGACGCGGACCGCTGCGTGCCGGACGACCTGCGCCCGAGCCACCGCGACCGGAGTTGCCGGAAGCACCTGAACCGTAGGATCCGCCGGACGTAGCGCCCGTTGCGGAAGACCAAACGGCCTTGTTTCCGCCGGTACGGGTGCTCGTGGTGGATGCCGTGCGCGGAGCCGAAGCTGAGCGCTGGCCGGTAGCCGGACGCCCGCTGCGGCCGTTCTGGCCCTGCGAGCCGGGAACGTCGTTGCGGTGAGTAGCACCGGCCTTGCCGCGACCGCGGGGGCTGCGGGCGACGTCGTCGTTCATTGCTGCGCGGCGATCTGCACGGTTGGTGTCCGTACGAACCGGCTCAGCCCCAACCTTGCCGCGACCGTTGCGACCGCCGCGGCCACCTGCGGTGGGTGCCGCCTGAGTGGAGCGGCGTGCGCGCTTGCGCTGGGCGTTGGCGCCGGTGGAGGTGCCGCCACCCTGCTGGGTTTTCGCCGCGAGGAGGGCCGCACGGGTGCGGGGATCAACCTTGTCAGCGATGTCGCCCACGAGCTTGGAAACCAGGGGTGAGTTGGCCGTGACGCGCTCGAAGCTAACGTCAACGCCGGCAGCCTTCATGAGCTTCTTGACGTCGCTCTGCTGCTCGGGGAGCGTCAGAGTGACCACGGTGCCATCGGAACCGGCGCGGGCCGTACGGCCTGAGCGGTGCAGGTAGGCCTTGTGCTCTGTGGGCGGGTCCACGTGGATGACGAGTTCGACGTCGTCAACGTGCACGCCACGGGCTGCGACGTCGGTGGCCACCAGGACGCGGACGTCACCGTTGGAGAACTCGGCAAGGTTGCGGTCGCGGGCGTTCTGCGACAGGTTGCCGTGAAGGTCGACGGCGGGGATGCCGGCGTCCGTGAGGGTCTTGGCAAGCTTGCGGGCGTGGTGCTTGGTCCGCATGAAGAGGACGCGACGGCCTGCGCCGGAGGCCAGTTCAACAATGAGCTGCTTCTTGACGGTCTGGTCGTTGACCACCAGGACGTGGTGTTCCATGGTGGTGACAGCGGCCTGGGGATCGTCCACGGAGTGCGTCAGCGGGTTGGAGAGGTAACGGTTGACCAGCTTGTCAACACCGTTGTCCAACGTCGCGGAGAAGAGCAGGCGCTGACCCTGGGTGGGGGTCATGTCCATGAGCTTCTTGACTACCGGGAGGAAGCCGAGGTCAGCCATGTGGTCTGCCTCGTCCAGCACGGTGACCTCAACGGCTTCGAGGGTCAGGATGCGCTGGCGGATCAGGTCTTCGAGGCGGCCCGGGCAGGCGATGACGATGTCGACGCCGGCGCGCAGCGCCTTTTCCTGGCGTGCCTGGGAGATGCCGCCGTAGATGACCGTGGTGTTCAGGCCCATGGCCTTGGCCAGCGGCTCGATGGTGGCGTTGATCTGGGTTGCCAGTTCACGCGTCGGTGCAAGGACCAGGCCCATGGGGCGGCCGGGCTTGCGGAAGTGCTTTGCTTCGCGCTCGGCCAAGCGGGCCACGAGCGGGATGGCGAAGGCAATGGTCTTGCCGGAACCGGTGCGGCCACGGCCCAGGACGTCGCGGCCTGCGAGCGTATCCGGGAGGGTCTTGACCTGGATGGGGAATGCCTCTTCGATGCCATCTGCGGCGAGGGATTCAGCGATGGGCTTGGGCGTGCCAAGGGCAGCAAAAGTAGTCATAAACTTCATGTCTTTCGGGCGGTGTCCACGTGCGGACATCGGCCCCCGACGCCGGTTGGGCCAGGGGTTCGCCGAGGAAAAGTCAGGTGGTCTACCGATTCGCTTCAACAGCGGTGGCCGGGACCAAATAGAACGCGTTCATCGACGCAGGATGTGCCTCTCACATGAAAAATGCCCCGCCGCGCAGCCTGTCAGGCCACCTGCTTCAGGGCGTCACCGCACATCAAGTGTTCCTAGCTTAGCAGTGTTTCTGTTGAGGGCCCGCATCGGGGCAGGTCAAGGTCGCGTCGCAGGCACCCAAGTAGGTAGCAGATCAGGTCGCTCCCAGCGCTGGGAACGACCTGATCTGCTACCTACTTGGGTTGAGTGAGTGAGAGCTCCTGTTCGGCGCTCGAGTCGCTCGGGGCCTCGGATGCGGCCACGTGGGCGGCGACCCTGGGCGCTATGACAACCCCGACGACGGCGATCACGGCCGTCAGCGCGAAGACCGCAGCGAAGGGGCCGGCAGTAAAGGCCGCGAACACGAGCCCAGTAGCAGCCAGTGACAGCGCACCGCCGAGGGAGTCGGAGATGGACATGGCCGCGCTGTTGAAGCCTTGGTTTTCCTCTGTGGAGAGTGCCAACGTCATCACGGAGAGCCGCGGGTACATGAGCCCCATGCCGCCACCGGCCAAGATCCAGCCTGCAATGGCCACGGCTGCGGGCAGGGCGAACGCTGCGGTCACCAGGGTGGAGATCACGGCAATCAGCACCAAGGCAGCGCCAATCTTGACGGCAAGATCGTCCGCCAGCCGCGCACCGAGCTTCCTTTGGATGGCCGACGCCCCGGCCCACGCCAGCGCGGCTCCGGTCAGCGTCAGCCCGGCAAAGGTGGGGGTGAACGCGTACCGCTCAGTCAGCAGGTATGGCAGGTACACCTCGGCCCCGAAGAACGCCGCCGACGCCAAGCCACGGACCAGGATGACGCTGGGCAGTCCGCGTCGGGCAGTGAGGGTCCCCCGCGGTACCAGCGGGCGGACAGCCACCAACGCAAGGACAAGCGCGACGACGGCAATCACCCCACCAAAGCCCGGCACCTCGGCGGAGAGGTTCAGTCCGAGGACGGCGACGGCGGCGAGCGCCGCCCAGCCCATCCGACCGAAAGCCCACGGGACGGGCTCGGCAGCGGGCTCGGAATCCATCCCCCGCACAGCCGGGACCACCATCAGCAAAGCAGGAACCACCAAGCCCACAACACCGAGGAACACCCAGTGCCAACTGCTCAGCTGGGCCACAACGCCCGCCGCGAACGGGCCCACCAAGGACGGAACCACCCAGGATGCTGCGAAGGCGGCAAAGATTTTAGGGTGCAGCGCCGGCGGGTACACGCGGGCCACCAGGACGTACAGGGCAACGGTCATCGCACCCCCACCAAGACCCTGCACCAAGCGTCCGAGTACCAGGATCTCCATTGTCCCGGCCGTGCCGGCAATGAGCAGGCCAGCGACGAACAACGCAACCGAGGAGTACAGGGGTGCCGCGGGACCACGACGATCTGACCAGTTACCAGCCGCCACCATGCCCATGACGCCTGTAGCCAGCGGGCCTGCGAAGGCCAGCGCGTAGAGGCTGGCACCGTCCAGGTCGCGGCTGACAATCGGCATGATGGTGGTCACCGCGAGGGACTCGAACGCGCTCAGGAACACCAGCGCGCAAGCCCCCACGGTGGCAAGCAGGTATGGACGGCGGAGTATCCCGGCCGTTGAGGTGTCAGAGGTCATGGACGTCAGCCTAGAACCTCAACTAATGTTGAGGTCAATCAACCGCCCACCCCACCGAAAGCGACGCATGCCGCCAGTCGAAACGCACCGGCCCCTCACTATTGGTGAGCTGTCCGAACGGAGCGGAGTGTCGGCGTCGGCCCTTCATTTCTACGAACGCAACGGGCTCATAGAAGCGGAGCGAACGGCCGGCAACCAGCGGCGCTACCGGCGGGACACGCTGCGGCGGGTCGCTTTCATTAAGACATCCCAGCGGGTGGGCTTGCCGCTGAAAGACATCCGCGAGGCACTGGACTCGCTGCCTGACGGCCGGACCCCCACCAAGCGCGACTGGGCCAGATTGTCGTTGCGATGGCGAAAGGAGCTGGACGACCGCATCGCTGCCCTGCAGCACCTGCGCAACGACCTCGACGGCTGTATCGGCTGCGGCTGCTTGAGCCTGAAGTCCTGCACGCTGCAGAACCCGTCGGACGAACTCGGGGCTTCCGGCGCGGGCGCCCAGCGCTGGACTTTGCCGGAATAGCAACAGGCATTGCCTTTGAACGCAGCGCCACGGCACGCTTGGGTTATGACTGAAAAGACGCACGACGCCGGCGCTCACCAGCACGGTCAGCACACCCACGATGGCGCGCAGCAGAGCGGCCTGAACCTTCATGAGGACGCGGACAATGCCGTGGACATGTGGGACGGCATGTACCGGGAGCGCGCCAAAATTTGGAGCGGGAACCCGAACCCGCAACTGGTTGCCGAGGCCACTGGACTGAAACCGGGCAAGGCGCTGGACCTGGGCTCAGGCGAAGGTGGCGACGCTATCTGGTTGGCACAGCAGGGCTGGACCGTCACCGCGATGGACGTGTCCGCCGTCGCGCTTGAACGCGCAGCTGCGCATGCAACGGAAGCCGGGCAGGCGGAACGGATCACGTGGCAGCAACAGGACCTCACCGAGTGGGAGCCCGAACCGGTGTTCGATCTGGTCTCGGCCCAGTTCCTCCACTCCCCGTTGTTGCCGTGGCGGGACTCGGCAACAAAAGCCGCTGCCGCGGTGGCACCCGGCGGGACGTTGTTGATCGTGGGGCACCACCCCCACGGGCTCCCTCCGTGGAGCCACCACCACGAGTCCGGCATGTTCTTCACGCCGGAGCAGTTGGCGGGTGCCCTGCGGCTGGATCGCGAGCCGTGGTTTGTTGAGGTCCTCACGGACAGGGCACGGACTATTGAAGGGCCCAACGGCGAGTCCGGCACCACCCTGGACACGGTCCTGAGGGCGAGGAAGCACGCCTAAACACCGTGGGGCAGCAGTTCCCCATAGGGCGGCACCACTGTTCCGGTGGCAGTGGAGTCCGGATTCAGCATCCAGCCCACTCGCTTTGCAGTGTTCAGCATGACTACGCTCTCCACCAGTTCGATGCCCGGGATCCGCTGCTGGATGGTGAGCTCCATTTCCATGACATCGGCCAGGGATCGCAGCCACATGATCATGGTGAAGTTGGTCCGGCCGGTGGTGGATGCGGAGAACCGGACGTTGCGGATGGCCCTGAGTTCCGTGGCAGCGGCCTCGTGCTGGCCGGCGGGAACGTTCGCGAACCATTGCACGGTGATGGGAAATCCGGAGAACTGCTGGGCAATTTCGCAGCGGAAGGACAACATCCTGCTGGCCAGCACACGACCGAGTTGCCGTTGAACCGTTGCTGGATTCCGGCCCAGGGCCCGGGCAATCTCCGCAGCGGTGGCGCGGCCGTCGCGGGCGAGGAATGGGATGAGTGCCAAATGGCTTTCCGGCAGCGGGACCACGATCGCGTCGGGTGCTGAGGGGTTGGCCGACTCGGGTCCCGCGAGCGCCCGGAGAGCCTGCTGCTCCGCTTTGCTGAGCACGTTCAGCCTCCACGCATAGCCGCTGGTGTGGATCCGTGTGCAGAGGGCTGTGTGGTACTTGGTGAGGCCCCGGATTTCCTTGAGCCTGGGCAGTAATTGAGTGCTGAACTGTTCCAGGTCCTGGGTGATGACGGTGAGCGTGAGGTCGCGGTTGCTGGCGGCTTCCTCCACGGTGATGACTTCGGGAAGCTGGGCAACAGCGGACGTGACACCAGGCCGCAGGTGCATTTCGCAGTCGATATCCACCATGGCCAGGCACATGTCTTTGGGATCGCCCATCAGGTGGGCGGTTGTCCAAGCTGCGCCTACCGCCCGCATGCGCTCCCATCGGGAGGCCAGTGTGGTGGCATGAACGCCGAGGACGTCGCCGGCGTCGGACCAGCTGATCCGGGGCGATATCTGTAGGGCGTTGATCAGTCGCAGACCTTCTTCGCTGAGCTCCATGAGCTGATTCTCCTAGATGGTTGCATGAATCGTGCACTGGGTGCTGGGATCGTGCATATTTCCAGATGTTTCACGGCATGTGAATCACATCACCCCAGAATGGCATAAGGAACCTATCCCGAGCACCATAGGAGAACATATGACCATCGCGGCCGACGCCAAGGAACTGCGGGACGACATCGTCCGGCTCCGCCACGACCTCCACCGTGAACCCGAAATCGGGCTGCAGCTACCCCGCACGCAGGAGAAGGTACTCAAAGCGCTGGATGGGCTGCCGTACGAGATCACCCTGGGCAAGGAAACGACGTCGGTCACCGCGGTTCTGCGGGGCGGCGCGGATCACGCTTCGGCCGAGAAGCCCGTGGTCTTGCTACGTGCCGACATGGACGGACTTCCGGTGCAGGAAACCACCGGCGTGGACTACACCTCCCGTGTGGATGGCGCGATGCACGCCTGCGGTCACGACCTCCACACCTCCATGCTCGCCGGTGCTGCCACCCTCCTGGCGGAGCGTCGCGATCAGCTGGCCGGCGATGTGATCCTCATGTTCCAGCCCGGCGAGGAAGGCTTCGACGGAGCGAGCTATATGATCAAGGAAGGTGTCCTTGATGCCGCCGGCCGTCGCGCCGACACTGCCTACGGGATGCATGTGTTCTCTTCCTTGGAACCGCACGGGCAGTTCGTCACCAAGCCCGGCGTCATGCTCAGCTCCTCGGACGGACTCGTTGTCACCGTGCTTGGCGCGGGCGGCCATGGCTCAGCTCCGTACTCAGCCAAGGACCCCGTCACCGCCGCTGCCGAGATGGTCACCGCACTCCAGGTCATGGTCACGCGCCAGTTCAACATGTTCGATCCCGTAGTCCTGACCGTCGGTGTCCTGCACGCAGGAACCAAGCGCAACGTCATCCCCGAGACCGCCCGCATCGAGGCCACCATCCGGACCTTCTCCGAAGAGTCCCGCCGCAAGATGATGGAAGCAGTACCCAGGCTTCTGCACGGCATCGCGGCAGCCCACGGTTTGGAGGCGGACGTGCACTACCAAGAGGAATACCCCCTCACCATCAACGACGACGACGAAACCACCACCGCGGAGAAAGTGATCGCCGGAATGTTCGGCGAATCCCGGCACACCCGCATGGCAACTCCCCTGAGCGGTTCCGAGGACTTCTCCCGTGTCCTCGCCGAAGTCCCCGGCACCTTTGTGGGACTCAGTGCCGTTGCCCCCGGCGCCGACCACACGACGTCGCCGTTCAACCACTCACCGTACGCAATGTTCGACGACGGCGTCCTCACCGACGGCGCTGCGCTGTACGCCGAACTTGCCGTATCCCGCATCGCTGCCCTCGCCGGCAACTAACTCCCCTTCCCCAGACCCTCCCCACTTTGGAGAACCACATGACCGCCACCGTAGGAACGTCCCCCGACGTCAAGGTCCACAAATCGCACATGCGAACGCTGGTTGGTACCGGCATCGGCAACGCCGTTGAATGGTACGACTGGGCCATTTACGCAACGTTTGCCCCTTTCATCGCGAGTGCCCTGTTCAGCCAGGCGGACCCCACCTCGGCGATGTTGTCCACGTTGGCGATCTTCGCCGTCGGATTCGTTGCCCGCCCGTTCGGCGGCTTCGTGTTCGGCTGGATCGGCGACAGGATCGGCCGCAAGACGTCCATGACTGTAGCTGTGGCCTTGGGGGCGGTGGGCAGCCTGCTCATCGGCATCGCGCCGACGTTCCAGGCCGTGGGCGTCTTCGCTTCGGTGATGCTGCTGGTGGCCCGGCTCATCCAGGGCCTGGCGCACGGTGGTGAGTTGCCGTCGTCGCAAACGTACTTGTCCGAGATGGCGCCCAAGGAACACCGCGGCTTCTGGGCCACCCTCATCTACACCTCCGGCACAGCCGGAATCCTGGCCGGTACCCTGCTGGGTGCGATCCTCACGGGCGTCCTGAGCAAGGAAGAAATGAACGACTGGGGCTGGCGCATCCCGTTCCTGATCGGCGGCGCACTGGGTATCTACGCCCTGTTCATGCGGGCCAAGATGAAGGAAACCGAGGCGTTCGAAGCTGAGGCTCCCAACGAGAAGCGGCTCCCGATTCTGCCGCAGATCATCAAGTACCGTAAGCAGGCGCTGCAGGTTATCGGCCTCACGGTTGGCCTGACGGTTGTCTACTACATCTGGGGCGTCGTGGCTCCGAGCTACGCTGCATCCTCGTTGAAAATGGACCGGGGCGCAGCGCTCTGGGCTGGTGTGATCGCCAACGTAGTGTTCATCGCGGCCCTGCCGTTCTGGGGCAAACTGTCCGACCGCATCGGCCGCAGGCCCGTGATCATCGCATCAGCCGCGGGCGCCGCATTGCTGCACTTCCCCATGACCTGGCTGCTCAAGGACTCCCCGTGGCAGCTCGCCGTGTCCATGTCCGTGATGCTGTTCTTCATCGCAGGCAGCGCAGCAATCGTTCCGGCCGTGTACGCCGAGCTGTTCCCCACTCACATCCGCACCATCGGCGTCGGCGTCCCGTACTCCATCTGCGTAGCCGCTTTCGGTGGCACGGCCCCGTACCTGCAGACGTGGCTCGGCAGCATCGGGCAGGGCTACCTGTTCAACGTATACGCCGTGATCCTGCTGCTGGTGGGCATCGCGTTCGCCTTCTCCATCCCGGAGACCAAGGGCAAGGACCTCACCGTCTAGCCCTTCCTCCCAACTGGGTCGCAGATCAGGTCGTTCTCAGCGCTGTGAACGACCTGATCTGCGACCTACTTGGGTTAAACGAAGCGGTCGCGGCCTGCCCGGTAGCCGAAGAATGCTGCCAGCGAACCGACCACCAGGAACAGGATTCCAGCGGCCGCGAATTCGCCCGTCGCCTGATGGAGTTGGCCTACCAACAGCGTGCCCACCGATCCCACTCCGTAGCCGACGCCCTGCATCATCCCGGACAGGTGCGCGGCCGTGTGGGCGTCGCGGGTGCGGACCATGATCATGGTCAGCGCTACCGCGGTGAGCGAACCCTGGCCAAGCCCATTGAGTCCGGTCCACACCCAGATGAGCTCCGTGGGGCCAAAGATGGTCAGCGCAAACCCGCCACCCGTCATCAGCGCCACCACCATGTTGATGATCCGCTGGTCCTTGAACCGCGTGGCCAGCGCCGGGGCAAACAGCGAGCCGAGCATCTGAAGCACAATCGACACCGAGACGATCAGCCCGGCCGTACTCCCGTCGATCCCCCGGTCGCGCAGGATCGGTGCCATCCACGCGAACACGCTGAAGGACATCATGGCCTGCAGCACCATGAACATGGTCACCTGCCAGGCCACGGCTGACCGCCACACGTTCACGCCGCCGTGGATGGCCTGGTGCTTGACCGACGGCTGGCGGATTGCCAACGGCAGGAACAGCAAAAGTACGACGGCGGCCGGCACCGCCCAGAACCACAGAGCCGAGGTCCAGTGGCCGGTTGCCGTAAACACCGGATACGTGAAGCCCGCGCCAAGGGCGGCCGAAGCGCAAATCGCCGTCGTGTAGAGGCCGCCCATCAGGCCAAGCCGGTGCGGGAAATCCCTTTTGACGACGCCCGGAAGGAGCACATTGCATAAGGCGATGGCCGCTCCACAGGCCGCGGTACCTGCCAGGAGGGTAGGGAGGTGTCCTATTCCCGGGATGTCCAGGGGCCTCAGGAGCAAGCCCGCCGTAAGCACAGCCATAGCCCCGAGGAGCACCCGTTCCGCACCGAATCTGCGGGCCAGAATGGGGGCTAGGGGTGCGAAGACGCCCAGCAATGTCACCGGCACCGTAGTGAGGACAACCAGAGACCAGCCCGGCAGACCGGCGTCGGACGTTATTTCTGGCAGGACTGCAGAGAAGCTGGAGAAGACTGTTCGAAGGTTCAGACCGATCAGGACCAGGCAGACACCCAGGTAAATGAGGCCCCGTTTGCCGCGCAGCTGCGTGGGATCCGGGGCAGGCTCTTCGTCGATCTCAGCGTCCACCGCGATCTCAGGGAGGACTGACTTCTCTGGGTAGCCGGGGGTCTTGGAGGAGGTCACACGTCCTATTCTGTCAGCAGGCGATGACCGAGCCCCAGCCGGCGGCCGGTGCCCGGGATGTGACCGGATGTCAGGGGTTGATTTCCTGTCCGCGCCAATTGCTGCCGTCACGAGTGAACTGCCAGCGGATGTGAAGATCGCCTGAGAGGTCCAGCCAATCCAGGTCCGTCATGTCGATTCTGATCCAGGCAAAACGCTCCATGGCCGTCGCATCGTCACCCGGGCCATCCAGTGGCTGATCCGTGCGGGGAGAGCCCGGAACAAGCCGTGAGGCATAAAGGTGCCGGCTGCTCGGGCTGAACCGCTCCCAGGCCCGGCGTCGCTCGCTCTCATCGGTGACCACCTCAGCGTTACCCAAGATGCGCAGCTGAACCCCGCGGTCGTCGTCGTACAGGGTCAGTGCCACAAGCGGCTGGTGGCCCAATTCCGCAACCTTGCGGGACAGGACGTTGGTGGCAACCATGACCTGTCCGGCTGTTCGGTCAACAGCCCTGATGATGACCGAACGGACCCGTGGTCCTCCGTCCGGCCCCGTAGTACCCAGGAAACCGAGCGTAAATGGGGTGCGACCCTCCGTGGCCGCCACCAAGGAACCGAGGGCCAGCTCCAGAGTCTCCGCGCTTGTGCTCATTTCCGGAGACAATCAGGAGACACAACCCGCGTGGTGCTGGCTGGATTGTTGATCAAAGCGGCCGCGGGACGGATGGGGCGCAGCTGGAGGTTCCCGCCGCAGTTCGGGCAGGACCTGTTGGGGAAGCCAGCAACACAGTCCGCACACCACGTGCACTCAAAAGTGCAGATGTAAGCCTCGCCGGAGGGCAGGATGTCACGGTCGCAGCATTCACAATTCGGGCGGATCTCAAGCATCAGGCAACTCTACCCACAGGGCAATGGCCGGCCCCTTTCGCCCCCGACTTTTTCCCTTCGACCCCTGCGCCAGCCAGCTCTAAACAAGGGACGTGAAGATATCCCAGCCGGTTCCGATGGTCTGGGGCGTGGGAACAAAGCCTGAATACTTGAGCAGGTCCCCGTTGGCATCGATCGCTACTGTGTCATTCCGGGTTACCGTGTGCCCCCAATGGATGGCCTCACCTAAGTTGTGGGTGTAACTGCCGGCACCGAGGATGTCCACCATGGACCCCCAGCCGGGTCCCCAGGTGTTGGCTCCTTCCCAGCCCCCACTACTGTTGGTGCGGTAGTGGTGCATGTACCCGTCGTAGTCGCGTCCAAGGACATCCACATTGCCGTCGCCGCTGAGGTCACCGGCGGCGATGATTCTGTCAAAAATATGCCACCCGGTACCAACAACGCTGGGTGCCTCCCAGCCTCCGTCGCCATCGCCGGGATACAGGTGCAGATCACCTTCAGCGTCCCGGGCAACCACATCGTTGATACCGTCCTTGTCGAAGTCGCCGGGGCCAAGAATAGTGTCAAAAATGTTCCAGCCAGTGCCAACCACTGAACGGTCCTTCCACCCGCCGGAACCATCCCCCGGGTAAAGATACAGCTCGCCCTCGTCGTCCCTGCCGAGGACATCATTGTTTCCGTCCCCGTCGAAGTCGCCCGGCGAGAACACGATGTCGAATATATTCCACCCCGTGCCGACCAGCCTGGGTTTGTCCCAGTGTGCCGTCTCATAGCTGGGGCACAATCCGGCGTCGCATGGTCCCAGACCATAGGTGTAGGTCCTCGGATAAAGGACCAGGTCGCCGTGGTCCGTGCGCCCCATCAACTCGAAGTTTCCACGTCCGGTCCATCCCATGGCCCGGTTGGAGGCTGAAATGGGTGCGGTTTCCTCGCTGTGCAGCGGGGTGTTCTCATCACCACGCAATGAGTCTCCACAGTGTGCCTTTTCCGGGGTGGTGGCGTAGACGTTGAAAGAGAGGCGGTTCCCGCGGTCTTCGGGCAAGATCTTGAGCGATTCGTTCTGGCGTTCGGGCGGCAGAGGGGTGCCGTTGCTGAGCCACTCGATCGTGTAGCCGTCCGGCGCATCCTGGGTCTTGTCGCAGCCGAAAAATTCCGCTGGCGCACCCATCCGCAGTTCTGACCCCACGTAGGGCATCCCCACCATGGATACGATCCCGTCCATATCAATGTGGTGCAGAGGCGCGGACCCTGCAGCACCAGCCCGAGCGACGCCCGCCCCGGCAGATCCCGCCACGAGCAGGCCAGCCAGGGCACCCGCCGTCGCCACCGTCCGGAAGACCTGGACCGGATTTTTCCTGCGTGTTGTGGAGAAGATCATGCGGGCTCATTCCTGTTGAAGTCCGGAACTGACGTTGGCAGCAGCGTACCTGCCACTCGAACCAAAGTATTCTGGAAAGGATGAGTGAAACCCCAGATACCCCGCGACCCGTCACCCCCGGCAGCCAAGCTTCCTTCGGAACTTACGGTGGCCGACCGGTCAGTTTTGTGCGCCGCGGCACCCGTTTGCAGGGTCGTAGGCAGGCGGCCTGGGAAGAGCATGCTGAGCGTTGGGCCATCCAAGTCCCGCGCCACGTGGCCAACACGTCCGTTCACCCGGACTACACGTTCGATGCCGAGGCTGTGTTCGGGCGCAAGGCACCCCTGATCGTGGAGATTGGCTCCGGACTGGGTGACGCCGTGGTTCATGCCGCGGAGCAGAACCCGGACAAGGACTTCCTCGCTGTAGAGGTCTACACCCCGGGACTGGCCAACACCATCATCAAGATCAACAGCCGTGGGCTGACCAACGTGCGGGTGGTGGAAGCCAACGCCCCTGAGGTCCTGGAGTCAATGCTTCCCGAAGGCTCAGTCAGCGAACTCTGGGTGTTCTTCCCCGACCCCTGGCACAAGGCACGGCACCACAAGCGCCGCCTCATCCAGCCTGCCTTCGCTTCGGTGGCTGCCAAAGCGCTCGAAAAGGGCGGCTACTGGCGCATCGCAACCGACTGGTCCAACTACGCGGTACACGTCCGCGAAGTGCTGGCAGAATCCACCGAGTTCGAGAACATGCACGAAGGCGAGCGCAGCGGCGAGGAGAGCCCCCTGACGCAGGTGTGGCAGTCCGGCGTCGAGTCTGTTGTTGGCGGTGCGCCCGTCAGGGAAGGCCGCGCGCCTGTCAGTACCGAGCACACCGGACCGAACGAAGGCGTGGATGATGAAGGCGGATGGGCTCCGCGATTCGACGGCCGGATCCGGACAAGCTTTGAGAACAAAGCCCACGAGGCCGGGCGAATGATCTTTGACCTCACCTACCGCAAGCTCTAGCCGACGGACTTTGGGGGAATCATGAGCTATCAGCCACCGATCGAGTACTACCAGCAGCCGCAACGATCCGGCAACCGGGGGCTGGGCGCCGGGATCACCAGCATCGTCGCTGCCGTGCTTTCGCCCATCGCCGCGGTGGTCAGCATCCCGTTGGGCATCGCAGCCGTTGCATCCGCGATGAGCCGTTACAACGAGGGCAACGATGCGTGGTGGTTGGGTGCCCTCGTCCTGGCGGGGACTGCGGTGCTGCTGGCCATTGTTGCCGTGGTGTGTGGGCTGATCGCCGTCTTTCGTGCCGGCCGCATGAACGCCGGACGCATCACCGGCATCATCGGATTGGCCATCATGGCGGTCAACATCTTTGGCATTGTCTTCATGGTGTTCCTGGTGCTTGGCTCAGGTCAGGGGTTCTAAATGCCGCAGGTGCGCGCCGAACGGTTCATCCGGCTGGATCCGGAAACGGCCTTCGCACTCTCCCAGACCACAGGAGAGTTCCGGCTGAAATGGGACCCCTTCATCTCTGCACAGGGTTTCCTGGATGGAGCCACTGCGGCTGGCAAAGGCGTCAGGACGCGAACGGTGTCCCGCATGGGCCTGAAAATGGTGAGCGAATATGTCTCCTACATGCCTCCCAAAAATGTGGGCATGACCATGGTGTCCGGGCCCTGGTTCTTTGAGAAGTTCGGAGGCGGTTGGCGGTTCACACCGGACGACGGCGGCACGCGGGCAGTCTGGAAGTACACCTTTTCCTGCCGGCCGGCTTTGCTGAAGCCCGTGGCCGAGAGGATCGGCGGCTGGGTCCTGGGCCGGGAAATTGAGCGTCGGATTGAGGCGTTTGCCCGGGCCTGCGAGGATCCTGCACTCGTGGCAGAACTCCGCTCGCAAGGCGAAGGCGTGCCCGGCACCGGAGTCACAGAGCACTAAGCCCGCTACGGCACCGAAATCGAGGCCACCGTCTTCTCGGCCTCATCGCGAAGCTCAACACCAGCGATGCCAGCCAACTGCACCGGCGTGGCACCTGTGATCTTGATCCGGCCGCTGGCTGTGGCCGTCCATCCGCAGGTGCGTTCTTCGGCGCCGTCCCGGCCCTTCACCCACAGATAAAGGGTGCCTTCCAGCGGCATGGATCGGCCCTCAACCTCGAGCTCCGTGCCCCAGTTCTTCTTCACCATGCCCACGGTCAGCTGCAATCCACTGTCCGACTGCACCGAGTAGCTCGCGTCCGGTTTCGGTGGCTGGTTCAACAGCGGCCCGGCGAGGAAGCCAACAGCCAGGCAGGCAGCGGCCACCGCACCCACCAAAGCCGCCCACCGGCGTCGTGATTTCCGCCTGCGAACGGACAGGTCCACCAGGACGTTCTCGGCAAGCACCGCGGGTTTCGGCTCCAGAGGCGAGAGCCCGTTCGGACCCCCAGCCACAGTGAGGGCAACCGCATCAGCGGCGGGAACGGCGTCGAGCAAAGCCGGCAGGCTCTCCAGTTGCTCCAATTCGTGGCGGCATTCCGCGCAAGCGGCGAGGTGGTCCCGGAAAGCGCGCTCCTCCTCGGGGTCGAGCCCGCCCAACAGGTAGGCGCCCAGCAATTGGTGGACGGAGTTGCCGTTCATCGTTCCACCCCCATTTCGTCAAGGATTGTTCGGAGGGCTTTCACGGCGTAGAAAGCCCGGGATTTCACGGTTCCCGCCGGGATGTTCAGCTGAAGCGCTGCCTCGCTGACGGTGAACCGCTGGTAGTGCAGGGCCACCAGGACCTCGCGGTGTTCGTGACTGAGCCGGAGCAAGGCTTCCTCCATGAGGACCCGGTTGAGGAGTTCGTCAACGCGCTCCCTCGCAGGATGGTCCGGGAGGTCCTGCTCGCCGGATTCGGAAGGGCGGCGCTGCGCCTTCCTGTAGTTGTCGATGATGACGTTCCGCGCCGTCCGGAACAGGTAGCTCCGCAGGCTTCCGGTGATCTGCGGGGCATGCTGCCACACCTTAAGGATGGTTTCCTGCACGACGTCATCGGCCTGGTGGGTATCGGAGGTGCAACTCAGAACGAAGCGCTTCAGAGCCGTGCCATGGTCGCGGTAAATCGCGGCCACCACGTCCTCGTCCAACGGCATAGCCACCTCCCTCGTTCCGCTGCCTTTCGCTTATACGACGACGCGTGTCAGGAAAAGGTTCAGCTCCTTGAACCATTCTTCCCCCGACGGCGTCGTAGGGGTTAGCGCCGGTCCATCCCGGCCGGCTCGTCAAAGGAGCTAGACATGAAGAAACCACTCAGTTTTGGACTCGGTGCGTTGATCCTGACCGCCGCTCTGGCAGGGTGCGGGGGCAGCCCGGGAACCACCACTACGTCCACTCCTCCTCCCGCCGCTGTCTCCTCTGCGGCACCTGCCTCCAGCGCATCAGCCACCAGCACCACAGCCGCTTCCGGCGCCGACATGATGGTTGCGTCCTCCAGTACAGGTCAGATCGTGGTGGACAGCGAAGGCATGAGCCTCTACTTCTTCACCAAGGACGTCAAGGACTCGGGAACCAGCGCGTGCACGGAAGCCTGCCTGACAGCATGGCCAATTTTCACCACGACGTCGGAGGCCCCCACTGTTGATGGTGTCACCGGAACGGTGGGAACCATCGCTTCGCCGGACGGCAAGAAGCACGTGACGCTCAACGGCATGCCCCTGTACTACTACGCCAAGGACAAGGCGCCTGGCGACGTCACCGGCCAGGGCGTGGGCGGCGTCTGGTATCTCGTCAGCCCCACCGGAGAAATGATCAAGTAGCTTCGCCGAGTGCCCGCCGAGGTCGCGGGAAGCCTGCCAGGTCGCCGTAAGTTTCCCTGCGGCCACGCAGGTTTCCCGCGAACTCGCGGTCGGGCCCATCACCTGAATGCCCGCAGGATACGTTCCTTGAAAGCGCGTTCGTTGAATAGGTCCTTCCACTCGACCCGAATGAACCGCCAGCCTTCCTCCATGAGAGCCTTCTCGCGACGCCGTTCCTGAAAAATGACCTCGTCCGTGGGTTTGTAATCGAAGTATTTGGTGCGCCCGTCGAACTCCAAGGCCAGCTTCTCCTCCTTCCAGGCGAAGTCCATGCGATGACGACCCAGCTTGGACTGGACCTCAAATTGTGGCTGTGGGGGTTTGATACGCAGCCTCTGCAACAGCTCACGGGTCAGCGTCTCACCGGCAGACTCGGACCGTGGATCCGCATTGTCCAAGGCTTTTCGCAACGTGCGGACACCTCGTTTTCCGGCGGAGACTGCTGCCATGTCAGTAAGGGCGCTGATGTTGGCACCCAATCGCAATCCGTGGTCCATGATCACGAGCGCCTTGGGATAGCTAAGCATCCTGACGCAGTCGAACATAGTGCGCTCAAGCGTGGTGGCCCGCAGTCCCCGAACCACCACCACATCGGCTTCCGTAAAGGTTTCCGTGTGCCCACGAACATCCTTGCCCGAACGGTCGGACGAAGGCCTGGCGGTGTGAAGGACATGAACTTTGTCATCAACACCCCAAAGGAAGAGACCATGGAGTCGTGCCGCGGACAAATGGCTATAGACCAAACCTCCTGTCGACGACGTCAGGGTCCCATGAGCATGCGCCATAATCCGTTCCATAGCCCGCCTGTGAGGACCCAAGGCGCTCCATTTGTCACTCCTGACGTAGCAGCCATGTCTCAAGCGATAAAGCACATCGGAGTCCACTAGTTTCTTGATTCCCCGACTGTTGAGACCGAACCGGAGTAACTCGTCGGTTCTCCACAGGTACCCGCTCATGGGTAGATCGGAGACAGTCATGGCGGGAGGGTGAGTTGATGTTGGATCCATCGATTCAGCATGGAGACAACACTTCACTTCGCTGAAGGGGGATGCCCCGCTATGTGGACAGTGCAGTGCCGAGAACCAGGGAATGTGGCGAATTCGCCGGAGTTTTGCGCACGCCGCCACAGCTTTGGGGCGAATTCGAAGGTCCATGCCTCAAGACTGGCCGGTGAGCGGGTCCGCTATACTTGCAGGCTACTCAGTGGGGAGAGAACATGGCAGAACAGAAAAACACGAAGAATCCGCCGAACCTGGGATTCCTTGCCCTCCAAGAGGTTGCGTGGGCTCTGGGACTGACGGCCATGGTCATCAATGCGACGAGCCGGGGTTTGGACTGGATTTGGATCGGCCTTCTTGCCGGTTGGCAAGTATCCATCATTTGGGGCTTCGTGAAGCTCCGCCGCGCCAAAACGGCCTAGCCGAGATCGCTGGAACGCGTCGAGATCGCTGGAGCTATCCGGCGATCCTGCAGGGTTCCGGCGATCTGGGCAACGAAGGCACAGGCCCCTAGAGCCGCGCACTCCCATACAGCTGCCGCACCAGATGCTCGATGTCCGGCTCGTGCAAGGACAAGTCAGCGACCTCAGCCGAGCTGGAGATGGCGGCAAGGACAGTGGCCGCGGAGAGTTTGCGGGGATCGAAGGAAACGCTGTGCCGGATTCCGTCCGCCTCGATGCCCTGATGCACGGCGCCGTCAGGCAGTGACAACAGATCAGCCGAGTGCACCGGGGCGGCGAGGTCAACCACCATGGTGCGCACGGCTCCGGCGACGTCAGCCAAACCGGTGAGCGGGCCGTCGTAGGCGATGGCGCCGTCGTCGACTACCAGGACGCGCTGGCACAAACGCTGGATGTCGCTCATGTCGTGGGTGGTGAGCAGCAGCGTGGTGCCGTTCTCCCGGCGCTCCGCATCCAGGAACTGCCGCAGTTTCTCCTTGCTGATCATGTCCAGGCCGATGGTCGGTTCGTCGAGGATGATAAGTTCCGGCCGGTGCAACAGGGCAGCGGCCACCTCGCCGCGCATACGCTGTCCCAGCGAGAGCTGCCGGACGGGCGTGGTGAGGAACTCCCCCAAATCCATCTGCTCGGCGAGTTCCTGGAACCGTGGCTTCCAATCGGCTTCAGGCATGCGGTGCATGGCACCCAGGATGGGGTACGAGTCCTGCAGGGGCAGGTCCCACCACAGCTGGGAGCGCTGCCCGAACACGACGCCGATCTTCCGGGCCAGCGCTTTACGCTGCGGCACAGGGTTGAACCCGCAAACGCTCACGCGTCCCGAGCTTGGCACCAGGACACCGGTCAGCATCTTGATGGTGGTGGATTTGCCGGCACCGTTGGCTCCGATGTAGCCGACGGCCTCCCCCGGTTCCACGACGAAATCGATCCCCCGGACTGCATGAACGGTCTTTTTGCGTCGGCGGAACCTTCCCGCGGGCTCCATGACCTGGAACTCCCGGCTCAGTTCTTCCACTTCAATGATGGGCATATCAGCCTCCTGCGCCGGTGTACTTTTTGATGGCTGCCCGCCAGAGGAGCAGCATGAGTCCGCTGAGGACGACGGCGGCCGGCAGTCCCAGCCAGCCCGTCCATGCAGGGATTCCGGCCGGTCCGTCGAGTCCGAGAATGACCAGGCTGGGTGCGTACGCCACGAGCGTTGCGGGGATGACGAACGTGAAGAAGATCTGGATCGGGAAAAACAATGCCGCTCCGGGCATGGAGGCAACATACCGTCCCCCGTAGGTGAACGCATTGGCGAACTGCCTGCCATCGAGAATCCAGAATTGCATTGCTCCAGCGCCGAGGAAGAGAGCACAGAAGATGGCCGCGCCAGCCAGCGGCGTGATCAGGGCGAGTAGTACTTTGGCTGGATCCCACGCGATGTCTGCGAACCCTAAGGCCGCGGCCAAGGCCGCCAGCGCGAAGATCAATCGGCCCACGCGTCTCAGTTGAAAGTCCGAGGTAGCCAATTGGAGAAGCACGGGAAGGGGCCTCACCAGGAGCACCTCCAGCTTCCCGGACCTGATGGTCTCGGACATGGAGTCGGTCTCCCCCAGGAGCAAGTCACCCAGCGCGAACGCTACGGATGCGAGCCCGAATACCAGAAGGGTCTGCGCAAAGGTCATCCCGCCGAACGAGGAGACGTTGTGGACAATCGCGTAGAGCTCAACAAACTCCGTGAGTCCCAAGAGGATCTGCCCCGCGACGTCGGAGAGGAAGCTGCCCCGGTAGGCGAGTTGCGAGCGCAATCTTGCCGAGACCAACAGCTTGAGGAGCACCAGGTTGGTGACGGGGGCGTGGGGATCGCGGCCTGCACCAGAACGGATTGCACGGGGGCTAGCCACCTTGCACCACCAACCGCCGCGAACCGAAGCGAACCATCACCTGCACAATGACCAGCAGCACGGCCAGCCACAGAAGTTGAACGCCAACCATCGCCAGGCTCTCGCCGCCGTCGGTCCTGCCCGCAAGAATGTCCACCGGGGTTTGAAGCATCGACGGAAACGGTGTGGCCCGAGCGAAATCGAGCAGCCACCCCGGGAACCACGTCACCGGGACCAGGAACCCGGACAACAGGTTCATCACCACCATGTACAGCATCCAGAAGCCCCGGATTTCGAGCACCCAGAAGGACAACAGGTTGATGGCGAAGAAGCCCAAAAAGTTCAGGGAAACGGCAGCGAGGATCGACACGAATCCCAGCAAGTACGGTCCAGGACTACCCGGCATCGACAGGCCCGTCACCAAGGCACCGACAATGAGTGGCGGTAGGCCACGGGGAAGGACGTCGAAAGCGGCACGGCCCAGGTCTTGCGCCCAATAGGACGCCGTCAGGTTCACGGACCGGGAAAGATCGACCGCGATGTCCCCCGACTTCACGCGATTGGCCAGCTCAGCGGTCCCGAAGAGCCCCAAAGGTGCCAGTAGCGCCTGTCCCAGCCACACATAAGTGGCCGCCTCCATGGCCGAGTATCCCCCGATGGCGCCACCCGCCGTCGTAATGGCGCTTAGCAGCAGCGACGCCCGGATGAGTCCGAAGACCGAGTTGGTAAAAGCACCGGCGACGGCGGCAGTACGGTACGTGGAATGGCGGCGGAATGATGACTTGGCCAGTTCCCAATACGCACGCACCGGACGAGTCTACTCACGGGCTTCGACTAATTCGCCGGAACGCGTCGAGATCGCTGGAGTTATCCGGCGATCCTGCAGCGTTCCGGCGATCTCGGCGGTGAAGGCTTACGCGTCGGCGAATTCCTCGGACTCTTCGAACTCGACGGCCGCGATGATTTCCTTGGTCTCCGGGTGGATCATGAAGGCCTCGTCGTCGTCCTCGATCATGAGGTAGTCCCCGTGGTCGGTGGAGAAGTGCCAGGCGAGGGTCTTGACGCCGTCGTGCTCGTAGTTGGGGTCGCCCATGGTGATCTTTTCGAGGGCGTAGCCGGCAACATCGCAGAGTTCGCGGATGATGACCTCGAACTCGGGAGCGTTGGCGAGGGCTTCTTCGTCGGCTTCGGCCTGACGCTCGGCCAGGTCAGGGATTTGGGCGACGCGCTGGGCGATGTGCTCTTCGATTTCTTCGTCGGAGAGAACCAGCAGGGCGGACTGATCGCGCAGGTATGCGGCGCTGAGTTCGATGATGTCCTCTTCTTCCAGCAGCGCTTCAAACTCGCCGTCGAGCTCGTCCAGGGCGACCACGGAAGCTGGCGGAGTTTCGGACTCGTCCAGTTCGCCGTCGAGGTAGGCCTCGGCTTCGTCGCCGCTCAACGTATCAAAGGCAGCTGCGGTGCGGTTAAACAGGTCAAGGTGGCGGACGGCGCCCATTCCCTCAAGCCCTGCCCGCACAAAAGCATCAACTTCTTCACGCTCCGGCGCGGTGAAGACGTACTGGGCAAAGCCGCCAGACAGTGCCTGGGTGAGGTAGAAATCCACGAAGTAGCTGTTGAGCGCTGCGGTGGCGATTTCGTCGCTGTTGAGGAGCTCTTGGTACATGTGGTTCACCACGTTGACATTGGAATCCACCACATCCGCGTTGCCGGCTTCGAAGCTGGTCTTGTTCAGGACAACGGCGTACTCGTTGGTAGTCATGGGAAATCCTCACTGCTGAAAGCTGATGGTGCTCCGGACCCTTTCAACGTACGCGCGGGAGCGGCGCAGCAATCGAGGATGAGGTTAACGGAGGGCGAAGTTTGGGAGCCGTTTTCTGCTGACTAAGATTGAACAGATATCCTCCTGCCGAAAGTAGCCCTGCGCATGCCGTCCCACACAGACGAAAACTGGGAACTGGCCATACAGACTCCTGCCATCACGGACCGCTCGCTCGCGGCCGGACTGGCTTATGCCATGGGCAGCCGCGTGAACGGGATTTCTTTCGACGCGGCCACGGGCCTCCTGATGGGCAAGGTTCGCGGCACCGGTCCGCAGCCGTATTCGACGTCGGCAAAACTGGTTCGCAAGCCCAGCGGCTGGAGCTGCACTGTGGGTATTTGCAGCTGCCCGGTCCGTAAGGACTGCAAGCATGTGGCCGCATTGCTCTTCACGGCGGAGGACCACCCCACTATCCGCGCCCAGCTCCTCTCCCAGGCCCCCGGCATTCAAACCTCACGGGTTGGCTCGGGCCAGCAGGGCGGGTCGGCACGTCCTGCTTGGGAACAAGCCCTCAACAGGCTGATCACCAAGCCCGGCACAGCGCCCAGCGCGGCGGGCATCCAGTTGGCGCTTCAGTTCGAGATTGAGGAGCCGGCGGCCCACTTCTCCTACACAGGCCGACGCGATCCCATGCGCAGTGTCCGCCAGCTCAAAGCGCGCCCGGTCATGATGGGTGCCAAGGGTAAATGGATCCGCGGCGACGTCTCCTGGAACAACCTCAGCTATGTCAGCTTCCGGCGTGAATTCAACGAGGTCCACGTCGAATGGCTTCAGACTTTCCTGGCTGCCCACGGTTCAAGCAACGGCCGGCAGCAACCCTCCGGCGCCATGTGGCTGAGCCTGAACGATTTCGCGGCCAAAAACCTCTGGACCCTCCTCGCCGAGGCCACCAAAGCCGGCATCCCGCTCATTCATTCCGCTGGTAGCGAGCCTGTCCGCGTCGAGACGCAAGCCGCCGTCGTCGGACTCAGTTTGGCGCGCCTGGCCACCGATCCGGACACCGCAAAGCATGAAGCGCCCGACGGCGGCCTGCAGCTCGCGCCGTCAGTCACCCTGGGTGGGGAAGCCGTGGATCCCGGATCCGTGGGTTTCCTGGGCAAGCCGGCCAACGGAATCTTCTTCACGCACTCCGGAGAAACCCTGCCGGGCGTACCCCAACAGAAGAACCTCATCACCCTCGCCCCTATGGAAGGGGGCATCAGTGATGAGTTGCTGGAGTTCGTCATGGACGGCGACACACTTCAGATCCCGGCCGAGGACGAAAGCCGGTTCCTGACCTCGTTCTACCCGAAGCTGCGGCAATCCACGCCCGTGCAGGCTGCGGATGAATCGGTGGAGCTGCCCACGCTGGCTGTGCCCACCTTGTCCCTGCTGGCAAACTACGGCACGGACCACAAGGTCCGGCTGCACTGGGAATGGCACTACAAATCGGGCACCCTTGTCACCGCCCAGCCGTTGTGGCGGCACCCGGACGATCGCGGTTACCGCGATGACCTTGAAGAGGCCCGGATCCTGGAGTCGCTGGGGAGGCCGTGGGACGTGGTGCCCGCGCTCGCCGAATCGGCAACGGGCGGCTGGGGTGCGCCCCGAATAGCTGCCTCCGCTGAGCTCAGTGGCCTGGACACACTGGCGTTCACCGAAGAGGTGCTGCCAGCACTCAAGGACCTGCCCGACGTCGTGGTGGAAACCTCCGGCGACATCGCCGACTACCGTGAGGCCGCCGAAGCGCCCCAGGTGTCCATCTCCACGAAGGAAACGGCAAGCGGCGACTGGTTCGACCTCGGCATCGTGATCACCCTCGAAGGCGAACCTGTTTCCTTCGCCGCCGTGTTCTCCGCGCTCGCCGCCGGAATGAGCCGCATGCTGCTGCCCAGCGGCGCCTACTTCTCACTGGATCTTCCCGAGTTACACCAACTCCGGGCGCTGATTGACGAAGCCCGGTCCTTGCAGGACAACCCGGACAACAAGGACGGCACCCTGCAGATCAGCCGCTTCCAGGCAGGCCTCTGGGACGAGCTCGCCCAGCTGGGGATCGTGGACGAACAGGCCGCCGCGTGGCGCGAGGCTGTTGGTGGACTGCTCGACGACGGCGTGACCGGACTTCCCCTCCCGGCGGGACTTAACGCCGATCTTCGTCCGTATCAGCTTGAAGGTTTCAACTGGCTCAGCTTCCTGTACAAGCACAGCCTCGGCGGCGTGCTGGCGGACGACATGGGCCTGGGTAAAACCGTGCAGGCCATCGCGCTGATCTGCGCGGCGAAGGACTTGGCTGCGGAAACGGCTGCTGCTGCCCAGGGTGATTCTTCCGAGGTGACCCCGCGAGCACCTTTCCTTGTAGTGGCCCCCACAAGCGTGGTGAGCAACTGGGCGGCTGAAGCGCAGCGTTTTGCCCCGGGACTGGTGGTGCGGACCGTCGGTGAAACGTTCGCCAAGAGCGGCCTGTCCCCTGCCGAAGCGTTGGCGGGCGCCGACGTCGTTATTACCTCCTATGCCCTGTTCCGCATTGACTACGATGCCTACGCGTCCTTCCAATGGGCTGGTCTGATGCTGGATGAGGCGCAATTTGTTAAGAATCACCAGTCCAAGGCCTACCAGTGCGCTCGCAAGCTGCCGGCGCGGTTCAAGCTGGCGATCACGGGCACGCCTCTGGAGAACAACCTCATGGAGTTCTGGGCGCTGACCTCCATTGTGGCGCCGGGACTGTTCCCAAGCCCCAAACGGTTCGCGGAAAACTACCAAAAGCCGGTGGAAAAGAACGGCGATTCCGCCCAGCTGGGCAAGCTCCGGCGTCGTGTGCGACCGCTCATGATGCGACGCACCAAAGAGCAAGTCATCAAGGACCTGCCGCCCAAGCAGGAGCAGATCCTTGAAGTGGTGCTGAACCCAAGGCACCAAAAGGTTTACCAGACGCACCTGCAGCGCGAACGGCAGAAGATCCTGGGCTTGATCGATGATGTGAACAAGAACCGGTTCACCATCTTCCAGTCGCTGACGTTGCTACGGCAGCTGAGCCTGGACGCGTCGTTGGTGGATTCGTCACTTTCCGGAGTGCGGTCTTCCAAGCTGGACGTGCTGTTCGAACAACTGGAGGACCTCATTTCCGAGGGACACCGGGCACTGATTTTCAGCCAGTTCACCGGGTTCCTGGGCAAGGTTCGCGAGCGTTTGGATGCCGAAGGTGTGGAATACTGCTATCTCGATGGCAGCACCCGAAACCGCGGCGACGTTGTCAGTGAATTCAAGAACGGTGCCGCTCCGGTGTTCCTGATTTCGCTGAAGGCCGGTGGGTTCGGGCTCAACCTGACCGAGGCAGATTACGTGTTCCTGCTGGATCCCTGGTGGAACCCGGCGTCCGAAGCGCAGGCCGTGGACCGCACGCACCGTATTGGGCAGGCCAGGAACGTGATGGTCTACCGGCTGGTGGCCAAGGACACCATCGAAGAGAAGGTCATGGCGTTGAAGGCCAAGAAATCACAGCTGTTCGCGGACGTGATGGAAGGCGATGCCTTGGCCGGTGGCTCGTTGACGGCGGACGACCTGGCGGCGCTGTTCGCGGAGTAGGTGGCGGTTGGCTGTAGACTCTCCCCGGCCCAAGAATGTGGTCGCTGGCACAGAAATAGGGGGAGCTGCAGTGACCACTCTGCTGTTTTCGAGACAAGAGTCTTCAGAGAATCGTTCGAGGGGGCGGCTGCGGGCAGTCTCTGCAGTGCTGGCCGCAGTGAGCCTGATGGCCGCGGTGCTTTTCGGAGTGGCCTCACCGGCACACGCGGATGTGCGCCTGACGGATATACCAACGGGAAGCGGACCGTCCACAGCTGTGGTTAATCCCGTGACGAACAAGGTTTACGTGGCGCATCTGGGCAGCCCTTACGTGTCGGTGATCGATGGCACTACGAATGTGGCCACAACCATTCCCTTGAGTGGGCGGCCCTCAAGTCTGGCCATCAACACCGTGACCAACAAGGTCTACGCGTCTGTCAACGGCACTGTGGTGGCCATAGACGGAGCCACCAATGCTGTGTCTATTCTCTACACCGGTCAAAGCATCGGCGAAGTTGCTATCGATGAGTCGACCAACCAGATCTTTGCATCCGATACCGGCACCCACAGCATGCTGATCATCGATGGTGGCACCACCGCCACTGACAAAGTCCCCTTGGGCGGAGACGCACAGGACATGGCCGTGAACACGGCAACAAATACCGTCTATGCCATCGCTAGTCAGGAAAATTCGGTCTTCGTCGTGGACGTCTCCATGAAAACGTCCACCAAAGTAACAGTAGGAGAACGCCCCGCCTTTCTGGCAGTTAACCCGAAGACGAATAAGGTCTATGTCAGCAACGACGGCGAGACGGCGATGTCCGGTCCCGATGTCACTCTGATCGATGGCGCCACCAACGCCACAACCAGCATCCCTATGAGGGATACACCCGGAGACCTGGTGGTCAATCTCGCCACGAACAAGATCTACGTTTCCGCGGGAAGCTCCGAACTGTCCGTGATAGACGGCATTACCAATTCGGTGTCAGGTATTCCGTACCCCTTCGACGTTGATAGTCCCAGCGGCTTGAGCGTCAACGAAACCACCAACAAGATCTACGCAGCCAACAGGCGTGGCAGCGTCATCGTCCTCAAAGCAGCTACGGGGACCATGGACCTCGTCCCGACGGGCTCTTATCCGCAGATGGCTGCCGTCAACGAGGCAACCAACAGGACGTATGTCCCCAACCAAAACACCGGGACAGTCACCGTCATCGACGGCGTTGACGCACCGCCGGCCTTCACCGCAAGCCAACCGCCGGTTGTTGGAACTGTTGGGTCGATGTACAGCTACACTTTCAAGGCCACAGGCTCTCCAGCACCTAAATTCTCCGTCAACGCTGGTACTTTGCCGCCTGGCCTGACCTTGGACAAGCAGACCGGAATCCTTTCCGGCATCGCCACCAAGGCCGGAACGTACAAAGTGCAGGTGGCTGCGTCCAACGGCGTCAGCCCTTCAGCCTTCAGCAAGTGGTTCACGATCACGGTCAACGCCGCCAAGAACGACTTCAATTCCGACGGCAAAGCAGACACTCTCGCCCGTGACTCTGCCGGAAATCTGTGGCTCTACCCCGGTGACACGGGTGGTCACTTCCTTCCCCGAACCCAAGTCGGTTCCGGCTGGAACGCAATGACCTCCCTTGTGGCGCCGGGTGATCTCAACGGCGATGCCAAGGCGGACGTTCTGGCTCGAGACGCCGCCGGAATCCTGTGGCTTTACCCGGGCAATGGATACGGCGAGTGGTATCCGCGCGTCCAGGTCGGTGCCGGCTGGAACGTCATGACCTCGATCATTGGTCCCGGTGACTTCAATGGCGATGGCAAGCACGACGTTCTGGCCAAGGACTCGGCAGGAGTGCTTTGGCTTTACCCGGGCAACGGCGCCAGCGGCTGGCTCCCCCGCGTCCAGGTCGGTGCCGGCTGG
Source organism: Paenarthrobacter sp. NPDC091711 (assembly GCF_044756605.1). Lineage (NCBI taxonomy): Bacteria > Bacillati > Actinomycetota > Actinomycetes > Micrococcales > Micrococcaceae > Paenarthrobacter > Paenarthrobacter sp. NPDC091711. The sequence continues at coordinate 47,173 of NZ_JBIVTF010000016.1, forward strand.
AACGCCATGGACAAGATCGTAGGCCCCGGCGACTTCAATGGAGACGGCAAGCACGACGTTATAGCCACCGACACCGCGGGCACGTTGTGGCTCTACCCCGGCAACGGCGCCAGCGGCTGGCTCCCCCGCGTCCAGGTCGGTGCCGGCTGGAACGCCATGACCGCCGTCGTAGGTCCCGGCGACTTCAACAGCAACTTCGTGCCCGACGGCACGGACGACCTCCTGGTTCGTGATGCCGACGGCGTCCTGTGGCACTACCCCCGGGACGGACGAGGTAACTGGATGCCGCGGTTCGCCGTGGGATGGGGCTGGAATGTGATGACGGCGATTCTCTAGGAATGTCGACGGCGGCCTTCCGCAAGGAGGCCGCCGTCGCTCGTTCTATTGCGCTGCGGAAAGATCCCTACGGGCATGAGGGCGGCCTCGAAGGTCGACAAGTCGTTCAACCTCAAGTTCGCCCGCGAGGCCTTCCTCAAACGAGAGCAATGAAAGCAACCGCAAGGGGCGACCAGATTCCGCCGCGGCCTGCATCTTGTGGTGGCCATCAAGCAGGAAGTGCATCAGACCCCAGTGGCCGTAATAGTCCGTTCCGTTGTCGACCGCCGGCTGGCAAATATCGAGGATGGAAACAGCCACCGCTGTGACAAACCCCACGTGTCTACCTGATCTTCGCTGAAATAGTCTCCCTGCTTGCCGGGGGTGACGAGTTCGGGCTGCACTTCAAGCAGCAGAGGAACATATGAACCGCCGGGCAGAATCGACATAAAAGCGTCAACCACGTCCTCGTCGATTGTGTCGAGACCGAAATTCAGGTGGTGACGTGCTTCCGATACAGAGGCCGTCTCGGTCGAGTCACCGGTACGTTCAAAAAGCAAAGGGCAGGTGCCGCACCAGAATGAAAGACTGAATGCGGTTTTGTCTCCGTTCCAGAGCAGCCGTTGTCCGGCCCGCTGCCCTTCCTGTTTTGCTCCCACGCCGAAACGGATCAGCGACGACTCGGACTCTTCTACCACTCGCTTTTTACCGGCTTCCAACAACATGCTGGGCAGTCTATCTGTCCCTTCATGGCCGCCGTCGCTCGTTTAGTCGTCCAGCCGCACGCCCCGCAGCAGCACCATGGTTCCGCCCACGGCGACTGCGGAGGCCAGGAACACGCCCGCCGCGCCCAGGCCCACCGCCACTACGCCAATTACACTGGGCAGGACCACTTGCCCCACCCTGTTTCCCGCCAACCTCAAGGCCAGGGCACGCCCGCGTTGGCCTTCAGGGGCTTGGGCCGAGAGCCAGGACATGGTGAGCGGCTGACCGATTCCCAGGCCCAAACCGAGGAACGCCATCACCACGAAGAGCAACCACTCGGGCATCGGAATAGCAGCCACACCTAGCGCCACGGTGGAGATGGCCAGGCTAAGGATCAACAGCCTCATACGCCCCAGCCTGCGGGATACGGTGCCGAGGCCCAGCCTGGACACCATGGAAAACACCGCGCGGACGGTCAGCATGAGACCCACGGTTGCTGCGGTCAAGCCCCGCTCCGCGCCTAAAGCCGGCAGGTACACCACGGTCAGGTCCACCACGGCCAGGACGGTGGCGCTGGTGGCCAACGCCCGGGCCACGCCGGGGGTCCTCAGCAGCGCCAGCGAACCACCCTTGGCGGCTTCGCCCTTCACTGCGCGTTTCCGTCGGCTGGCCCTTGCGGACATCAGGAACGTGGTCAGGAACATCACCAGGCTCATGGCGGTGGCGAGCAGGAAGATCGCCTGCGTATTCGGGCGAATGGAAGCGCCGCCCACCACTGAAATAGCCAATGGTCCGAGGGCTTGGCCCAGCGACGCGGCAAAAGTCAGGTATCCGAAAGCGGAGTCCAACTTCGACGACGCCGCGTTGTTGGCCACCACCGCTTGCTGCCCCACCACACACGCCAACTGCCCGGCGCCCAGAAGCGCCGTCCCGGCCACCAGAGCCGGGACTGACGTCGCCCAGAACAGCAGAAAAGCGGAACAACCCAGTACGACGGCGGCCCCGATCGCCATGAGCCTGCGCTCACCCAAGCGGTCCACCAGTCCGCCGATGGGAAGGGCAAGCAACAGGGGAAACACTGCGTAGCTGGCGGCGAGAAGACCCAGTGCGAACCCGGGGACGTCCAATTCCAGCGCGCGGTAGGTGGTTGCTGGACGGACCAGGAACGTGACAGCTTGGATGAGGGTCGAGTGGACAAGGAGTGCTGTGGACGAACGCCGTCCGAGTTCGCCGATCATTCGACAGCGAGGCCGGACGCCGAGATCACGCGCAGGGTCTCGTCCCTGGCGCCGATCACATGTTCGAAGGCGACCTTGGCTGCCTTCTCCTCATCCTTGGAAGCGATGGCCTCGACCAAAAGCCGATGGTTGGCGAGCGCTTCATCGCGACGTTCGGGGGCGTTGTTGGTGAAGTAGCGGTAGCGCTCCACTTGGCTGGCGATTTGCCCGTGGAAGCGTTGAGCCCAGGAGTTTCCTGCGATCCTGGCGATGGCTGCGTGCAGGGCAACCCCGTATTTCATGGCTTCATCAGCGAACTCCACCATGGCAGCGTTGCGGGCCAGGATTCCGCGGAGTTCTTCAAGGTCGGCAGTGGTGGCGTTGGCGCAGGCCTCCCGGGCCATCAGGGATTCCAAGGCGGCGCGGACGTCGTACAGCTCGGAGATCACTTTCTCGTCCAATTCCGGAACCAGGACTCCGCCTGTGGGCAGTTGTTCGAGAAGGCTCTCGGAGATGAGACGGCGGATGGCTTCCCGGAGGGGCGTGCGGCTGACCTGCAGGGCCGTGGCCATGGCGGGTTCGTAGATGCGCTCGCCGGGTTTCAGGTCGAGGCTCAGTATCCGGCGCTTCAGCTCGCCGTAGACGAGGTGGGCCCCCGTGTTGCGTGGTTCTTCTGCCATACCGTGCTGCTTTCGCGAAAGTGTACTTGTATACATCTATACAGCTATCTCGAATTGCAGGCAAAGTCGGTACAGCTATGACCACTTCTGACTGACCCGGATCGAGCCTGTTCGAGTCCCTTGTTGCTGTCCCGGACGCCTCGTAGGGTCGCTTGTGCCTGGCCTTTCCCGAAGCCGGACACCGCACCCACAACAACCCCGACGATGAGGTTCACCCATGGCGTTTACCGCTCGAAGAATCCGAAGGCCAGTGGCCGTCCTGGCAGCAGCTGTGACTGCTGCCACCAGCTTGGCACTCATGCCGGCCACCACTCCGCAAGCCCACGCAGCCGATGCAACGGCGGTCACCATCACCCCGAACCCCGCCAGCCGTGGCGAAGCGTTCGAGGGATGGGGAACCAGCCTGGTGTGGTTCGCGAATGCGACGGCGGGATACTCCCCCGAGCTGCGTGAGGAGTTGTACCAGAAGGTCTTCGGCGAAAATGGGCTGAACCTCAACATCGCCCGCTACAACGTGGGCGGCGGCAACGCCTCGGACGTCAAGGACTACCTCAATGACGGCAGCGCTGTGGAGGGATGGTGGAAGCCGGTCACTGAAGCGCAACCCGGCCAGCCGGCGTCGAACCTTTACAACCCGGATGGCTCCGTGGATAAGACCCAAGCCAACAAGCTCGCCTTCCTCAATGCCTGGAACCCGGACGACCCCGCGTCCTACAACCCCGACGCCGATCAAAACCAGCGCTGGTGGGTGGAGCGCCTCGCCGCAGACCAGCAAATCACCCACTGGGAAGCCTTCAGCAACTCCCCGCCTTGGTTCATGACCAAGAGCGGCTACGTTTCGGGGCAGGTGAACACCGCCAAGGGAGAAAACCTGCTCCCCGAAGCGGAAGCCAAGTTCGCCGCTTACATGAGGAACGCCGTCGAGCTCCTTGAAAAGGCAAGCGGCATCACGGTGGACACCATCGATCCGTTCAACGAGCCGAACTCGGGCTACTGGGGTACGGACATTGACGCCGCCACCGGCAAACCACCTACCTCGTACACGCAGAAGCAGGAGGGCGCCCTGATCTACCCGGCTGCCCAGGACCGCGTGACCAAGCTGCTGGCCGCAGAACTGGAAAAGGGCAGCACGGACGCCGTCATCTCCGCGATGGACGAGACGGATCCCAGCAAATTCATGACCAACTGGAACGGCTACAGCCAGGAGGCAAAAGATGCGGTAGCCCAGCTCAACGTCCACACCTACGGCACCAATGATCGCCGCAGGGTCCGCGACCTTGCCAACTCCACGGACAAGCCCTTGTGGATGAGCGAGGTTGGGGGCTTCTGGACGGGCAACCCAGCGCTCGGCGACTCCACCAGCGGCTGGGACCGCTCCAACATCACCAACGGTTTGGGGATCGCGGGGCGCATGGTCAACGATCTCCGCGAGCTCGAACCGGACGCATGGGTCTTCTGGCAGCCTGTGGAGGACACGTACAAGCAGGAGAAAGCCGACAAAGGCTGGGGCTCCATCTACGTGGACTTCGACTGCAACTACGAGGGCCGCGAAGGCTTGTCCAACCGCCGCATCAACGACGGCGCATCCCAGGAACAAGCCAAGTGCAAGGTCCTGACCAACCAGAAGTACAACACCACCCGCAACTTCACCCATTACATCCGTCCCGGCGACTTCCTCATCCAGAATGACAACGCCAAGACCGCCAGCGCCCTCCGCGCAGACGGCAACGGTGCCACGTTGGTCCACTTCAATGACACCCCGACGCCGGAAAAGGTCACCATCGATCTCAGCCGGTTCGCCGAAATCGCACCCGGCGCCAAGGTCACTCCCGTGGTGACCACCAAGTCGCCGCTGGATGACATCGAGAAGAACGCGCTCGTCAAGGGTGCGCCGGTGGCAGTGGATGCAACAGCCAAGTCCGCCACGCTGGAGGTTCCTGCCGCATCAGTGGTGACATTCGTCGTCGACGGCGTCAGTGGAGTTTCGGAGGACGCCGCGCCTGTGCAGGACGGCCACAGCTACCACCTCAGCGGTGAAGCGAGCGGCAAGTACCTGACGGCGCGAGCTAACGGCACGGCCTCAATTGAGGATTTGGGCACCGACGCCGCTGGTGTGGCTCCGCAAATGTGGACGTTCAACGCCGTGTCTACGGAAGATGAGTTCGCGAACGATCGTCGCTGGGTTCTGACGAACAAGGACGGCAAGGTGCTCACGGGCAACGGTGGGGTGCTGAACGGCAGCCAGAGCGGTGCGGCTTCACTGTCTACACTGACGTTGGAACAGGCCAAGACCACTCCTTCTGCACAGTGGATAGTGACCACGGAGAACGGCAAACAGTGGTCCCTGGTGAACGCTGGCGCCGCGATTGCCCTGCAGGTTTCGGGCAACCAGACAGCGGCGGGTACGTCCGTGGCCTTGGCATCCTCAACCGGCACCACTGCGACAGCCCTGGCCAATCCACACCAGGCATGGGCCTTCACGGACATTGCAGATCTCAAGCTCCTGGGTGTTTCCCCTGGTGAGCTGAGCACCCCCGTAGGGACAGCGCCAGTCCTGCCAGCCACGGTCACGCCTGTTTACGAGGCAGGCCCCGGCAAGCAGTTGGCCGTCACCTGGGCACCGGTGGATCCTTCCTCATGGCAGAAAGCCGGCAAAGTAACGGTCTACGGTTCAGGGGTTGACCCGTACGGTCAAACCTTCGAAGCCGTGCTCACAGTCACGGTGGGCTCCTACATCGCCACGGACCCTGTTTCCGTGACCGTTGGAACCGGATCATCGGTGGCTTCCCTACAGGCCTTGGCTCCGGCCAGCGTTCCCGGACAGATCGCCGATGGTCCCGCCCGGAACCCACTGGCCGTCACGTGGGACTGGTCCGCAGTGGAAGAATCAGCTCTGCACACCCCGGGAACCGTCACTGTGCCCGGAACCGCCAACGGCCTCCCGGCCACGCTGACCATCATTGTGGTGGACCGCGTTCCCGTAGCCAACATCTGCAAGGACGACCCCACCACCACGGCCACCGCAAGCTACACCGAGGGCTCCTACATCGCCAAGAACACCTGCGATGCCAACGCCTCCACGCGCTGGTCCAACTGGGTAAGCGGCGGCCGTGCCGGTGACAGCCTGAGCTACGCCTTCAGCCGCGACTACACCGTTTCCTCCGTGACCGTCACGTCCGCGGAAAAGGCTGCGGCAAGCCTGAGAGTCCAGTACCAGGACGCCTCCGGAACATGGAAGGACACCTCCGCGGGAACCATTACGGGACTCTCCATCTCTTCACCGACCACCGTCCGTTTCGATCCCGTCACCACCCGTGGGATCAGGGTTTCGTTCGTGACCACGGCGTCGTACACCAAGATCGCGGAGGTTGCCATCGCTGGTTCCCGCCTGGCCGACGCCGGGCTTGCCGACCTCGGCCGGCTCCTCGTCAACCAGGCCTCGGTAGTGGGCTTCGACCCGGCGAGCACCGACTACCGGGCGCTGACCGCAACGGCGACTCCCGCCGTCGTCGGCTACCCGCTGGACACTAACGCCAAGGTGACGGTCCAGCAGCCCACCGTTGAGAACCCGACGGCGGTAGTCACCGTGACAGCGCCGGACGGCACCACGAAGGTCTACCGCGTGACAGTGTCCACGGGCAAGGAAGCGTGCAAGAACGATGGCTGGACGACGAGCCCATCGCCCGTCTTCAAGAACCAAGGACAGTGCGTGAGCAGCTTCGCGGCTGGGAAATAACTCCTCAGCAACCGGTTCGGGTCTCCTCCTGCTGAGCGCGGGAGGGGCCCGAGCGGCTTGATGCGATGAGTAACAGAAGCCCTATCCGCATTTATGGCCTTATGCGATGAGTAACAGAAGCCCTATCCGCATTTATGGCCTTCAATGCGAATAAGGAGTCAGTTGCTCACCGTTTTTGATCCGTTGCTGCTCAGCCACGCACCCAGCGGTACGGCGTTGTGGTGGAGACCTTGAGCAGGCCGGAGCGTTCCAGGATGGGCCGCGAGAATTCGGTGGAGTCACTGTGGATGAGGGTCTTTCCCATCTCAAGTGCGGCCTGTGCGCGACGGGCTGTCAAAGCCCGGTAAATCCCCCGGCCGCGCCATTCCTCCCTCGTGGCACCACCCCAGATACCGGCGAAGTCCGTACCGGGAACTGGCTCCAAGCGGCCTGCGCTGACAATCTGACCTTCAGCCTCGGCCACCCAGAGCTGCATGCCGTCATCGAGGGAGAGTCTGCGAAGCAGGGCATCAGCCATCTCATCTGAGACCGGTTCGCCGAAGACCTCGTCCTGCATGGCGCTCATGGCCCGCACGTCGGCTTCGTCCGTCACCTGCCGGAGGGTCACGCCGTCGGGAAGTGACGCAGTTGTACTCAAAGCCCGGGCCTCGCCGATCATGATCGATTCAGGGTCGTCCTGGGTGAATCCGTTGTGGATGAGAGCCTCGTGCAAACCCGGGGCGTGGTCATGCCCGCGGGATTTCCACTCCACCCTGGTGATGTCAGGTTCAGCACGGTAGTAAGCCACTGAATCAGCCACGAGCCGCGTGATGGTGTCCGCATCCGCACCACCGAGGTCCTGGTACGTGACGAAGCCGCGGCCCTTCATGAAAGTCACCCAGCGCAGGGGCCCGTGCCGGGTCACCTTGAGGGCACTCGGTGTCTCAGCGTCGGTGCGCAGGTTGGCGTCGTAGGCTGCAAGGAAACGTGCGCGGTCTTCGCTGTGGCTCATTCCGCGAGCCTACTGCAGCCTGGCTTGGCGCCCGATTCGATGGTTCCCTGCGCACAGTGCCGAGCGCCCGGCACGTTCAGCAGCTACGCATCGAAATGGGCGAGGAGACCGGCAGAGATGCGGGCGCCATCAGGGAATTCGAAGAGGCCATCCCCTTCCCCGGCAACAAACGAGACACCCGCCTGCGGCGAAGCACCTCCCGCACCGGCGAGGATCACGACGGCGGCGTAGTCGCCGTCGTGCGCGGTGCCCGAGGTTCCCACCCATGGAATGGTGAGCTCCGAGCCCATCGGGTGGGTGCCGGGGCGGGCGTATGTTCCGGACGAGTCCAGAGCCACACCGAATCCCGGCACGGGAAGCACCGAGCTGACCATGGAGGAGGCAGCGTCCACCGGCCAACCGCCAATCCTTAGAGAGGGCGCAGAAGCCTCAGCACCCGAAACGCGCACCAACCTCAACTCAACGGCACCCCGCGTCACAGAAACCACCGTCACCGAAGGGCCAGGCGTTGCGGTGCCGGCCACCCCGCTGCCGTGATCGGGGCCAGCGTGGGGATCGGGTTCGATCCAGTGTGCCGTGAACCGGGACGCCGCCACCTGGAAGCCGCCGTCGGAGAACGAACCGAGGTGCTCAAAACCCGTCCGATGCGTCAGCCGGCCAGAGGGATCGACGAACGCCACCGCGTTGTCCACGGACTCAGGTGCCAGGTCCGGGAACGTGTGCGTCGAGTACCCGAGCCGCGCGTACAAGGGCGAGTCAGCCACCACAGCGCCAACAACAGCGTGATCCGTGGCGTGGTTCCGGATCCGGACCACACCGTCGGCACGAGTCCCATCCACCTGCCAGCCTGGCGCCACGATCAGTCGCTGAGTGTCGGCAACCTCCACGGGCAAAGGAGCCTCAACGGAGGTCCACGCCGCGTGATCCGCCGGCAAGGCCAACCCCAGCATGCCCTTCGCTGCCCAGTAGGGCGAGCCCGCACCGGAGTAGGCCTGCTTCATGCCGGCAAATTCTCCGTGCCAGCCGATGGACAGGAGCCCGTCCTCGGTGATTGCCCCGTGCCGGGCAAAGTAGTGGAGCATCCCGGACGCTGCCCGGCGTGCCATTCCCGGCGCCAAACGCGTGTGCCCGGACAACTCCCCCACCCAGAATGGTGCCGCGGCCGCGAACCGGTAGATCAAGCTCCGGCCTTGGATCAGCGGAGCTCCGTTCGCGCCGACGAGGAACGCGGCGTCGTCCAGGAAGTCAGCCAGCCGATCGCCGTCTAGCTTCTTCCGGGCGGCAACGCGGGGATCGTTGGGTGCCATAAGCGCCCAGAGCTGCGGATACACCTGGAACGCCCAGCCAACGTAGTGGTCGTACGCGCGTTCTGGCCCGTCAGCGAACCAGCCACCGCCCCGGTACAGCGAATCGTGGATGGCGAGTCCGGCGTCGATGTCCTCGTCCGAGTATCGGCCGCCAACGGATGCCAGGAACGTCTCCACCACAATCTGGAACCACACCCAGTTGATGGGCGGGTACTCCTCGCCGATCACCGTCTCGAACCAGGCAATGAGCTGCTCCTGGACGCGCTCCGGTAGCTTGTCCCACAGCACATCGCGGGTCAACGCCAGGCCAACAGCCAACGACGCCGCCTCAACCTTCGCCTGCCCCAGCTCACCTGGCGTCGGCCACCGGTCAGGGTTGGTGGGGTTGGTCCCGGCGTCGAGGCCAGCGGCGTACCACTCGGCGATCCACCCGGTGTTGACCGGATCGCCGGCAATCCGGAACGAGGCCAGCAGGAACGTCCGGGCGAAGGCCTCCAGTGAGTCGCTTCGCGGGCCGTACCGGCTGTTGGCTCCGGGCAGGTGGATGTTGGCGTGATCGTCAGTGGCGTAGCGGTGGGCGGAGCGCAGGAGGTGATCCGCATATCCGCACCAGTGCTCACGGGTCAGGCCGGTGAATGGGGAAAGCTTGTGGTCCAGGGGCGGCAACAGCATCAGAGCGAGTCCTCCAGCGCAACTCCTGCGAGCCCTCGCGGCGCGCCCAACGACGAATCGCGCACAATCAGCTCGGGGTTCAGGTCAATACGATGCACAGGGCGCATCCTTCCTTCGGCCAAGCGGGCAGCCATCAGCTGCACCGCTACCTTGCCGACGTAGCTTTTGGGAGGCCGAACCGCCGAGATTGCGGGTTCGGCGAGGTAGGCCACTTCATCGTCGTATCCAACGATCGCCATGCTTCCGGGAACATCTACCCCGCGGTCCACGCAGTGCTGCACGAACGCCACGGCCTGGGTATCGGAGTGCACCAGCATGGCCGTGGTCCCTGATGAACGGCAGAGCTCCAGGACCCGATCAAAGTGCTTGGCCCGGTCACCGTTGTCCAGTTTTGCCGAGTCCTCATGGATGGACTTCTCCAGCGGAATCTTCAGGGCAGCAAGGGCCTGCTTCCAACCGCGGACCACGTGGGGACTGGTGGGGCTCGTGGAATCAGTGAGGCAGCCGATCATCCGGTGTCCCTCCTGCCACAAGTGCCGCACGGCCATCCCCGCACCGAAGGAATGATCCGTGGCCACCCACTCCAGCCGGTGGGACGGGATCTCGGACGGCGCCCGACGCTCTGCCATGATCACCGGAATGGGCAGGGCGTTCAGCCAGCGGAGAAGTTCCTTGCCGTGCTCTCCACCCATATCCGGGGCCACAATCAGGCCGTCAATGTTCTGCGTATCCAAGAGAGCCTGGACCTGGCGGCGGTTATCGGCAGCGTCATAGGCGGAACCTCGGACCAGGATACGGAGATTCTGCACCTCGGCCTCCCCACGCGCCCCGGAAATCACCTGCGGCCAGTAATAATCCAGCGACGGAACCACCATGCCGATCGAATAGCTGTGCGCCGACGGCCTCCCCACAGCCGCCGATCGATCCAGCGGGCTGGGCAACGTGGCGCCGCCGTGAACACGTGACACCAGGCCTTCGTCGGCGAGCGTGTTCACGTCGCGGCGGATGGTCAGCTCGCTGACGCCCAGTTTCGCGGCAATGTCGCGCACGGTAATGGCACCATGCGCACGCAGTTCCTCCATGAGCCGCTCACGGCGTTGCAGCGAAAACAACGACTTCCCGGGTTCCGGGCTTGATTCGTTAGTCATGTGTTGCCTCCACTGTGAGGGTGAACGCGCCGGAAGCGCGGGTGTCTGCGGGCATTCGGAAACGGAGCCTGGTGAGCTTTTCGCCCCAGATATCGCTGAGGAGCGGATCGTCGAGGTGCCATTCGTCAACGAGCACGACGGCGGTGGCCGGCTTCCAGCGAAGATGAAGTCCCTTGGTGGTTTCCGCAGCCGGAATCCCCTCGGGCGTGATGGTGGCCGTCGCGTCTGTACCGACGCTGACGGTGCCGGCAACCAGGTAGGTGATGTCGACGTCGTGCGTTCCGTCCGGCGGGGGCGTTCCGTCAGTCCGGGGCGTTCCGTCCGTTTGGTGTGCTGGCAGGTTCCATCGATCGTCAATCACCACGGATCCCTGCTCCCGGTTCATCAGGGAGGTTCGGATCCATTGCTCGGCGTGGCCCAGACCGTAGGCGGCCCCGAGACCCAACGCCAGGGTGGGCTCCTCCGGGGTGGGTTCCTGGAGAACAGTCGCCGCGAATTCCGCACCAGTTCCCTGTTGCAGCCCGAACGGCGCGGGCACGCTGTGCCAGGCACTCTGCATGGCCCGAATCTGGTAGCGATCAGGTCCGAACGTTTGAGCGGTGTAAGTTGGCTGGCCGGCGTCGACCAGCAGCGGCACACCATCCACGGCAACAACCACGGAACCGACGTCGCGGTGGTTGTGGTGCTCGCCGTTGTGCCCGCCCTTGGCCGCGAGCGTGAGCCCGTCCGATGAACCCGGGGTTTGCCGCGCCACCATGATCTGGACCGACGGCAGGTACGTCCCCCAACTGGGTAGCAGTTGGGTGCGGGAGGTGCGGAAGGCGTGGGAGGTGAGCTGGGTGAGGACGCGGCCCAGCCCGGCGGCGGCGTTGGGTTCAGGCTCGACGGCGGCAAAGGTTGCGGCATGCGCTGCCGCCTCAGAGTCCCCCAGCCGGACGGCCCAACGGTGCAGCATTCCCCACGGCAGTCCTTTGTGGGCGCGGGCGGGGCCGTCGGCGACGTTCAGGAACCACCGGTGGCCCAGGTGCATGCGGTGTGGGAAGGCCACCAGGGCTCGGATCACGGGCAGGTCAGGATTCAGCACACCGCCGCTTGCTTCCTCCAACAGGGCCAGGCCTTCCAGCGCCCGACCGGCGCCGTTCCACCAATAGGCGAAGCCCTCGTCGATTGCACCGTCGGCCGGGATGGAAGCCAGGAAACGGTCCAAGCCCTCGATGCACCGGGCGACAACCTCCGCCTGCAACTGAGGTTCCTCAACCAGCAGCAGCGCAGCCACGATGATGTTGGAGTGGATCCATGGGTTCCAGTTGTGGACGTCCCCGTCGAGGCCCAGCCAGTGCCAGTCGAGTCGGTCCAGGAATGGCCGGATCACGCGTTGGTTCGCTTCCGCACGGATCCGCCCGCGCAGGCCGGGTGCACGCCCATCAAGCGCGTCACCAAGCACCAGGTCCAGCCATGCGAGCTGCGCCACCACCTCACCTGCGCCGAGATCCAGGTACGGCCGGGAACGATCCGGGACCACGTGGCGGCTGCGGGTGAACACGTCGTCGTGCGCTGCCCAACTCCACGAGCTTTGCTCACACAGGAGGTACGCGCCATCAATCACTTCGTCGAGCCAGCCGTCACCAGCGGGTCCACCCAAGGCGGCCATCACGACGGCGCGTGTCAGCCGCTGCTGTCGGCTCGCCACGAGTCCCTCGTAGGCAGTGCGGTTGCCGTCGCGGAAGTAGCGCGCGTAGTGGGATACCAAGGGTTGTGGCCACAGGGTTCCCTTCTCCGCTTCCGCTTGGGCGCGTAGCTCCGAAAGGGGGCGGGCAGCAGCGGGCTGCCATCCGGCGTCGGACGCTGGACGAGACGCTGGGCGAATAGTGAGGCGATCACGGGCGCCGCGGAGTGAATCCATCAAGGAGGAGGCGTCGGCGCTGGAACCCCATGCACTCAGGAGGGGTGGCGCTTGAACGGCGGCGGTGCCGGTTGCCATAGGAATTTTCTCCCATTTGTTCGAGTTTGAACGTTTCAGATCAAGCGCGATTGAGTTGAATGAACTGTCTTGTTTATGAGTATGTACTGATTATTAGATGTGATGCAACACATAAATCACGGTCGAACAGACCGCTGTTAGTTTCGAAAGGAGGATCCCCTCAATGTCGCTCAAGCCCCAGGCACTGCTGGTCATGAATAGCGGAACCTTTGCTGACCAGTTCGATTCCACACGACTGGAGCGGCTGGCGGGAATGGTGGATCTCGGTGATCAGCCGTGGACGGATTCCTTGGACGCCCCGGAGCTGACGGGCCGTTTGGAAGAGGTGGAAATCCTCCTCACCAGCTGGGGAGTTCCGCAGCTCAACGCCGAGCGTTTGGAGCGCATGCCCAAACTCCGGGCAGTTTTCCACTGTGCAGGAACAGTGCGCAGCTTCGTCAGCGAGGAACTCTGGGATCGCGGCATCACCGTCACCAACGGCGCCGACGCCAATGCGATCCCGGTAGCCGAGTTCACGTTCGCTTCAATAGTCCTGGCCGGCAAGAAGGCCCATGTGTTGGCCAACGACGCCCGCGTATCCAGGGATGACTGGAGCTACATAGCTAACCGGGGCGAGCTGGGCAACATCGGACGGGTCATCGGCGTCATCGGGTTCTCCCGCATCGGCCGCCGGGTGGTCCAGCTGGTTCAGCAACTCCAGGATGTCACCTGCCTGGTGAGCGATCCCCATGCCGACCCTCTTGAAGTTGCGGCCCTGGGCGGCAAGCTGGTCACGCTCGAAGAGCTCCTGCCAGTGTCCGACGTCGTCACCATTCACGCACCTGCCCTGCCAGAAACCCGGAACATGATCAGCACCGCCGAGCTGCAGTCCATGAAGGACCATGCCACGCTCATCAACACCGCCCGCGGTTCACTCGTTGACACCGAAGCCCTCGTAAAAGAGTGCGCCACCGGACGGATCACAGCCCTGTTGGATGTCACCGAACCCGAGCCGCTGCCCGCGGAATCCGCCCTGTACAACCTCCCCAACGTCATCATCACCCCGCACATCGCTGGTTCGCTCGGGACCGAAACCCGTCGGATGTCCGATGCCGCACTGGATGACCTGGAGCGGTACCTCGCAGGCAAGGACCTCCTGGCCCAGGTGGTCCATGCGGACCTCGGTCTCAGCGCCTAGATCCCCCAAAAGAACACCAAGCCGCAGCCGCGGCAGACTTAAGAAAACCCACTAAGGAGAACGCAATGAAGCGCACAACCCTCGCCGCAATCGCCCTTGCGGTGACTGCAGGGCTCGGACTCACCGGCTGTGCCGGCGCTGCCGGTCCCGCCGAACCGCAGGCGGCCGAAGGTAAGACCCGGCTGACCGTCTCGGTGTGGAACTACGAGGGCACCCCGGAGTTCAAGGCCCTCTTTGACAGCTACGAGGCCGCCAACCCCACCGTGGACATTGAACCCGTGGACATCCTCGCTGATGACTACCCCCAGAAGGTCACCACCATGCTTGCCGGCGGCGACACCACGGACGTGCTGACCATGAAGAACGTGATCGACTACTCCCGTTACGCCAACAATGGCCAGCTCCAGGAGATCAACAGCGTGGTGGACAAGCTGGGTAAAGACAACCTTGCCGGCACGGACGCCTTCAACATTGACGGCAAGTACTTCGCAGCCCCCTACCGCCAGGACTTTTGGCTCCTGTATTACAACAAGGACCTGTTCAAGGCTGCCGGAATTGAAGATCCCAAGGACCTGACGTGGGAGAAGTACACCGAGATCGCTAAGAAGCTCTCCACCGAGGCCGGCGGCAAGAAGACCTACGGCACCTACCACCACATCTGGCGTTCAACGGTCCAGGCCATCGCAGCAGCCCAGAACGGTGCTGACCAGAACAGCGGCGACTACGGCTTCATGGAGGACCAGTACAACACCGCACTGGACCTGCAGAAGTCCGGCGCCACCTTGGACTTCGGCACCGCCAAGAGCCAGAAGACCAGCTACCGCACCATGTTCGAGTCCGGCCAGGCAGCCATGATGCCCATGGGTACCTGGTACATCGCCGGCATACTCCAGGCCAAGAAGGACGGGAAGACCAACGTCGACTGGGGCTTGGCTCCAATGCCGCAGAAGAACGACGACGGCAAGGTCACCACGTTCGGTTCGCCCACGGCCTTCGCCGTGAACAAGAACGCAACGCACTCCGATGAGGCCAAGAAGTTCATCGAGTGGGCTGCCGGTGAAGAAGGCGCCAAGGCGATCTCCAAGATCGGCGTGGTCCCTGCCCTGCAGAACGATTCCATCACCGCTGAGTACTTCAAGCTCGATGGCATGCCCACGGACGAACTGTCCAAGAAGGCCTTCACGCCGGACACCACCGAGCTGGAAATGCCCGTCAGCGACAAGTCAGCCGCAACGGACAAGATCCTCAACCAGGAGCACGACCTCATCATGGTGGGCGAGCGCTCTGTCAGCGATGGCATCGCCGAGATGGGCAAGCGCGTCACGAGCGAAGTGCTGGGCAAGTAACACAGCCAAGCAAGCAACTCTCCCCGGTCCCGGTGCTGCGTCCCTGAGTCGCAGCACCGGAACCGGATCTGAACTCTCCGGATCCTGAAATGGAGGAACGCCCCCGCCCCGGGAGCGGTCATCATGACTACAGAAACAATCCCCCAGGCGCCTGCCCCAGTGCAGAGCCGCGGCAACAGGAAGCAAGCCAGGCGTAACACGCTGATTGGCTGGACGTTCATCCTTCCGAACTTCCTTGGCTTCCTGGCCTTCACCCTCATTCCAGTCGTGGCCGCTTTCGCGCTCTCCTTCATGGAATGGACCTCGTTCAGCGCCCCCAAATGGATTGGCCTGGCCAACTTTGAGCGCATGTTCGCTTCGGACTCCTTCTGGATCGCCCTGCGGAACACTGTTGTTTACGCCTTGGGCCACGTCCCGCTGACCATGGCCCTGGCACTGCTCCTGGCCATGCTGCTGAACCGTAAGCTCAAGGGCATCGGCTTCTTCCGGGTTGCCATCTTCTTCCCGTACATCACCTCTTTGGTGGCTGTCGCGGTGGTCTGGAACATGCTGTTCAGCCCGGACAGCGGCCCCATCAACCAGTTCCTCGGCGCTATCGGCATCGCCAACCCTCCCGGCTGGACCTCCAGCTCCGACTGGGCCATGCCTGCAGTGATCATCACCAGTGTGTGGCGCGACATGGGCTACTACATGGTCCTTTACTTGGCCGGTCTGCAGGCGATCCCCACGGAGCTGTACGAAGCGGCCGAAGTGGATGGAGCCAGCGCCTGGCAGCGTTTCTGGAACGTCACCATCCCGTCCCTGCGTCCCACCACGTTCTTTGTGGTGGTCATGCTGACGGTCTCCAGTTTCAAGGTGTTCGACCTCATTGTGGTCATGACCAACGGTGGCCCCGGACGGTCCACCACGGTGCTGTCCCAGCTGATCTACCAGGAAGGCATCGGCGAAGGTAAGTTCGGCTACTCCTCGGCCATTTCGCTGGTCCTGTTCATCATCGTGCTGACGGTCACCGTCCTGCAGTTCAAGATCCAACAGCGGAGGGAACGCTGATGACCAACATGGCCGAAGACCTCAAAGCCACTCATTTAACGGACGCAGCCCCGTCCCCGTCAGCGGCGCCCAGCGCGGAAGACCGCCGTCGTACTGACCGCAAGCGCTCCCCGCGCGAGCAGAAGAAACGGACCGCGAACGTCATCATCTACGGTGTCCTGGTGGTCCTGGTGGTGGCGCTCATGGTGCCATTCATCTGGATGCTCTCTTCCTCGCTGAAGGAGAACAACCAGGTCCTCACCGTACCCATCCAGTGGATCCCGCAGGAATTCGTGTGGAGCAACTACACGGACATCTGGACCCGCATTCCCATGATGGGATACCTGCAGAACTCGCTCTACCTTGCAGTGATCATCACGTGCCTCCAGGTCCTGACGGGCTCGCTGGCTGCCTACGGTTTCTCCAAGGTCCGTTTCCCGGGCCGCGACGTGTTGTTCCTTGCCTACATCGGCACCATCGCCGTTCCGTGGCAGGCCTACATGGTGCCGCAGTACATCATGATGCAGAACCTTGGACTGACCAA
Source organism: Paenarthrobacter sp. NPDC091711 (assembly GCF_044756605.1). NCBI lineage: Bacteria > Bacillati > Actinomycetota > Actinomycetes > Micrococcales > Micrococcaceae > Paenarthrobacter > Paenarthrobacter sp. NPDC091711. The sequence continues at coordinate 64,021 of NZ_JBIVTF010000016.1, forward strand.
CAGCTTCAACGCCCTGATCCTGCTCCAGGCCTTCGGCGCGTTTGGTGTGTTCCTGATGCGTCAGTACTACATGACCATTCCGGACGAGCTCTGCGAAGCTGCCCGCATTGATGGCCTCAGTGAGTATGGCATTTGGGCCCGCGTGATCCTGCCCCTGTCCAAGCCGGCCCTGGCCAGCCTGGCCCTGCTCACGTTCGTGAATACGTGGAACGACTACATGGGTCCTTTCATCTACCTCACGTCCAACCGCCTCTGGACTGTCCAGTTGGGTCTGCGTTCCTTCGTGGGCCAGTTCGACGCCGAGTACGCCATGATCATGACCGGCTCGGTCATCTCCGTGATCCCTATTCTCATCATCTTCCTCATTGGCCAGCGTTACTTCATCCAGGGCATCGCGACGAGCGGGATGAAAGGATGAGCATTGTGAGCGCTAAACCGCGGCGGTGGGCCGGGCCAGGATTCGAGACCTTCGGGAGCATTTTCGGGTTCATCTACACTTTCCTGGCCGGGAACGTCCTGCTCGCAGCGGCCAACGCCCCCTTGGTCCTCAGCCTTTCGCTGGTGGCCGACCCCGCTGCCGCCTGGCCGTTCTTCCTGGCGCTCTCGGTCACTATTGCGCCGTCGCTCGCCGGCATCTTCGCCGCCTTCCGCGCATTGAACGACGACGGCGGCGCGGTCAAGCCGGTTGCCGCCTTCCTTCGGGGATACAAGCGCAGTTTCGCCAAGGCCGCGCTGCTGGGCATGGGGGCGGTGGCCATGCTCATGTTCCTCGGCGTGGACCTTGCCGTCATCCAGAACAACTCCGCCTCCCTTCCGGGTGCAGCGCTTCTGGTGCCGCTGATCGTCGTAGCAGCCGCCGTGACGGTGACCCTTTCCGTCACGGCGATTGCCGGCGTCGTACTCCTGCCTGAAGCGAAGCTGAAAAGCGACCTCAAAGCCTCGTTGTACCTGGCCGTTCAACGCTGGTACCTCAGCCTGGCCATGCTGATCCTGCTGGGAATCATCGTTTCCGCGGCCGTGCTGCAACCGGTCCTGGGCATCGCACTGGCCCCGGCCCCGCTGCTGTTCGTGATCTGGAGCAACGCCTCGTACGCTTTCCACGCCGTGCTCCGTACCCCGTAAAACTGTTAGGACCTTTCTTGGACACGTTCGAAATCGGAGATCAGGACTTCCTCCTGAACGATCGGCCTTTCCGGATCCTCTCCGGGGCCATCCACTACTTCCGGGTTCACCCGGACCTGTGGGCTGACCGGATCCACAAGGCACGGCTCATGGGCTTGAACACCATTGAGACGTACGTGCCGTGGAACGAGCACTCGCCTGTTCCCGGTTCGTTTGTTGCCGATGGCGGACTGGATCTCGGGCGGTTCCTTGATCTGGTGGAGGCCGAGGGCATGAAGGCGATTGTCCGTCCTGGTCCGTACATCTGCGCTGAGTGGGACAACGGAGGACTGCCTGCGTGGCTGTTCACGGACCCCACCGTGGGCGTGCGCAGCAGCGAGCCCGGCTACTTGGCCGCCGTCTCTGCTTATATGGAGGCCGTGCTGGCTTTGGTGGTACCGCGCCAGATTTCCAACGGCGGCCCCGTGATCATGTTCCAGATAGAGAACGAATACGGCGCTTACGGCAGCGACAAGGCCTACCTGCAGCACCTGGTTGACCTGACCAAGCGCTTGGGGGTGGATGTTCCACTGTTCACCTGCGATCAGCCGTTCGGGACCATGATCGAGGACGGCTCACTGCCTGAGCTGCACAAGACCGGGACCTTTGGGTCGCGTGCCGACGAGCGGCTTGCCTTCCTGCGGGAACGGCAACCCACTGGCCCACTGATGTGCGCCGAGTTCTGGAACGGCTGGTTCGACAACTGGGGAACGCACCATCACACCACCGACGCCGCTGCTTCCGCCGCCGAACTGGACGCGCTGCTGACCGCGGGGGCTTCAGTCAACATCTACATGTTCCACGGCGGCACCAACTTCGGCTTCAGCAACGGAGCAAACGACAAAGGCATCTACGAGCCCACCATCACCTCCTACGACTACGACGCGCCGCTCTCCGAAGACGGGCAGCCCACGGCCAAGTACTTTGCTTTCCGGGACGTCATTGCCAAGCACTTCCCGGTTCCTGCTGAGGTGCCTGCCGCGCGGCCTTCGCTGACGGCTTCCGTGGTGTCCGTCTCCGGGTCCGTTCCATTGCTCTCTGTCCCGCCTGCTACGCAGCTGGTTCCCGGCCCGGTTCCGCCTGTTGAAGTGACTGGCCGATACCGAGGCTTCTACCTCTACGAGGTGTTGCTGCAGGGCGGCGGAGTCTTGTCCTTCTCCGAGGTCCGGGACCGGGCACAGTTCTTCCTGGACGGAGTGCCTGTGGGGGTCCTGAGCCGGGAAGCGGGCGAGCGCACTGTAGTCATCCCCCATGGTGGCCGCCTGCAGGTTCTTCTGGAGGACCAAGGCAGAGTGAACTACGGGCAGAGGATCGGCGAGGCCAAGGGGCTGATCGGGCCCGCGTTGCTCAACGGCGTGGAGGTAGTGGACTGGGAAATAGGCGCTGTTGACCTGAAGTCCCTAGATGCCTTCCGTGATGCCTCGCTGCCTTTTCCCAACGGCGACCCCGCGCACGCTGGAGTGGCCGGTCCTTCCCTCTCCTTCGCCACCTTCGAAGCCAACGGCCCCGGCGACCGGTTCCTCCGCCTGGACGGCTGGACCAAGGGAAATGTCTTCATCAACGGCTTCAACATTGGCAGATATTGGAGTCGCGGTCCGCAGCGCACCCTCTATGTGCCCGGTCCCCTGATCCGCGAAGGCGCCAACGAGCTCGCCATCCTGGAACTTCACGGAAGCGCGACGCGTGAAGTGAGGTTCGTCGTCGGGCCTGACCTGGGCCCCGACGAAAAGTAACCCTCTCTCACATCCCACCTGCTTGAACCCGACCGTCTCTCACATCCCACCTGCTTGAACCCGACCATCTCTCACTATCTTCAGGGAAGTGATAGAGGGTTACGGATTAAGGGCTGGGATGTGAGAGAGGGTTGGGGACGCAGAAGGGGACCGGTAATCCAACCGGTCCCCTTCTGTGTGTTCAGCGTGTCTGTGTGTTCAGCGCGCGGGCGTCATTAGCCGCGGCAGAGCTCGCCGTACTTGGTGCCGGCTTCCTGGTAGGCCTGGCCGAGCTCGCCAAGCTTCGCCTCGTCCGGGGTTTCCTTGGACTGCTCATCCATGTACTCCAGGATGGCCGTGACAACCGGCTTCATTTCGTCCGATGCAACGACTTCGATGGGCCGGATGGCGTTGGCCACGCGGTTGGTGGCTGTCTTGCTAGCGTTCTGGGGAATGCTTGCAGCGGCGACGCCAACGCGGTCGCAGGTTTCCGCGGTGGTCAGCTGCTGCTGGGCGGAACAGGCGGATGCCGAGGCGATGAGCCCGGCAGCGATCAGGACAGTGGTGAGTTTCTTCATGATTCCCTCAGTGGTCGACGTCCCTTTGATTGTAATCAGAGCAGGCGTCCGGCCACGCATCGGCGGCTGCGGTCCTCCCCGGTTACCGCTCCCCGGCGGGCACAAATCGACGCCGACCCGCCGGTGTCGGAGCATAATTTCGGTGACAGCGGGGAAGTAACCGGGCAGGAACGCTGGGCAGCCAAAGTTACTGGCGGCCAAAGTTACAGTGCCGGCGTCCGGGGCGGAGACGTGCGGCGCGACCCCGTGGCTTCGAAGGCAGCGGCCAGCGTCAACAGAGCAGTATCGTCATACGCCCGGCCAGCGAAGGTGAGGCCCACGGGCATGCCAATGTCTGCCATGGTTCCCACCGGCACAGTGACCGTGGGGATGCCGAGGTGGCGCGGGACGAGGTTTCCGTTGGATACCCATACGCCGTTACGCCAGCCCAGGTTAGCGGAGGCCGGATCGACGTCCATATCGGCAGGGCCCACGTCTGCCGCTGCCGGGAACAGGACCGCGTCCAGTCCGAACCTGTCCATCCAGTCCTCCAGATCAACGCGCCGTGTCTCCTCAAGCCCGCGCACGCCGTTTTCCAGCTCGGGGATCTCAGTCAGCTGGTTGTAGCCGTGCTCGCGAACGTGTCCCGGGTACTCAGCAATGTCGTCGTCGAACCCGGCGTAGCGGTCCGGCAGGGCACCCTCAGGGTGCGGGAAAATCCTTGCGCCATCCACGTCCGCAAGGGTGCTGAGCGCGGGATCGCCGTTGGCACGGAGGAAATCGTCCCAGGCCCAGGAGGAAAGATCCATGATTTCGCGCTGGAGGTATTCAGGGGTGACAAGGCCGCGGGTGGCAATGGTGGGTGCGCCGGGGCGGTCCCCTTCGTAATTGGAGACCACCGGGAAATCCACCAGGACGACCTCAGCACCAGCGGCTTCGAGATCGCGCTTCGCGGCCTCCCACAGATCGATCACGGAAGCCCGCGTCTCGATGCGTTGCCCGGTGGGGCCGCCGATGCCCGGTTTAGCGCTGGTCCCGGCATCCGGGTCTGCGTTGACATACATGCGCGGCACACCGAAGCGCTTACCCTGCAAAGCCGCGCGTCCGTCGTCGAGCGTTTCCGGAGCCAGCGCCGGGTACCGCTCCGGCCGGACCTCGGACGACTTGGGGAGCCGAACCCATGGCTGTACACGCCAGAAGTCGCCGCGGGTCTGGGAGTCGTCAGCCACGATCACGTCCAGCAGCTCCAGCATGTCCGCCATGGTGCGGGTGTGCGGGACCACCACGTCCATGGTGGGGACCAGCGGCCAGTTGCCGCGCACCGAGATGACGCCGCGCGAGGGCGTGTAGGCGCACAAAGCATTGTTCGACGCCGGTGCGCGGCCACTTGACCAGGTCTCCTCACCCAGGCCGAAGGCCGCGAAGCTTGCCGCCGTCGCGGTCCCGGAACCGTTGGAGGAACCGGAACCGAACGCTGCAGTCAGGAAGTCAGCGTTGTAGGGGCTTTCGGCCCGGCCGTACACACCGCGCTGCATCCCGCCGTTTGCCATGGGCGGCATGTTGGTCAGCCCGATCAGCACCGCGCCGGCATCCCGGAGGCGCTCGATGGTGAAGGCATCCCGCTGCGCCACCAAATGCTCAAAGGCCGGAGACCCGGCTGCGGCAGTGAGCCCCTTGGCCAAGTAGCTGTCCTTGGCTGTGTAGGGGATGCCGTCCAGTGGGCCCCTCACTTCGCCCTGAGCCCGGCGCGCATCAGAGGCCCGTGCATCCGCCAAAGCATCGGGGTTCATGACCACGAGTGCGTTGAGGGTGATGCCGTTACTGTCGTAGGCCTCGATGCGATCAAGGTACGCCTGCGTGAGCTGCTCGCTGGTTACCTCCCCTGTTTCCAGTGCCTCACGCAGCTGTGCAATGGAGGCCTCAACCACGTCGAAAGGAGCCATTACGCTGCTCCCCCGTTGATCTGTGCGCCGCCGAGACGCGGCTGCTGCTGCGTGATGCAGTGGATACCACCGCCGCGGGCAAGGATGGGGCGCGCGTCTATAGTGACAACGCGGCGGTCGGGGTAGGCCTCACCCAGGATTTCTGCCGCGAGCGAGTCCGCGCGTTCTTCGCCGTAACCACAGGCGATGACTCCGCCGTTGACCACGAGGTGGTTGACGTAGCTCCAGTCCACAAAGCCGTCTTCATCCCGCAGCGTTTCCGGCGCGGGCAGCGGGACAATCTCAAACGGTTTACCCGCCGCGTCAGTCTGAGTCTCAAGGAAGGCGTGCAGCGAGCGGCTGACCTCGAAGTCCGGGTGCTCCGGGTTGGTCTGGGAATGCAGCAGGACACGGCCAGGTGTGGGGATGGTGGCCACCATGTCAATGTGACCCCTGGTGCCCAGGTCCTCGTAGTCGCGCGTGAGGCCACGGGGTACCCAGATGACTTTGGTGGCGCCGATGGTGCGGGCCAGTTCAGCCTCTACTGCCGCCTTGTCCGCGTAGGGGTTCCGGCCCGGATCCAGCTGGACTGTTTCGGTGACCATCACGGTTCCTTCGCCGTCAACGTGGATGGCGCCACCCTCATTCACCAGAAGGGAGCTCACCAGTTCAGCACCGGACTTATCCGCGACAAAGCGCCCCATTCCGGCGCTCTTCTGCCATTCAGACCATGCCGGGGCACCCCAGCCGTTGAAGATCCAGTCCACTGCGCCAAGCACGCCGGGACGTTCGTGGTCCAGCACAAAGGTTGGTCCGACGTCGCGCATCCAGAACTCATCCAAAGGCGCCTCAACCTGCTCGATGCCGCCGCCCAGCATGTGCGCAGCACGTTCGCGCTCGCTGGGGTCCACCACCATGGTGACCGGCTCGAACTCGGCCACGGCGTGGGCGACGGCGGTCCAGGCGGCGTAGGCCTCTTCGGCCGAGGCGGCGTCGTCGCCAAGCGTCAGGCCGGTTCGGGGGAACGCCATCCAGGTGCGCTCATGCGGTGCGGTTTCGGCCGGCATTCTCCAAGCCATGGGTGACTCCTTCGTCTTCAGTGCAGTCTCTTGTTGATCGCACGATCAACAATGCTGAAAACGTAATCTAGACTGGTCCTTGATGTCAAGCACTCCACAGAAGCGCGCAGTCCGGAAGTCACCGGCAGAGCGCGCCGCAGAAATCACCGAAGCCGCCCGCGAGATCGCACTCGAGGCGGGCCTCTCAGCCCTCACGCTGCGCAATGTTGCCGCCCGTGTGGGAGTCGCTTCCGGTCTTGTGGCGCACTATCAGCCCACTATGGACACGCTCGTTTCAAGCACCTTCGCCACCATCGTGGCGGCAGAAACACAGGAAGTAGCCGGCTTGCTAAGCCAGCAACCTGGGCCCTCAGAACGCCTAAGCCTGCTGGTGGACACGCTTCTGGACAACAGCAGGCTGGACGTCACCGCAATCTGGGTGGAAGCCTGGACGCTGGGACGCCGCAACGAAGCCTTGGCCGCTTCCGTCCGCGAACAAATGGATGCCTGGCAGAAGGTTTTCCAAGGAGTAGTGGAGGACGGAAACGCGAGCGGAGCATTCAACGTTTCCGATGCCGCCGCCGTCGCCTGGCAGATCCTGGGCATGGTGGACGGACTGAACGCACAGGCCTTGGTGCGCTGGAACGGCGTCAACGATCGCGGCACGCACCTGGCCCACGCCGTCGAGGGGATGGTGGGCGCGGCCCGGGGTTCCCTGGCCACCAAGCCGAGCGCGTAAGGCCGAGCGCGTAAGGCTGTCACCAAACCCGCGCACCAGGCCCGGTCTTACATGGCCCCGCGCACACTGCCCTAGGCTGGTGAGCATGGCGATCATTCACAAGGCAAACCTGTCCCCGACCAAACTCGAACTCATCGCTGACTACCTCCCGAAGCAGCCCTGGTTCATCCAGGATGGTTCCCCGGAGCTCATTGGTGCCTACCGTTTTGACGATCCCGCCGGCGAGGTGGGCCTGGAGACCCACGTTGTGACCGCCGGGGAACGCGTCTACCAAGTCCCCCTCAGCTACCGCGGCTACGAGCTGGCCGGTGCCGAGGAGTGGCTGGTGGGAACAATGGACCACTCAGTCCTCGGCAAACGTTGGGTGTACGACGCCTGCGCCGACCCCATCTACGTCAAGGCCCTGGCCACCGCCATCCTCACTGGCCAGCAAGAGGCCGAACTCATTGTGGACGGAGAGCTGGGACCCCGGCCCAGCACGGTCACCGTAAAAGGCAGCGGAAAGCTCGACGGCGACGTTCCCGCCCTGAGCGCCTCGGCGCCGGTATCCGGCAGCGGCGTGACCATCATTGATGCGGGCGAGCTCCGGCTGAAGGTCACCCGGGTCCTGGATGTGGCAGCGGACGCTTCGGCCAATACCGCTGCAGCCCCGGAGCTTCACGGGGACCTGATCCTTAACGGTCGGTGGGCTGGCCTGGAGAACCCGGTAGAACTGGCCTCGGTGGTTCGGAACTGACCTTTGCTTCACCGCGCTCCTTCCCAGTTTCCTCGCATCGCCGCCTGTAAACCACGGCGTGTCACCGCCAACACTGAGTTATTTTCGCGATGACACAAGGGCAACCGGGAAGGAGCGCACGCCGGGTGCATCTGTTGACCACAGATGCTGCAGCGTAGGCTGGCAAGCAAGCCGTCTAACTTTGTGAGGGGTTAAGCATGTACAAAACGCAAAACATCATTCCCGCCGCCCAGGATCTTGCACGGGAGTGGGTAACGCATGCGACAGAGGGCACATCCGCACAGACAGACGCCGTGGTGAGGTGGGCTTTGGCCCGGATCAACCACGCCGATGTCCCTTCCGTGGTCCAGGGCGTGATGCTCACCCTGACTGGCAACAAGAAGGCCGCCAAGGAAGCTAAACGCACAGCCACCAAGGCAGTAAAGAAAGCCACCCAGGCGCTCACCCGGAAGACCACTCAGCGCAGCTCGGGCCGTGCAATCTGGTTCACCGCCATCGCTGCTGCCCTGGCGGGAGCGGGCGCAGTGTTTGCTTGGCGCATGATGATGCCTCCGGGTGAACCTGAGCCGGCCAAGCAGCCTGAGACACCAGTCCAACCGCCGGTGCCCCCGGTTCCGTAGCACGTGCCGGTTCCACCGCCAGGGCGCCAGCCGCCCAGCCGCAAGCAGTGGTGCCGCAAGAATCAGGGCGGCAAGCTAGGTTGCGGGGGCGGCTTCATTGAGTACCCGCAGCGCGTTCAGCGTCCGCGGGTAACCGATGTAGGGCAGCAATGCTGTGATGACTTCCAGCATTCGCGCGCGATCGTTCCCCACATTGAGGTTGCCTTGAACGTGCCCCTTCACTTGCGCCTCACAGCCGCCAAGGGACGCAAGCATGGATAGAGTCAGGAGCTCACGCGTTGCAACGTCAAGGCCGCCGCGTGTGAGGTAATCACCAAAGCAGTTGCCTGCCAGATAATCCTGGAAGTGCACCTCATCCTCGGCTGCTGCGGCGCGCATGGCGTCCACCCGTTCGGGACCGGCGATGAGTTTCTGGACTGCAAGGCCTTTCTCACCGCGGTCTTCCGAGGTAGTGGTGCTCTGCCCTGCCAACGGCAGTTCCACACAGTGATTGGTGAGGATCTCATTTGTGGCGTGCAGGAAGTCGGAGACCTTGGCCATGCCGACGTAGGGCACGGCCTGATAGACGATTTCCTTGGCTTGAGTTGGGGTCACCCCCACCGTGAGGGCCGCGCCCAACAGCGTCCGGAACTCCCCCATGGCTTGGCACGCGATGAGTGAGGCCAGCTGGACCATGAGCCGGGTCTTCGTCTCCAGGTTTCCATAGCCACGGGTCTCATCGAACGCAAAATTGTTGAAGATCTTCGCGAGCTCAGGATCCGTGACGGCAAAGGCCGGGAGCTGACCGGGGAAGAGTTCGTCATGGTTCTTGCGGGCAGGTTCGGTGAGTGCCATGAGGGTCTCCTTAGAACAGCTGCTCCAACTGCCCGCCACGTTGGCTGAGGGTATTGAAGCTTTCGCTTGGGTTGCCTGATCGGTGGGCCGGAAAGGCCTCCTACTCATAACACCCCATTGAAGAGCTGTGTGGGAGAGTCCCTTGATACAGGTTCCGGCAGTACCTCCTTCGTCCGCTCCTCGCTGCAGCTCACCGGATGCGACTTACCAAGGGTTCTCAGCATGCTTACGATGGAAGGGCAGGATTCTGACGCACCATGAGCACGGAACCCCGATCGCCGACTGGAAAGTTGAACTCCCCATGGCACGACGAAGCGCTAAGAAAGCACCGAGCATCACTGAAGCGGTTCCTGGGCGCCGCGGACCCGGAAAGGCCATTTGGCTTATTGCCGCGGGCCTCGTGGCTGGCATAGCTGGCGGAATTTTCGGCTTCCGCATGCTGGTTCCGTCCAGCGAATCTGAGCCAGTCAAGGCTCCGCAGCGCCAACCCGAGGAGATTCTGGTCAGGGAGGAACCCGTGGAGATCTCCACCAGAATGCGCCCGGGCGAATGGACTGAAGAGTCGCTGCTGGAACATGTCGAGGACTACAAGCAGCAGATCCGCGATATGGGGGCGAAGGAATCGCAGATCGTGGTGGACGTTGAGCGGACCGAAGCCGGTGCTGCCCGGGTAGTGGTCAGCTGGGACCGCAGCCGGGCTTAGCCCAAGCTAGTCGCCGGCCCGGGGACGCCACACCACAACGGCCTGGGACCTTGCCCTGGGCCGTTGCCCACGGGCCAGGCTCACGACGTCGCCCGCGGCACCTGCCGCGAAGATACGAGCATCCACGGGTGAGCGGCGGCGCGACAGCTCCTCCGTGAGCTCAACTACCCGGTACTGCAGCGCAGCCACCTGGTTTTCGAGGTCCAGGATGCGTTTGATTCCCTCAAGCGAGACGCCCGACTGCGAGAGGCGCTGGACCTCCCGCAGTTTGTTCACGTCGTTCTGCGAATAACGGCGGGATTTGCCGGGCGCACGGCTGGGCGAGACGATGCCCAAACGGTCGTACTGGCGCAACGTCTGCGGATGCATGTCGGCAAGCTCCGCAGCAACGGAGATGACAAAGATCGGCTGGTTGACGTCGATTGCCATGACCGCCTCCTTACAACCGGGCCTTCGCGGCCAGGTCGTGACGCGGGTTGGCGTCAGTGGTGGCAGCAGCGAAGGCCTTCACGGCTTCTTCCGCTTCCTTGTTCAGGTTCTGCGGAACAGCGACGTCGATGGTCACCAGCAGGTCACCGGTCGCCTTGGACGTCTTCACGCCACGGCCCTTCACCCGGAGGGTACGGCCCGATGGGGTTCCGGCCGGAACGCGCACCTTGACGGTGTCGCCGTCGAGCGTTGGCACCTCAATGGTGGCCCCGAGCGCCGCTTCCGCGAACGTGACGGGCACGTGGATGCGGATGTTGTCGCCGTCGCGGTGGAAGAAGTCGTGCGGCTTGACGCTCACCGTGATGATGAGGTCGCCATTGCCGGCCGGGCCAACATTGCCCTTGCCGCGCTGACGGACTTTCTGCCCGTCCTTGATGCCGGCGGGAATCTTGACGTCAATGACGTTGCCGTTGCTCTCACGCAAGCTCACAGTGGTGCCATGAATGGAACCGGCAAACGAGATGGACGTAGTTGCCGTCCGGTCGGAGCCCTTCTGCGGGGCACGCTGGAACCCCGTCTGGCCGGCACCGCCGAAGCCGCCGCCAAACAGATCTGCGAACTCCGGAGGAATGCCGCCGCCACCCGCAGGCTGACGGGCACCAGGGCCACCGCCAAACAGGCCGCCGAACAGGTCCTCAAACCCGCCGTTGGCTCCAGCACCACCACGTCCAGCGCCAGCACCCGGAGCAAACCGGGCGCCACCCATGGCACGGATGGCGTCATACTGCTGACGGTCCTCAGCACTGGACAGCACCGAGTACGCCTCGGAAATGTCCTTGAACTTCTTCTCCGCAGCAGCATCCCCGGCATTAGTATCCGGATGGTACTGCCGGGCTAGCTTGCGGTAAGACTTCTTCATATCCGCGTCGGACGCGTCCTTGGCAATACCAAGGATCGCGTAAAAATCCTTTTCAACCCAGTCCTGGCTGGCCAAGAGCGTTTCCTTTCAAGTCAATAAAAAACGTGCGGCTGCAGTCATCGCGCCTCTGGCGAGCTTACAACCGACGCGGAACCGGATATGGGGCGGCGGTGTGGAGGGCACCGCGGAGCGGGCACCGCCCCATATCCGGTGAAGCGTCTGCTAGTTACGCCGGAACCGCGACGATCACTTGGGCTGCACGCAGGACCCGCTCACCGGAGCGGTATCCGGAGCGCAGCACCTGGCTGACCGTGTCAACCTCGATGTCTTCGCCGGGCTGCTGGATGAGTGCTTCGTGGATGGTGGGGTCGAATTCGACTCCGGTGTCCGCGATGCGTTCCAGTCCGTACGTCTTGAGCGCGTTCTCCAGCTTGGTGGCGATGGCGGCGAAGGGGCCGCCTTCGAGGTCACCGTGCTGGCGTGCGGCGTCGACGTCGTCCAGCACCGGGAGCAGGGAGTTGAGAACGCCGATGACGGCCATCTCTCCTGCTACGGCACGGTCGCGTTCCACGCGCTTGCGGTAGTTGACGTACTCAGCCTGAAGGCGAAGGAGGTCGTTACGGAGCTCCGCTGCATGGGCTTCAGCCGCGGCACCGGAGGCTACCGATTCCTCAGCCGGCACCTCTACCCCGTTGAGGATTTCCTCAGCCTGGGAGAGGGCGTCGCCGTCTGTGGGAGCGGCGTTGCCTTCGGTGGGAGCGGCGTTGCCTTCGGTGGGAGCCGCAGCTTCGCTATCGGGGTGACGGGCTGCCCCGGTCTCCGGGTCAACCTTGCGGTTGTCCCGGATAACCGGCTTGCGCGGCTCGTTGCCTTCAGAGTGCTCTGCTTCGTTGCCGTGGTGAGGCATGGCTACTTCTTCGCTTCGTCTTCGTCGATGATTTCGGCGTCAACGATGTCTTCGTCGTCGGCAGCCTTCTCACCGGCAGGAGCACCTTCTGCACCGGCACCCGGAGCGTCAGCTGCGGAGGCCTGCGAGTAGATGGCTTCGCCGAGCTTCGTCTGGGAGGCCTGGAGCTTCTCGAACGCAGTCTTCACAGCGGCGTCGTCAGTGCCTTCCAGTGCGGCCTTGAGGGCGTCGACGTCGGCCTTGACCTCGGTCTTGACTTCCTCGGGCAGCTTGTCGTCGTTGTCGGCGATGAGCTTCTCGACGGAGTAGGCGAGCTGCTCGGCGGAGTTACGGGTGTCCGTAGCTTCGCGGCGGGCCTTGTCCTCAGCAGCGTGCTCTTCGGCTTCACGGACCATGCGGTCGATGTCGTCCTTGGAGAGCGCCGTGCCACCGGTGATGGTCATGGACTGTTCCTTGCCGGTGCCCTTGTCCTTGGCGGACACGTGGACAATGCCGTTGGCGTCGATGTCGAAGGTGACCTCAACCTGCGGAACGCCGCGCGGTGCCGGAGCGATGCCGGTCAGTTCGAACGTGCCCAGCGGCTTGTTGTCGCGGGTGAATTCACGCTCGCCCTGGAAGACCTGGATGGCCACAGACGGCTGGTTGTCGTCAGCGGTGGTGAAGGTCTCGGAACGCTTGGTGGGGATGGCGGTGTTGCGCTCGATGAGGTGCGTCATGACACCACCCTTGGTTTCGATACCGAGGGACAGCGGGGTGACGTCGATGAGGAGAACGTCTTTGCGCTCGCCCTTCAGGACACCGGCCTGGAGTGCGGCGCCAACGGCCACAACTTCGTCCGGGTTGACGCCCTTGTTGGGCTCCTTGCCGCCGGCGAGTTCCTTGACGAGCTCGGAGACAGCAGGCATACGGGTGGAACCACCGACGAGGACGATGTGGTCGATGTCGGAAACCTTGATGCCGGCTTCTGCGATGACGTCCTGGAACGGCTTCTTGGTGCGGTCCAGCAGGTCCTTGGTGAGGTCCTGGAACTTGGCACGGGTCAGCTGCTCGTCCAGGTGAACCGGGCCGTCCGGGGTGACGGACAGGTACTGGAGGGAGATGTTGGTGCTGGTGGAGGAGGACAGTTCCTTCTTGGCCTGCTCTGCAGCTTCGCGGAGACGCTGGAGGGCGATCTTGTCCTTGGAGAGGTCGATGCCCTTGACCTTGAGCTGGCTCAGGAGCCACTCTACGACGCGGTTGTCCCAGTCGTCGCCACCGAGGCGGTTGTCACCGGCGGTTGCGCGGACCTGGATGGTGGAGAAGTTGTCTTCGTCCTTGCCAACCTCGAGGAGGGAGACGTCGAAGGTTCCGCCACCGAGGTCGAAGACCAGGATGAGTTCGTCTTCCTTGCCCTTGTCCAGGCCGTAGGCCAGTGCAGCCGCGGTGGGCTCGTTGACAATGCGGAGGACGTTGAGGCCTGCGATTTCGCCGGCTTCCTTGGTGGACTGGCGCTCGGCGTCGTTGAAGTAGGCCGGAACGGTGATGACAGCGTCGGTGACCTTTTCGCCCAAGTAGCTCTCGGCGTCGTTCTTGAGCTTCATGAGGATACGCGCGGAGATTTCCTGCGGCGTGTACTTCTTGTCATCGATGGCGACGTTCCAGTCGGTGCCCATGTGGCGCTTGACGGAAGCGATGGTGCGGTCGATGTTGTTGACGGCCTGGCGCTTGGCGATTTCGCCAACCAGGACTTCGCCGGACTTGGAGAACGCAACGACGGACGGCGTGGTGCGGCCGCCTTCTGCGTTGGCGATGACGGTGGGCTCGCCACCTTCGAGAACAGAGACCACGGAGTTGGTGGTTCCGAGGTCGATACCTACTGCACGTGACATATCTTGTTTTCCTTTCAATGGCCGATGTTGGAGATCGCACCTGGCAACGGCCCGCTGAGCGGGTTACGTGCTGGGAGCCTGCTCAACAATCGGCTAGTTGAGCGTTCTGCACTCAACTGTACTCAGCCTCAGAATTAAGTCAATCCAAAGTTGAGTCGAGTTCGCTCAACTTTGCCCTGAGGGCTCAAGAAATTCCCGGAATCACGCGGCTTTCGGGCTGGTTTCGCCCACGGTGAACTGTCAAACTGGCCCGATGGAGATCACTGGATACCTGCCTCCGGACGAGTTCTGGGCCATGTATGAGCACATGGATCAACAGGTCCGCGACGGCGCACACCAGCTCCCGCTGTACTCCATGGCAGACCAGGAAGGCCCTGTGATGCTGGGATCCTGGCAGTTGGACGGCAGCGAAGGCGGGGTGTCCCACGGCGACGGCTTTTCGCAGGCGGGCCCACTGGTGGAGGTGATCACCACATCCCAGGACCCGCGCGGGCTTGCCAGGAACCGGTGGCGCGCTTCAGCAGGAATCCCGCACAATCTGGAAGAGCTTCAACGCCAGGACGAAACCTTTGACGCCCTCATCACTGAACGGCTCACTATCACCGTTGACGGCAAGCCCACAGACGTACTGCTCTGGCGCGGACTGAACTCATGGCTCGCTGCAGGGACATTCGAAGGCTTCGGCATCGTGATCAACGCCCAACGCAACCCGCCTCCACCGGAAGCCGTCCGCCTAAGCCGGGTGTCCGACGTCGAGCCGTTGCATCAGGCCCGGCGCGCGGCTCTCAAGGCGCTACGCGGCGAAGCCTAGCCACCTCAGCGGGAGCGTCAAGCGGTTCGGGCTTGTACACCCACGCCACCAGCACCACGGAAATAATCATCAGCAGGAACCACGCCAGCAGCTTGTCGATGGAGACCGCCTGCCACCCGTTCAGCTGGTTGGGATACAGCCACGCACGGGACCACGTGCCGATGTTCTCCGCGAACCAAATGAACAGCGCCACCAGCAGGAACGAGACCAGGATGGGCATCTTGAAACGACGCCGGAACACCCTGAAGTGCATCACGCACCGTCCGTAGACAAGCACGACGGCGACCAGCAGCACCCAGCGAGCGTCGAAGATGTAGTGGTGCGAGAAGAAGTTGATGTAGATCGCAGCCGCAACAAGGGCCGTGATCCACCGCCGCGGGTAGCGGTCGAAGCGGAGATCGAACAACCGGAACACCCGCACCATATAGGACCCCACGGCGGCATACATGAAGCCGCTGAACAGTGGAACGGCCCCGATCCGGAGGAAGCCCTCGGCTTCGTACGCCCAGGATCCGACGTCCGTCTTGAACAGCTCCATCACGGTCCCCACCACGTGGAAGAGCAGGATGACCCGCAATTCCCGCAGCGTCTCCAACCGGAAAGAGATCATCAGAACTTGGATAACGACGGCGGCAAGGGTAAGGAAATCGTTCCGGGCCAGGGCGGCGTTGTCCGGATACCAGAGGCGCGCAGCGATGATCACGGCAAGCAACGCCGCACCGAACACACAAGCCCACGCCTGCTTCAGCCCGAACACCACAAACTCGGTCAGCCCGGCCCGCAGACGGCCACCGCGAGTGCGGTCCAGGTAGCGGTGCGCAAGGGCGTCGATGGACTCTTCCACCGACGTGGAGTTACGCATGTGGCACCGGGGAATCCACCACAAGTTGGCCCAAGTAATGGTCGCGGGGCCAGTGCCGGATCCGCTGGGGCAAGCGCGGATATACGCGACCCACCATCCGGATGGTCCGCTCGAAGCGCCGCGCCTGGCTTTCGCCCCAGGTGAAGCCAAATCCTTCGCGCACATGGTCCGGTAACAGGCCGGCGGTGAGGAACCGCGCCAACGGCATGGCCAGGCGCAACAACCGGGGCCCACCAGTCGGGTAGAGCAGATCCCGGGCTACCTTGAGCGCCTTGTCATCGGGGCGAAGTCCGCGCACCTGAGACTCCCAGTATGTTGCAAAGGCGGCCCGATCAGACGGCCACTTATCCGCCGGAAGCTGCAGGGCTGTCCCGATCCGCGCATACTCGCGGTAGATACGGTCGGCGGTATCGTCGTCGAGCGTTCCGTGGACCTGCTGATAGACAGTGACGGCGGTGTCGTAGAGGGTGGCGACCACCCATAGTTGGGAGTCGGCGTCGAAGGCGCTGTATCCGTGTGAAGCGGCATCGGGTCCGCGACGAACCGGGGCATGGGCGCGGTTGACGGCGCGGCGGACGGCCTTCACCTGCTCCTCGGAACCGTAAACCACCGCATACACATAGGTCATGGTCGCGCGGAGCCGATCCATGGGCCGCTCGGCGAAATTGCTGTGTTCAGCCACGCCGTGACCCACTTTGGGGTCGGCGATTTGCAGGAGAATTGCGCGGCCCGCGCCGGCCAGGAGGACACCCTCCGCACCAATGTCAGCCAGTCCACGAACCATCTGAATACTGTAGCGCCCTAGCCTTGGAGCCCGGCGACGCCCTGCAGCACGCCCAGCTGATGCTCAAAAAGCTCGTCGCGGGCCGTGAAAGTCTCCGGCCCATACTGCCCGAAAACCTCAAAACTGATAGCCCCGAACACTGACGTCCACACCAGGACACCGCGCGCCAACGACGCGTCTGGTGCCGCGAGATTCATTTCGGCGCGAATGGCCGCCAGGTCTTCAGCCAGCGTCGGGGGAATCACGACGGCGGGAGTCACCTCTGCGGACAGGGCACCCGCGCGGTAGGCGGCATCAAAGATCCCGACGAGGCGGACAATGACGCGTGTTCCGGGCACAGTGGTGCGCTCCCCCGGCGCCTGATACCCGGGGACGGGGCTGCCAAAAAGCAGGGCGTAGCTGGCGGGTTCACGGACCGCCCATGCACGGACGGCATTGCTCAGTGCCCTGAACTGCCCGGGGAAGTCATCCTCCGGGACGGCATCTACCGCAGCATCCACTTCATCGCCGAGCTCGTTATACGCGTCGATGAGCAGGAGGGTGAGGAGCTCGACGCGGTTCTCGACGTACCGATACACGGCAGAAGATACGACGCCGAGATCCCTCGCCACGGCGCGCAGGGAGAGAGCCGCTGCGCCGTGGACCGCGAGGTGTTCGCGGCCCAGCCGGATGATGTCCGCGATGGTTTGCGTGCGCGCCCGTTCCCGCGGCGTTGGTGGCTTGGCCTTGGTCTTAGCTGCGGCGGGTTCGGCAGTCGTCATGCCACCAGCTTGCCATAACAGAGAGCGCTGTGAACAAACGAGAGCAGTGCTCTTGACTTTGGCTTTGATGATGGTCATTCTTGATTGAGAGAGCACTGCTCTTGTTTTAGCTTTCCAGATAACGAACGCGGAAGAAGGAACATCATGTACGTCGTCACAGGAGCAGGGCCCGTGGGATACACGGTCACCGAACAACTAGCCGAGCAGGGTCACCAAGTACGCATTTTGACTCGCTCAGGCAGCGGACCGGACCACCCCCTGGTGGAGCGCATGCGCGTGGATGCCGCCGATCCCGTGCGGCTCACTGAAGCGGTAGCAGGTGCCGCGGCGGTGTTCCACTGCATCCACGGATCGGCCTACCGTGCAGCGTCATGGGCCGCCGAACTCCCCTGGGCCGAGCAAGTGGTGATGGATGCCGCAGCAGCCGCGGGCGCCGTCGTCGTCTTCCCCGAAAGTCTCTACTCGTACAGCGAGCCTGACCGCGTGATGACCGAAGCAAGTCCCCGGGCAGCCACAGGCGGGAAGCGCGGCATCCGGACCGCCTTGCTGGCAGCACGGCAGGCGCATGCGGCCAGCACCGTCAGCGTTGTTGCCGGCGACTTCTTCGGACCCCGCGTGAAGATGGCACATGCCGGGGAGCGGATGGTGACGCCCATCCTGGCGGGCAAGGCAGTGCAGTTCATCGGGTCCATCAACCAGCCGCACTCCTTCACATACGTCCCGGACCTGGCCGCCGCCATGATGGCAGCAGCCCGGCAGCCCGAGCTGTGGAACACCGTGCTGCACGCCCCCACAGGCCCGGCCGTCACGCAGCGGGACATGGCCGCAGCGCATGCGGAGGCCGCCGGCGTTGCTGCACACAAGGTGAGCGCCGTGCCCGGATGGGTGCTGCGGATGGCGGGTATTTTTTCCACGGACATGCGCGAACTCGCCGAATTGCTGTACCAGTTTGAGCGCCCGTTCGTGATGGATTCCTCACAGAGCCAGAAGCTCCTGGGTCTCGAGCCGACTCCCTTGGCGGAAGCTGCTGAAGCAACCGTGACGTGGTGGCGCAGCACCATTCAAGTCGGCGCGGGAGGCTAAAGGCCGTCGTCGTAGTTCCAGTGCTCCTGCCAGCGCCAATCGATGGGCTCGCTGAGGCGCTGGTACCGGATGTCGGTGGACAGGCGCATGGTGCCGTTGAGGTCGGCGTTGTCCAGGGCCGCGTGGACTATATGCGCCGAGTGGACCACCACGTCACCAACCTCGTAATCGGTCACGAGCCACCGGGCGTCCCGCTCGTCCGCCAGCCCGGGGAGGTCCGCAGTGATGGAGGCGGCCGGCATCTTCAGCGTCCCCTCACGCTCCTCTGCCATCACCCAGTGGTGACTACCCTCCAGATAAGCCAGGCCGCCCCGCTCGCGCGGGCAGTCACCCAACGGAATCCACATGGACAACACACGGTCACTGCCTTCGCGGAGATACACAAGATCGTAGTGAGCCTGGGTGGCCGTTCCTATGCCGCTGTCACCGGGCTTGGTGTGGCGAATGATTTTTCGCCGGTGCAGATGGACGTCATCTTCGAGGAACCAGGCGAACCAGTCGGCAATCCCCTCTGCAGTGCACAGTGCTTGATACTCCTGCCCGGGAACAATGTGGTCGAAGAGGCCCCGTCGCAACGCAGCACGGTCCACGTCCCCGGGCGCCGCAATGCCCGCACGGGGATCCGTACCCTCCGCGTACACGTTGGCTCCGCTCAACGAGTCAAAGTAGAACTCCCTGAAATCCAGCAGCTGTTCCGGGTTCAACTGCCCCTTCAAGTAGAGGTACCCGTCCTTTCGGAGCCTGGCCCACAGCGCTTCACGGTCCCGTCGCTGGGAAGGGGGTACCGGTTCCAGCTCGGCGAGGCGGGATTCCGATTCGTCCAGGACGTAGCCATTCGAAGTCAACATAGTCCCCACCTTGTCAGTGGTGGGCGGCCACGTGAATGGACTCGGTTTCTGAAGACTTGGACTTTTGTGAGGCTTTTTCTTGCGAGTGGGACCGGCTTGCCGTTTCCGTTTGTCTTGCGCCCTTGGCCGGGGCAGCATTGGCCCATGGACGATTGGTCAACATACCGGCATCCGGCGTCTCCCCTGAGGGATCTTGGCCTGGCATGCCTGGGCGCCGGCGAGCAAAGTGGGATGTTGCCGTCCTTTGCCGGACGAACCCTCAGCAGCCACGCCATAGTGCTGGTGAGCGAAGGATCCGGGCACTTCACTGTGGGCGGCAGGCGTTTCACGGTGCAGGCTCCTGCGATCATTCGGCTTTTCCCCGGAGTCAGCCACGGGTACGGACCTGGGCCGATGGGGTGGAAAGAGCATTGGCTGTTGTTTACCGGACCTACGGCGAGGGCATTGGAGGAGCTGGGGTGCTTCGTGCGGAGCCAAGCTCTGGTGCAGCTTGATGGCTCCTCGGAGGTCGGCCTGGAGGAGTCTCTTGGACTTTTTTCCGCCCTCCGCCAAGCTCTCCTAACGGGTGGACCACAAGGAGATCTGGACGCCTCCGTACTCTGCCAGCGGGTACTGATCCAGACAGGCACGCAGCCCGGTCCGGTCACCATTGACGCCCGGGCAAAAGACAACAGGCTACTCACCGCACTTTGCGAAGCGGCTCACCTGCCGCTGACGTTGTCCCAGCTGGCTGCCTCGCTCAAGGTCCCGGTTCCAGAGCTCCGGCAGGCAGTGCAGAGCGCTACCGGTGTTGGTCCCAAGGAGCTCATCATCCAACTCCGGATGCAGCGCGCCCAGTCGCTGCTGGCTGACACGGACCTTCCCGTTCAAAGGATCGCGTCCCTCACCGGCTATGACGATCCCGCTTATTTCAGCCGACTCTTCACCAAGAAGACCGGGTCCTCGCCAAGCGGTTTCCGCCGGGAACACCAGCGTGCTGGCGCTGCGGACCACCACACGTGGGATGTCTGAAAATGTTCGAATCATGGATTTCCTGATGGCTGGCTGAAACGCTGGATGGAGTGCACAGGACGCCTCCGGAAACGTCCCCCCAGCACGAATAGCACTCTTGGAAACACCCCACGGGACACTCAATGAGGAGATCTTCCATGTCCACATTCGCCATCAATCGTCGTCAATTGCTGCAGACCGGGGGTATCGGCGGACTGGCCGTAGCACTGTCGGCCATGTCCTCCGGCGCCGCCCAAGCCGCGCCAGGCAGGCAGACCACAGGCGCCCCGCAGATTACCGACCTCGGACCCGCCGTCGTTCAGTTTTCCCTCATGAGTTCGCTGCTGGTGGGCGACACCGTCTACATCGGGTCCCGCAACCTGAACCCGGTACGGGTGATCGGATACCACCTCCCCACCGGCACCATCACGTCACGGACAGACCTTGGCTCGGGGTACAGCATCCAGGCCTTGGCCGCCGACTCCACCGGCCGCTACCTGTACGCAGGTGTTCTGCGCGATGGAATCGACGGAAAGCCGAACCTATACCGCTGGGATCTCAGCACGCCCAACGCACCGGCAGTGGGCGTGGGCGAAACCGGAGACCGCGACATCCGGGCCCTGGCCGTGGCCCCTGATGGAAAGGTCTACCTTGCCGGCGGAGGGCTAACCACCAATGCACCCTCCCTGTGGGAATTCGATCCCGCCACGAATGCCATGACCAGCTGGGGCATACCGGACCCCGGAGCCACCATTGCCCAAGCTGTGGCAGCCACTGCCAGCCACGTGTATTTCGGCACGGGCAGCACGCTGGGAGGCGGCAACGGATCAAGTCCCGGCCGCCTGTTCGCCTTCGACCGGACCACGAAGACGTCAACCAACATCCTGCCGGCAGAAGTAGCAGCCGGCGTCTCGGTCACCTCCCTCAGCGTGCTGAACGGGCAGCTCGGAGTGGGGGTCAAGGGCCCCGGTAAGTCCGTGCTGATCAACCTTGCCAACCACGCCCAGTACACCATCATCGCCAAGACGGGCGTCATGTTCAGGCAACTGGGCAACGACGTCTTCTTCGTCAAGGAACCGGGCGTGTGGTCTTACAACATGGTCACCAAGAAGATCACTCAAGTCCTCACGGAAGATGTGGGCGCCATGTGGGGCTTGGATGTCTACGGCAGCAAGGCGCTCACAGTGTCTTCCTATGACGTCATTGAGATTGATCCCGTGGCGAAGACCGCCGTCAAGCATGACCTCCAACAGGCCGGAGCGCCGGGCGGACCTCAGTTGTGCATGGGGCTCGCAGCGGGCGCCGGGGACGTTTATGTGGGCGGCACCGGAACCATTGCCCGGCACCAACTGGCCACGGAACAGGTGTCCTATCTCCGGGCAACAGGTGAAGCCAAGGACGCCGTGATGGTAGGCGGTGTCCTCTACACGAGCCAGTACAACTCGCGGGGAATCTACGCCTACGATCCCGCCACCGGGCAACTGCCCTACCAAGTGGCCGCGTTGCCCGCCGGGCAGAACCGCCCCTTGGATGTCTGCTGGGACGCAGTCAACGGGCTGGTCATTGCCGGAGCCCAGAACGACACCGGAGGTGGCGGCTGCTTCGCCGCCTACAAGCCTTCCACCACGCAGGTCATCACCAAGGTCAACCCGATCGATGCCCTCCAGATGGTCCGTGCCGTGGCGACCAAGGACGGAGTGGCCTACCTGGGTGGCGACAACATCTACGCCACCGGTCCCCGCAGCACCGTGGTGGCGTGGGACCCCGTGGCGAACCAGGAGTTGTGGCGCCTGGACCCAGGGCAGCCTCAGGGCATTGCCGCGATGGCGATCCATGGCAAGTTCCTTTACGGCATGTCCCGCAAGGCTGCCGGCCTGTTCGTGATCGATCTGGATACACGGCAGGTGGTTCATCGGGGTGACCTGAGCGCGGTGTGCACGGACTTCGGAGCTCTTCAGGTCAGCCGCGGGATTGTCTACGGCGTCTCCGACACCACGGTGTTCCGCATAGATCCGATCACTTTCGCTGTCTCTGTTGTTGTTGCTGACATCAACGGCGGTTGGTACAGCGGACCGCACATCACGGCGGATGAGGACGGTTTGCTGTATACGCTGCGCGGCCCGAACCTTGTCCGGATTGACGATCAGCAGGCCATGCAAACCATGCGGCGTTAGCCCCATGTAAGTAGCAGCAGATGCCGTTCTGAACCTCAAAACGACATCTGCTGCTACCCAGTTGGGCTGGCCGTGAACAAGCCAGCCAGCACGGAGCACGCAGCACCCCGGGCCAGGGCCACAGGATCTGCAATGGCTGCATCAAACAGTGGAGGCGGAGTGTTGGCGTGAAGGTACTGACTCATAAACGCGTGCTTGGTCTGCTCGGCAAACGTCCCCAGATTAGCTTCGGGCGCGAAGCCCACCACCACCTGCTCGGGCCCGAGGACCTTGGCGGCGTTCGCCATGCCGATACCCAGATGCAAGGCGGCGTCGGCAATCAGGCTGGAATCGACGTCGGGGTCTATTTGCCGGTTCTGGCCGTTCCGCTCCAGCTCCTGCTGCATGCCCCACAGGCTGCCGCGGGTTTCACAACAATCTTCGGCTCCGCAGTGGCAGGGCCTGGCCGGTCCGGGTCCGGTGATCGCACGCGAATGGGCGAAGCCGCCCGCCGCGCCGTTGAAGCCGCGCTGGATACGGCCTTCAATCACGACGGCGGCCCCCAAGCTGGTGCCGACGCTGAAGATGAGCATTTCGCGACCCTTGAAAACGTCGTCGAACAGCAGACCGCGTGCGTAGGCGTTGACGAAACTGTCCACAACTACGGCTTGGCCCACAGCCTCTTCAAGAAGCATTTGGAATTTGATGTCAGTCCAGCCCATCGCCCCGCTATGCCGCACCAGACCGCCGGCCTGATCCACCACGCCGGAAACGGCTGCGCCCACCCCGATCAGCCTGGACTCCATCTGCCCTGCCGCGGATCGAACAGCCCGGGCAGCGGCCGCTGCCGCCTCGCCAGGCTCGGTGGATGCCAACGGCTCGCTGTGCGTTGCCACCACGTCACCGCGCAAATCAACCACGACGGCGTGCGCCTCCGTGGCGGACAGTCTCACCCCCGCCGCGAAGACGCCTTCGCGCCCCAGCTCCAGGAGACGCGCCGGACGGCCACCCGTGCTGGGCGCAATCTCGGTTTCCACCAGCAGTCCGGAGTGGACCAGCTTGCCGGTGATCCCAGTGACGCTGGCTGCGCTCAAACCGGTTTGGACCGTGATTTTGGCGCGGGATACCGGCGCCTGTGTGCGGACAATGTCCAGCACCAGGGCCTCGTTGATCTCGCGGATCAGGGCCTTGCTGCCTGCGCGTGGCTTCATAGCTCGTGGCTCCTGTTGTTGCGTCGCAAGGGATCTCCCCCATTCTGGCATCCGCAGTCCGGATGTCTTCACACTGTCCATTGTACTTACTTTAGTCATTGACAAAAGATATTGAAGCTGGCAATCTCGGTCTCATGAACATCAACAAAGGCGTTGCATCACCCTCCTCGCCCCCCACAGCACCCCGGCTGCGGATCCTGCTGAGCATCCCGGACGCCGAACGGGCAGCGTTCATCACTCCCGAAACCCGCACTGCCCTCAGCGAGCTGGGCGACATCACTGAAATCGCGCCCGTCAAGCTCCAGTCCTTGGATGCTTTCGCGGCCGCTGCCGCAGACAAGGACGCATTCATCACCGCTTGGGGATTCCCCCGTCTCGACGCCGAACACTTGGCAGCGGCGCCGAACCTCAAGTGCGTTGTCCATGCAGCGTCTTCGCTTCACGCCCTGGTCAGCGACGACTTCTGGGCCGCCGGCATCCCCATCTCCCAGGCGGGCGCGGCCATGGCACCCGCCGTCGCGGAACTATCGCTGACATTCACGCTAAATTTGCTGCGCCGTGTGCACCTGCTCGATCACAGCCTCCGGACGGGAGCCAGTTGGGACGACGCCCGCAACGTCAGCAGGGCCCGCGAAATCTCCGGGGCCCGCGTTGGGGTAGTTGGAGCGTCCAGGACAGGACGCCGCTACATTGACGCCTGCCAGGCACTCGGCGCCAAGGTGTCCGTCTATGACCCCTACATCCCCGCGGGAGATCCCCTCGCGGCCCACTCAGCAACCCTGCACGATCTGATGACTGGCAGCGATGTGGTGGCTATTCACGCTCCGGCCACTCCGGAAACCGAAGGTCTCATCGGCGCTGCCGAGCTTGCCTTGCTTCCGGACGGGGCCGCGTTGGTGAACACTGCCCGCTCAACCATCGTGGACATGGAAGCCCTCTACAAAGAGGTCCATTCGGGCCGGATTGATGCAGCGCTGGACGTCTTCGACCAAGAGCCCCTGCCCACGGACAACCCCTGGCGTTCGCTGCCCAACGTGCTCCTTACGCCCCACCTCGGAGGGGCCACCGTGGACTCCCGACGCCGGGCCGGCGCCATTGTGGTTGACGAACTCCGCCGCTACATCAGCGGCGAACCCCTGGAACACGCCCTCACCCGCACCGACCTCGAACGAATGGGCTAAAAATGCGCAACATCCTCCTGATCCATTGCCACGATCTGGGCCGCTTCCTGGGCACCTATGGAGTGGAGACCGTCTCCACTCCCAACCTGGACACCCTGGCCGATGAATCCACCCTCTTCGAACAGGCCTTCGCAACGGCCCCGCACTGCAGCCCTGCCCGCGCCTCACTGTTCACCGGGACGTATCCGCAGAGCAACGGCGTCCTGGGCCTTACCCACGAGCCGTTTGGCTGGGACCTGAACGAGCCCTCCCAGCACATCGCCTACAGGTTGAAGTCGGCCGGCTATCAGACCGAGCTGGTTGGTGTGCACCATGAATCCCGGGTTCTGGCCGACGATGTCGTGGCCAACAGGCTTGGTTTCGACCGCGCCCGTACGGGAGGTGCGCGGGACGTCGTCGTGCATCGCGCCACTGACGCACTGCGTCGGATGTCCGGCAGCGACCGTCCTTTCTACCTGCAGGTGGGCTTCACGGAACCGCATCGGGTGCCGTCCGAGCGGGACCGCCCAGGCGTCATGGGGTTCCTGGCCGACGGCGTGAACCCGGACGTCTCGCGGGGGCATACAGTCCCTGCCCACCTGGTAGACAACGATGGCGCCCGCGAGGAAATCGCCGAACTGCAGGGCGCTGTGAAGCACATGGACGAAGGCGTGGGCAGCATTCTCGCGGAACTCGATTCCTTGGGCCTCCGAGACCAGACACTGGTGCTGTTCACCACCGATCACGGCCTTGCGCTGCCCCGCGCCAAATGCACCCTGTACGACGCCGGACTGGGCGTTGCGCTGATGCTTCGCCACCCCGGCAACGCGGCATGGTCCGGGAAACGCGTGACGGACATCGTCAGCCACGTGGACGTCCTGCCCACCTTGCTGGAGCTGGCCGGACTGCCCGTCCCGGAAGGCCTCGCCGGGGCCAGCCTCCGTCCGGCCGTCGAAGCAGGCGAGGCTCCGCGAAGCCACTGCTTCAGCCAGTTGAGTTACCACACGTATTACGACCCCAAACGATCGGTGCGGACATCCACGCACAAGCTGATCGTCAACTTCTCCAACGCACCACGCGCCATGGATCCCACCCAATCCTGGATTCACCGCAGCCTGCCGGCAGACCTTGGCGGGCCAACCATCGGCACCAGCCCGGCGCTGGAACTCTACGACCTCAGGGTGGATCCAGAGGAGCTGGACAACATCGCCGGCCAGCCGGAGCAGTCGGAAATCCTCAGGGATCTCTCCGCAACCCTCTTCGACTGGATGCGGGAATGCCGCGATCCCCTCCTTACCGCCCCCGTAGCAGCCAGCCGCCACAAGCTCGCCCTCGACGCGATCCACGAAGCCACCCTCACCCGAAAGTAGTCACCATGTTTACTCGAAAAATGCGCACCGCCACTTTGGCCACAGCCGTCGTCGTTACCGCGGCTTTGACACTCACCGCTTGCGGTTCAGCCGGTTCGTCAACGTCCGACGGCGGCCAGGCCACCGGCAAGGTGACGCTCTGGATGTACCCCGTCATCAAGGACGAGACCGCCAGCAAGAAGTTCTGGCAGGACACTGAAGCAAGCTTCGAGACGGCAAACCCCGGAATCGACCTGACCATCGAACTCCAGACGTTCGACAAGCGGGACGCCCAGATCTCGGCGGCGCTTGCCGCCGGCTCGGGACCCGACGTCGTACTTATTACGCCTGACCAAGCAGCCACGTACCGTAACGTCCGCGGCCTGCTGCCAGTAGATAAGGCTGTTGAGCAGGACAAGGACAGCTTCTACCCCGGCACGCTGGAGGCCGCGACGTTCGACGACGAAGTATTCGGCGTTCCGCTGTTCCAGAACATCAACACCACCGCTTACAACACCAAGATCTTCGCGGACGCAGGAGTACCGCTGCCCAAGACCTGGGATGACCTGCGCAGCGCGGCGCCGGTTCTGGCGAAGAAGGGCGTCGCCGTGATGGACTACGCCGGAAGCCCCGAGCAGACGCTCAACCTGTCCTTCTACCCGCTGCTGTGGCAGGCCGGCGGAAAGGTTTTCACCGATGACGCCAAGGACATCGCCTTCGATTCCGAGGCCGGTGTTTCGGCACTCCAGTTACTGATTGACCTGAAGAAGCTCGGCGGGCTTCCCGCGGACGCGGCCACCGATGGACCCAAGGTTGAAGGTGCTCCGATCGCCACCGGCAAGGCCGCGATGCGGGCCACCACGTCGTTGCCGGAATTGAAGCAGATGCGCGCCGCGCTCGGAGCTGAAAACGTTGCACTGGGCGCTCCGCTGCAAGGCAAAGTCCAGGCGACCTACGGCAACCCCGGTTTGCTGGCACTGACCTCCATCAACAAGAAGGAAAACCGGGAAGCCGCCTACAAGGTGATGAGCTACTTGAGCTCGGCCGAGTCCCAGAAGGCCCTCAATGCCGCCGCGGGAAACCTCCCCACCCGGACCGACGCCGCGGCATTGGGCACCGACCCGGACTCCCTGGCCATGGCAGAAGCTTTGAAGACCGCCAACCCCGGAGAATCGTCACCTGTTGCACGCCAGGTCATGGGTGCCCTCGCTCCCAACATCCAGGCCGCCCTCCGCGGTGATGTCACCGCCAAAGAAGCCCTTGACCGTGCAGCCACGGAAGCCCGCGGCATCCTGCAGCGCTCGGCATCCTAAGCCCGGCCCCACCACCGATTGGTCACCCCATGTCCATAAACACCCGAACCAGAAACACGCTGTCCGGCCGACATCCCGAGTTGACGGCCCCACAGCTCAAGCCTTTCGGGGCCAAGAAAGCCCGCAGCCGCGAGGCGCTGGCCGGCATCCTGTTCGTCCTTCCCACGCTGATCATTTTTGGCCTCTTCAAATTCCTCCCCATCTTTGGGGCCGGAGCCATGAGCCTCACTGAGTACAGCCTCAACGGTGATTTCGAGTTCCTGGGCGCAGATAATTACGTGCGCCTGGCCGAGGACCCCAACTTCTGGCAAAGCCTGCGCGTGACATTCCTGTACGTGGCGATCTTTGTTCCGTTCATCATCGCCGTGTCACTGGCCGGGGCCGTCCTCCTGGACAAACTGGTCCGGTTCACCGGCACCTTCCGGGCGTTGCTGTTCATTCCGTACCTGAGCTCGTTCGTGATGGCCGGCATCATCTGGACCTGGATCTTCTCCACCGACGGTCCGCTCAATGCCGCACTGGGCAGCCTGGGCATGGGGCCCGTTCCCTTCACCTCAGGCCCTCAACTGCTGGTCCTCTTGTCCCTGGCCGTGGTGTCAGTGTGGAAAGGCTTCGGCTACTCCATGCTGATCTTCCTGGCCGGCCTCAAAGCCCAGCCCGCTGAAGTCCACGAAGCCGCCCGCATTGACGGGGCCGGCGCGTGGAAATCGTTCTGGTACGTGACGCTGCCGCTCCTGAAGCCCGTGGTGTTCTTCGTCCTGGTCATCGAGACGATCGTGGGGTTCCAGGTCTTCGACACCATCTACGTGATGACCGGAGGCGGACCCGCCCGGGCCAGCCACAGCCTCATCTACTTCCTGTTCGACGAAGGCTTCAAGTTCTTCGACTTCGGCTACGCATCGGCCATCGGCGTGGTGCTGTTCGTCATTGTGCTCATCCTCTCGCTCATCCAGCAGCGCTTCTTCGAAGGTAAGGACTCCAAGTGACCGCCACCCTTTCCACTCCAGCTGGTGGACGGCACCCCGCCGGACGTCCCGCCCAAAGCCCCGCCGGGCACAGCCCCCGGCGTCATACCGAGAAGCGCCGCCAGCGCACCCTGACCTGGGTGTTGGCAGTAATCTCGCTTTTCACCGTTGCACCGCTCATTGCCGTTGCAGTGCTGGCGCTCTCCCCCGCCGACGCCCCCACGTTGCCGTATGCGCTGCCGTCGTCGCTGACGTTGGACAACATTGTCCGCATCTTTAACGTGGGCGAGTTTCCTCTCTGGCTCTGGAACTCGTTCCTGTACTCGGCTGTGTCCGTGGTGGTTGTGTTGCTCACGGCATCCATGGCCGCCTACGCGTTGGCCCGCAAGAGGTTCCCGGGACGGAACGCGCTGCTGTGGGCCATCATCGCCACCATGATGGTGCCCGTCCAAGCCACCCTGATCCCCACGTTCATCCTCATCTCCAAAATGGGCGGGGTGAACACCCTCTGGGGGCTGATCCTGCCCACGCTGGCCAACGCCCAGGCGATCTTCCTCATCCGGCAGTTCGTGCGGGACATGCCCGAGGAACTCTTCGATGCCGCCCGTATAGACGGTGCCGGCGAATGGCGGACGTTCTGGCAGATCGTCCTGCCGCTGATCCGTCCCGTCCTGGCGACTCTGGCAATCTTCGTCTTCCTGTGGCACTGGAACGATCTTCTGTGGCCCTTGGTGGTGGGCCAGTCGGACGCAGCCAGGACGCTCACGGTGGGCTTGGCAACGCTGAACACCGAGACCGCCTCCACGTCCAACGTCATGGCAGCCACTCTGGTCAGCTTCATACCGTGCCTGGTGATCTTCGCCCTCCTGCAAAAGCACATCGTCGCCAGCATCACGCACAGCGGGGTCAAAGGATGACGTCTGCCGCACCGATCCGTTTTGGGCTCATCGGTGTCGATTCACCGCACGCGCCGTCCTTTACGCGCCTCTTCGGCAACGGCGTGGACGGTGTGGTCCCCGGCGGCACGGTGACGCACGCTTGGAAGGGGGAACCGGCGTCGGACTTTCCGCTGAGCCTCCACCGTATCGACGCTTTCGCGGACGAAGTCAGCGGACTTGGGGTCACCCTGTGCGACTCCCCCGAAGCGGTGGCCGAGGCATGCGATGCGCTCTTGATCGTGGCCTCGGATGGACGCACCCACCCGGAGTACTTCAGGCGGGTTGCCCGGTACGGAAAGCCAATTTACGTCGATACCCGTTTTGCGCCGTCCCTTGCTGAGGCGCGGAGCATGTTGGCTTTGGCCGAAGCCTCGGGTTCGTTGGTGCTGGCCGGCTCGCCGAAGCGCTTTGCGCGCGAATTCCGGACGGCGCTAGGGGCTGCCGACGCGCACCGGGTATCGCTCACCGGACCGCTACCCACTCAGCCTGGCCATCCCGGCTTCTCGTGGTACGGGGTGCATTTGGTGGACCTCGCCGTCGCGTCGCTGGGTTCGGTCGCCACCCGCTCCGGAAAGGTGACGGTCGACGCCGGGCGGTCAGAACCCGCTGCAGGCCAGGTTTCCGTGACGGTCAACTGGGGCGACGGCCGGGTGGCGACCATGAGCGGCGAATCCGAATGGACCCCGCACACGCTGGGCCGGATTGAAACCACCGAGGGTCTGGCCACTTTCTCGATCGAAGCCGGGCCCCCGATGCTGGTGGGCCTCCTTGAGGACATTGTGGAATCGTGCCGCAGCGGCAGGCCCAATGTGCCGCTGCCCGAAATCCTCAGCATCGTGGCCATCGTGGAAGCAACCAACAGGAGCCTCGAAACGGGAGTCCCCGTGACAGTAGGCAGCTAGTTACGCACCCAAATGTTAGGAAACCCATGGCAGAAATCATCATTGTCCGCGACCAGGCCGAGGCTGGCTCCCTCGCCGCTTCCATCATCATTGGAAAGGTCAGTTCGAACCCCGCTACCGTCCTTGGCCTCGCGACAGGTTCCACTCCCCTGTCCACGTACGCTGCGCTGGCTGCGACAGTCGCGGAGGATGCCATCGACGTCTCCGGAGTACGTGGCTTCGCCTTGGACGAGTACCTCGGCGTTCCGCCGCAGCACCCGGAAAGCTACCGCTCAGTGATCACCCGCGAGGTGGTGGAACCGCTGGGGCTCAATCCTGATTACGTGTTCACGCCGCGAGGCACCGGCCCGGGCATCACCCAGGCCGGCGCAGAATACGAAGACATGATCGCGGAGGCCGGGGGCATCGACATCCAAATCCTGGGCATCGGTTCCAACGGCCATGTGGGGTTCAACGAGCCCGGGTCCTCCCTGGCGTCCACCACCCGCATCAAGGCTTTGGCCGAACAAACCCGCAAGGACAACGCACGGTTCTTCGATTCCCCGGATGAGGTCCCCACCCACTGCATCACCCAAGGCCTGGGCACCATACTCAAGGCCAGGCAGTTGGTCCTCCTGGCTTTCGGAGCAAACAAGGCGCAGGCCGTCGCAGCCGCGTTGGAAGGACCCGTCTCGTCCGCCGTGCCCGGCTCAGTAATCCAGCAGCATCCCCACGCCACAGTCATCATCGATGAAGAGGCTGCGTCCATGGTGGCGCACGCCGAGTATTACCGGCACGCCCGGCGATCGGCGGAAGAGCTGAATGCAGTAGATTTTTAGCGGGGGCAAACGCATCCCGTATTCCATAAAAAGGGGACCGTACATGGGGCAGGACGCACTCACATCCGGCTGGAAAGCATTCTGGAACCGGGGCGGGTGGTGGCGGTCCATTCTCTTGGTGGTGCTCTACATGGCCTTCTATCTGGGCGCCGGCCTGCTGATCGGCGCGGTCGCGGGAGACCAGATAGACACGGAGGACATCTTCCGCACGCCTCAGAGTGTGTTCTTCGGCATCACGTTCTCGCTGATTGTTGGCAGTGTGGTGCTGCTGGCCTTCTTGTCCTCCACAGGCTGGCTCAGGCCACTCTTCGCGCCGCAGCCCATCAAGGGGAAGTGGTGGATGTGGGTAGCGCCGTTCTTCTTGGTGGTCGCTATTGTCCTTCGCTTCCTGGGCATCGATTACGGCAGCTATGAGGCCTCGGTGGTGGTGGTCACCCTCCTCACTGGCTTGTTGATCGGCTTCGCCGAAGAGGTGCTGACGCGAGGCATCGTAGTGAAAATGCTTCGGGACTCAGGGAAGTCCGAGTGGGTGGTCATGGTGCTTTCATCGCTGATTTTCGCCCTCCTGCACGCAGCCAACGCCCTTTCCGGACAACCGATCGTCACAGTCCTGGTGACTGTCGGGTTCACCTTCGGGTTCGGGATCTGCATGTACCTGACCCTGCGCGTCACCGGCAACCTGATCTGGCCGATCATCCTTCACGCACTGTACGATCCCACCCTGTTCCTCGCCACAGGGGGCATTGACCAGGC
The DNA here is from genome assembly GCF_044756605.1 of Paenarthrobacter sp. NPDC091711. NCBI lineage: Bacteria > Bacillati > Actinomycetota > Actinomycetes > Micrococcales > Micrococcaceae > Paenarthrobacter > Paenarthrobacter sp. NPDC091711. The sequence goes on from NZ_JBIVTF010000016.1 coordinate 95,887, forward strand.
AGCCGCCGGTCCGCAGAGCCCCTTCCTGGTGCTTGCCGGGCCGGCCAACATGATTTACATCCTGATCGCTTTGGTCGCATTGATTGTGGTTCGAGGAAAGGTGCAGCGCGCGCCTTTATCCGAACCTGTGTTGAGCTAGTTCCACCAAACAGAAGCGTGGGGGGGGGGGGGGGGGGCCCCCCCCCCCCCCCCCCCCGGGTTGTGTGGGGGGGGGGGGTTGGGGGGGATGGGGCGCTGGGGGGAGGCGGCGCACCCGCCCACCCCCCCCCCCCCAA
>NZ_JBIVTF010000017.1:0-91119 GCF_044756605.1 Paenarthrobacter sp. NPDC091711
AAAGCTTTATCCCAACCCCGATGTCTTTGACGTCACCCGCGTCCACACGACGCCGCTGCTGACTTTCGGTGGGGGACCCCATCGCTGTCTTGGCGGTGCACTTGCAACTCTCGAAATCGAGGAAATGCTCCTGGCACTCTCCCAGGGCTACCCCGAGGCCCGAATCGCAGGAGACGTCGAGATCGGAAACAACGGAGAGGTCCAATTCGTGACTTCACTTCCCGTCATCGCCGGGCAACGCGCCGCGGCAAAAGTATCAGCCTGAAAGGAAAGACCATGAAATTTGAAGTCGACTATGACAAGTGCATCGGGATCGGCATGTGCGAAGCCGTCGCCTCGGGAATCTTCGCAGTGAAGGACGACGGCACTTTGGACGTACTCGTCGATGTCGTACCTGAAGACGAACGCGCAGTGCTTGAAGAAGCGATCGCGGTATGCCCGACGTCCGCAATTCGCTTGATCGGAGACTAAGTCATGCATCTCGTAGTTGTAGGTGCGTCCCTCGCTGGGCTCAAGACAGTAGAAGCCGCGCATCGCAAAGGCATCGCTAAGCGCATTACACTTGTGGGCGCAGAACCACATGTTCCTTACAACCGTCCACCGCTGTCCAAGGAGTTCCTGGCCTCCGACCAGGGAATTGACTCCCTGGCCTTTCAACCAGAAGCTCACTTTGACTCCCTCGGAGTTGAGCTGAAGCTCGGAAACCCAGCCGAAAAGCTGGATCTCGCGCGAAGGGAAATCACGGTTGGCGGGGAGCAGATCGGCTTCGATGCCCTCGTGATTGCCACAGGGACCAGAACTCGCGCGCTCCCCTCAAGCCTTCCCGGCCACGACCTGGGAAACGTGTTCTATCTCCGCTCTATCGACGACGCGGCGGGTCTTCGCGCTTCGCTCAATAGTGCACAACGGGTTGTCGTAATCGGCGGCGGTTTTATCGGCGCCGAAGTTGCTTGCGCTGCGAAGAAGAAGGGCGCGGCCGTTACGGTGGTAGAGGCCGCCCCGGTGCCGTTGGTTAGAGCCGTAGGCGAGGACATGGGGGCATATTGCGCCGGGCTGCACGGACAGAACGGCGTGGAGTTGCACACCAGCGCAGCGGTGGTTGCCCTGAAGGGAACCGACTCGGTGGAAGCAGTCGTTCTGGCCGATGGGCGGGAGCTGGCCGCGGACGTGGTTGTAGTGGGCATCGGAGCTGTTCCCAACATCGAATGGCTAGCTGACTCCGGACTGGACGTCAGCAATGGTGTCCTCGCTGACGAGTTCCTAAATGTAGGTCATGAAGGTGTCTACGCGGTAGGCGACGTCGTTCGATGGCCGAACCCGCTCTTTCCCGGGACGATGCGGCTAGAGAGCTGGACTTCCGTTGTCGAACAAGCCGAGCGAGCAATTGGTCACCTCGCCGACCCATCGAACCAGCTTGCCTGTGCTGTTGTTCCGTATTTTTGGTCGGACCAATACGGGGCACGCATTCAGTGCCTGGGAGTGCCCACCGCCGAGCCGCCAGTTGTGGCACACGGGTCTCAAGACACAGGCCGGTTCCTGGCACTGTATCGGCGCGGTGACACTTTCTCGGGTGTCTTCGCCTTTAACAGTCCCCATCTGATCATGAAGTTCAGGCCGCTTATTCAGCGCGGCGCGAGCTGGGAAGAGGCTCTTTCCTTCTGCGCCTCCCTGCCCGACAGTGCCCCGGTGGTGGCCGTATGAGCCTCCGGCTCCTAAAGGGAATCCGCGTAGTCTCCATAGAACAGTTCATAAGCGCGCCCTACTGTACTTCGATGCTGGCGGACAGCGGGGCGGAAGTCATCAAGATCGAACGCCCGGGCTCGGGGGATCCCCGCCGGTCCTACGACCCCAAACTTGGACCTGAAGACGACTACCTGAGTGGAGGATTCGTCTCATACAACAGGGGAAAGAAGTCTGTGGAATTGGATCTTTCAGATCCAAATGACGGTGAGACGTTTGAACAGCTTCTCCGAGACGCGGATGTGTTCGTTCATAACCTCCGGCCAGGCAGTCTCGCCAAGCTTGGATGGGGTGCCGACGAACTGCGGAAACGCTTCCCTCACATGGTTGTCTGTGAAATATCAGGTTTTGGCGTCACTGGCGGCCCATATGCGAAGTGGCCGGCGCTCGACTCCGTCATTCAGGGAATGAGCGGTCTAAGCAGTCTCTTAGGCACCTCACCTGCGGCACCCCCCGGGCTTGCCCCCATGGGGACAATGGACATCCTCGCCGGCGTCTATGCGGCCGTTGGAATTCTGGCTGCTCTCGTCCAGCTGGAACGGACTGGCCAAGGATCCCACGTCGATGCTGCGATGTATGACATCGGAGCGGCTTTCCTTGAACGCCCCCTGACGCTGCACGAATTTACCGGGGAGCTCCCCGCGCGCGGACAGGACAATTACAGCCCCGTAGCTACCTTCCAGACCGGGGACAGTGCATGGATCTCGATTGTGATCCCAACCGACGACATGTGGGCTCGGACTTGTCGAGCGATTGAAAGACCGGATCTGACCAACCACCTTGAACTGGATACTAGCGTAAAGAGGGCTGCCAGAATGAGGGACACTGTCGTTCCGGCCCTCGAACTTTGGGCACGGGGTCTATCAGCCGATGAATGTCTGTCTGCCCTCCGCGCGGCGGGCCAACCCGCAGGTCTGGTGCAGTCGATCGCGCAGGTTCGAGCCTGTCCACAATTGGCTCACCGCGAGCTTTTCGTGGACGTTGAGGACCCGCGGGCCGTCCACGACGATGGGCGACACATAGCGCTGCCTCGGTTGCCGTTGTTGTTTGACGGTCGACGCGCAGAACCTGGGGCAGTACCCCGCCTTGGAGCGCACAACGAAACAACCCGCCAACCAGAATCGATAGTAGGACACCCGTGATTACAGCTGAACGAAACCTTTACGTTGGTGGGGATTGGACCCCGTCCTCCGATGGCCTTTGGCTGCACGTCGAGGATCCCGCTACCGCTACGCCATTTGATGCTGTAGCTGACGCGACGCCCAAAGACGGAATTCGAGCAGCGGAAGCAGCACATGCGGCGTTTGATTCATGGTCCGCCACCACCCCCAGAGAGCGGGCAGAGGTCCTCCGACGCGCCTTCGAGCTCCTGACGGAACGGAAAACCGAACTTGCCCACCTGATCGTCAGGGAGAATGGCAAGAGCCTTCAGGATGCGTTGGCCGAGGTGACGTACGCGGCCGAGTTCTTCCGCTGGTACGGCGAAGAAGCCGTCCGCAATTATGGCAACTTTCTTCAGGCGCCCAACAACCCGGATCGTAAGATCCTCACATTGGAGCAACCCGCAGGTGTTGCCCTGTTGATTACCCCATGGAACTTGCCGGCGGCGATGATTACGCGCAAGGTTGCGCCCGCACTGGCGGCTGGCTGCACCGTTGTCGTCAAGCCATCGTTCCAAACACCGCTAACAGCGCTGGCGATCGCGGCCATTCTTCAGGAAGCCGGTGTACCGGATGGAGTCGTCAACGTCGTCCCAACCACACGGGATAAGGAATTGGTAGCAGCAGTTCTGGAATCCGGAATCGTCCGTGTCCTTTCTTTCACTGGTTCCACCGAAGTTGGACGCGCACTGCTGCAGCAGGCCGGTGACCGCGTCATTAATTCCTCCATGGAACTTGGCGGAAACGCACCCTTCATCGTCTGCCAGGACGCAGATCTGGAAGCCGCAGTCGCGGACGCTCTCACGGCCAAAATGAGGCACAACGCCGAAGCATGTATTGCCGCGAACCGTATTTATGCGCACAACTCCATCCGCTCAGAGTTCGCCGAGCGCCTCGCCAGCGCCCTCGACTCACTCGTAGTGGGCGCAGGAAGCGACCCAGCGACTCAAGTGGGGCCGCTGATCAGCAGGGGATTCCGAGATCGGGTCCAGTCAGTCGTAGACAAAGCTGTCGCCTCCGGAGCCCGCATCTCTACCGGTAGCCGTCCACTGCCCGACGATGGTTACTACTTCTCGCCTGTAGTCCTTGACGGTGTCCATGCAAATGCCGACATTGTGCAAACGGAACTCTTCGCTCCTGTAGCACCAGTGATTGGCTTTGACGACGACGACCAGGTTATCGCTTACGCCAACTCCTCGGAAATGGGTTTGGGATCTTACGTCCAAAGCAGGGACCTGGGACGTGCTCTCCGCATTGCCGAGAAGCTGGAGGCGGGAATGGTGGGCATCAATACCGGACTGATCTCGGACCCAGCAGCCCCCTTCGGCGGAGTGAAGCAAAGCGGTATTGGCCGCGAGGGCGGTCAGCATGGGATGCACGAATTTACAGAGACGAAGTTCATCTCCGTGAGTTGGTCATAGGTGGCACGCACAGTTTCCAGCGGTTCGTTCGTGCCTTTCGCTGACGACCTCACCTTGGGTCGGAGCCTACCTCTCGCACCGGAAATCACCATCGACGAAGGCATAGCTGCTCAGTATCACGCAATTTCGGGAGACAGGATGCGCCTGCCCTTGTCGACCCCGCTGACTACAGCCGTTACGGGAGAACACCGGCGGTTGGTGAATCCCGGGTTGGTAATGCAGATAGCCATCGGACAATCAACCGTTGCAACCCGACGCGTCATAGCCAACCTCTTTTACCGGGGCGTCAAGATCCATCAGCCCGTTTACGTTGGGGACACGCTTTCAACCACTGTCACACCGATAGCGGCACGTTTAGCGAGCTCGGGGGAGCGCGCAAAAGTGTTGCTCCGCATGCTGACAACCTTAGGCGACGGGTCGACAGTCATCGACTTTGAGCGGGTGGCACTCATACCTGTTAAGGACAGGCAATCCTTCCACGAGGCCGGCGAAATCGGGATCGCGGACCGCGAAACACCCCTCCATGACTTCGTTCCGTTCGTGCCGGCCTCATGGACGGTGGAGGCGTATCCGTCGGTGACTCCTACCATCCGAGAAAACGTCATAGATGAGCTGCGTGAGCCGTTGACTGACTCGTTGGCTTTGGTCCGACTGACCGGAAACCACGCCGCCGCCCATAGGGACATTGATGCCGGCGTAGCCGGTCGGAGACTGGTCTACGGCGGCCATGTTGTGGCTCTGGCGCAAGCGGCGCTGACGCGACAAACTGATCCTTTGACGGTGATCGGCTGGCGCAGTTGCGACCATCTGGCGCCAACGTTCGAAGACGAATTGCTCCAGGTTTCGATCGGGCTGGAGGACACTCTTGGACTGTCCGCCGGCGCCGTTCAAGGCTATCGAGTTCGCGCATCGGTGAAAGGGTCCGATGGTTCCAGTCGGGATGTGCTGGACTGGCGCCCTGTCGTATTCACCGCTCCTGCCAGCTAGGCTCGGGCGGTAGCTCCCGAAGCCCCATTTAGTTGAGATGGTCTGATGCTGCACCCGCTCCAGCGGGTAAAAAGCTGGCCGTTGCAGATCGGTGACTGATTCATACAGGAAATAGAACGGCGGGATGAGTCCAGCGTCAAACGCTGCCTCATCCCGCCGTTCCGGTTAACTCCCGGGTTGCCGCATACGCATGCGAGCAAGCACCGCGGCACTGAGTAGGGTCCTATGACTTCAGCGGCCGAACAGTGACACTACCCGAAAGAACCGTTGAGAAGGGCAGGCTTGGTATCCGGAGAACCTAGAAACGCCAAGCCCATTTTCCGCCACCAAACGGCTACATCACCAGAACAGGCTTGATGACACTTCCGTCCCGGCTCGCTCGTTCGGCTTGGTCAATCTCCGAGAAGGGAAATGTCTGGATCAACCTATCGAACGGGAAGTCGCCGGACCGCCACATCTGCAGCATTTGTGGGATGAAAACAGCCGGCTGAGCTCCGCCTTCGCAGATACCTATCAAACTTCGCCCCTCCATGACCAGGTCCATTGGACCAATGACAGGATCTGCCGTCCGCCAGCTGACGACGCCGCAACGACCAAGGGGGCGAAGGACGCCAACGGCCGCCCGGATCGCCTCAGAAGCGCCCGTTGTGTCCAAGGTGCAGTCGAGGGCGCCGGCGGTGTCCTTGATCTCCTCCACCACGTCAGGTCCGGGGTTTACGGCGTGAGTGGCCCCGAGAGAGAGCGCTAGTTCCCGCCTGTATTTGTTGGGTTCAACGACAACAATCTTGCTGGCACCGGAAGCCTTCGCCGCCAGGACGCCGGCCAAACCCACGGCACCGCCTCCAAAAACGCCGATGCTTCCCCCAGGTCCAGGCTGGAGAACATTGAGGACAGCACCCGCACCGGTCTGGATACCACATCCCAGTGGGCCAAGCAGCTCCAGCGGAAGATCGCGATCGACACTGACGGCATTGCGTGCCTTTGCTACGGCATATGTAGAAAAGGAGGACTGACCGAACCACCGATGATGGATGGTCGCGCCAGCCTCATCGTGCGCCGTCCCGGCGCCATCGACAACGTGTCCTCGTGTATTCAGATCGATAAAACTTGTGCAGTAGGACGAAGCACCGCTTTGGCAGCTTCGACACGCTCCGCAGGAATCAAAACTAAGAACTACGTGGTCCCCGCGCTGCAGTCCGCGGACACTGGATCCCACATCCTCAACGACGCCGGAGCCTTCATGCCCCAACACGACAGGCAATGGGGCGATTCCGTTCCGAACGAGCAGATCGGTATGGCACATGCCAGCGCCGACAACGCGAACCAATACGTCGTCAGGGGCGAGCGGAGGAAGCCAGACTGGCTCCAGGGAGAATCGGCCCTCGACTGTCCGGAGCACGGCGGCTTCGGAGCGGACTTTAGGCGGGGTCTGTGACAGTAGTGGATTCAACATGCTCACGGGGTATCTCCTCAACGTTAAATTTACCTCAATATAGCGGAAGTGCTGGCAAATAGGGAGATGTACGAGTAATTTCGCTATAACCAACGGATTGTTGCTCTCCCAGAGCTGTCCGTACCCGCCAACATCCAGAAACACGGAAAAGGAGACTTCCATGCGCGACCTAAGCGCACTGCCCAAGGGGCATCTGCATGTTCATTTAGACGCGGCTGCACGCCCTGAAACGATCATTGAACTGGCGCGAGACCAAGGTGTCGCTCCTCCCAGGCTGTCCGGATTTACGAACTTTGATGAATTCATCAAGTCTTTCTTCGCTCTGTTGGAGGTCACATCATCGCCAGCTGCTTTGCGCCGAGTCATCGACGAGTCTGTGGCCGATGCAAAACGAGACGGCGTGCGCTACTTGGAACTAGGCATCAACCCTGCCTTCCGTGCGGAGGTTTTCGGGTCGGTAGAGGCTGCTTTGGAAACTATTCTGGACCAGGGCATGCTTTCCGCCGAGAAGCATGGAGTCAGCTTGGGGTTCAACCTCACGATTGATCGAATGGCGGGCTATGACCAGAGCATTGCTACAGCCCGTCTAGCTGCTCATTACGCCGACCGAGGCATCACGACCATTGGCTTGGCCAATGAGGAACGCGGGTTCCCTGTTACAGACTTCCGAGACGCATTCCGGATCGCCAGGGACGCAGGGCTGGGCATCGCCCCTCACGCCGGGGAGCTTGTAGGCCCGGAGTCTGTTCGGTCCTCCCTGGAGGTTGGGTCCACGCGCATTCAGCACGGTGTCCGCGCAGTCGAGGACCCTCGGCTGATCGAGAAACTGGCAGACGAGGCGGTCTGCCTTGATGTCTGTCCGACCTCAAATGTGGTGCTGGGTGTTTACGAATCCATTGAGAACCACCCGTTGCCGCAACTGCTGGAAGCGGGTGTCCGATGCTCGATAAATGCCGACGACCCTACGCTGTTCGCCAACAGTGTGACTTCGGAATACGAGCTGGGCCGTTCGACCCTGGGCCTCAGCGATCACCTGCTGGCCGCCTGTGCTTGGGCGTCAATTGACTGCTCAGCTGCACCGGAGGACGTGAAGGCGGCGGCGAAGAGGGATATTGACGGATGGCTCACCAATGATCTTTAGCCGCGGAGGGCCTTGCGGGGTGCAGCCCTTTCGCGCACCCCGCCGGCTTGACAGCAGCTCCAAAGGAGGGTTGGGGGAGATCCTCTATTGACCATCAACCATTTATAGTGTTTCCTATCGTATGTAAGGTGAATCACAAGCGGAACCGCAGTCTTGATTTCGGTTCAAGTTCTCTCACAGTCCACACCCGCGCAGTGATTCAAGAGGCGTCCCTCCTGTGGCCGCCTTCTTGAACCATCGCGGCAAGTTGTTTACAGGAACGAGTTACAGTGTCCCAAAACGTCATCGGAGAGACCGAGTCCCTCTCGTTCTTCCCCATGGATCGCGGATGTCCGTTCGCCCCGCCGCCCGAGCTGGTGAAGATTGCCAAAACCACGCCAACCCCGGAAGTTCGGCTGTGGAACGACACCACCATCCACTTGTTAACGAAGTGGGCCGACATTCGGGCCGCCTACTCCGACAGCCGGTTTAGCGCCAACGATAAATCGCCGGGCTATCCGCGTATCACTCCGTCCAATGCGAACACCATGGATCCCCAAGTTTTCCTGCGCCTGGACCCCCCGCAGCAACTGCAACAGCGCAGGATGGTGACCAAGTACTTTACCGCCAATGCGGTGCAGAAGTGGCGTCCCCACATTGAGGACATCACGGCGAAACTCATTGCCGAGATGCGCGCAGACGGCAATTCAGCAGACCTCGTCGCAGACTTCGCCGCCAAGCTTCCCGCGTACCTGATCTGTGACATCCTGGGCGTGCCGCGATCGGAACGACCACGATTCCAAGGGCACGCCGAAGTGCTTTTCGGAAACTCAGCGACGCCAGAGGAGGCCTACGCCTCCATCCGCATGATGGAAAATTTCCTGCGAGGGCTTCTCCGCGAACGGCAGGCTGAACCTCGTGACGACCTGATCAGCCAGTTAGTGCAGGAGCAGCTGGACACAGGAAATATTGATGAGCGCCACTTGGGCGGAATACTCGACCTGCTCCTTAACGCCGGCCACGACACGACCGCCAGCATGATCGCAATGAGCATGGGTCTCCTCCTCCAAGACGCCGATGCCGCCGACCGCCTGCGAAACGATGAGACCGTCCTAGCAACCGGGGTCGAAGAGTTGATCAGGATGTTGGGACCCGTCGAGTTGACCCAGACAAGGGTCGCCGTCGACGACGTCGAGGTCGGCGGACAACAGTTCCATGCAGGAGATGGAATCCTGCCGGTCATCTCTATGGCAAATCGTGATCCCGAGGTGTTCGAAAACCCCGATACGCTCCAACTCGACAGAAAAGACAATCCGCACCTGTCTTTCGGCTACGGAACCCACCAATGCCTGGGGCAGAACCTGGCCCGGCTGGAACTCCAGATCATCCTTCCTACTCTGCTTCGGGAGTTCCCGACCATGCGCCTTGCGATTCGCCCAGAGGATATTGTCCCCAATAACGGGTACACCATTTTTGGTATCAAGTCTCTGCCGGTTGTGTGGTGAACCAGATGCCCCTTCTGAATGACTCACTCAGCGTTTTGCCACCGGCTCTGACAATTAATGGAGCGGAGGTCTCCGCGCTCGAGAACTTCGACATTGTCAACCCGGCTACGGGCGCGGTCTTCGCGAAAGCTCCCAGCGCCTCGCCTGACCAGGTCAACGCCGCGATGCAGGCGGCCGCGAAGGCACAGTTGGAATGGGCGGACGACGAGACCGCCAGACGACGTGCTCTCCACTCGGTCGCCGACGTCCTCGTGGCAAATGTCGACGTGCTGAGCCGGACGCTCACGGCCGAGATGGGACGTCCGCTCGCTGGTTCCAGGTCCGAAATCGAAATGTCCGCGCAGTGGGCACGGTATTACGCCGAATTAGATACTACGCCCGAAGTCATCCAGGACGATTCCACGGCCAAGGCAGTCGTAAGGCATCGACCTCTTGGCGTTGTAGCGGCAATTACCCCGTGGAATTTTCCCATCTCCCTTGCGATGTGGAAGTTGGCACCAGCGCTGCTGGCCGGTAACGCTGTTGTTCTCAAACCGTCTCCCTATACGCCGCTGACGACCCTGCAGGTCGGTCAGCTTCTCCAAAAGGTGTTGCCTGCCGGTGTCCTCAGCGTCTTGACGGGTCCGGACCCTCTCGGAGCCCTTCTGACTGCTCACGAGATTCCTTCAAAGGTCGCATTCACAGGTTCTGTGGCGACGGGAAAGAAGGTTGCGGCCGCGGCCGCCGCGGACCTCAAGCGGGTCACTTTGGAACTCGGGGGTAACGACGCGGCAATTATTCTGGACGATGTCGACCTTGTCGATGCAGTCCCAAGGATCTTCTGGGATTCGTTCTACAACACCGGTCAAATCTGCTGCGCCATCAAGCGCGTTTATGCTCCGGCATCCCGCTATGGGGAAATCGTCGAGGCTTTGGCCGAATTCGCCCGATCGGTGCACGTGGGTGACGGCTTCGACGAGGGGGTGGAGCTCGGCCCGCTGAACAATGCACCCCAGTTGACCAAGGTTCAGAACTTTGTTGGTGACGCCTTGCGCCGTGGAGCAGCAATTGCCTCGGGCGGGAACAGGCTGGACCTTCCTGGCTATTTCTACGAGCCGACTATTCTCTCCAACGCACGTGATGGCATGCCGGTTGTTGATGAGGAGCAGTTCGGACCGGTGCTGCCGATCGTCTCCTATGACCGCGTTGAGGAAGCCTTAGCCGCCGCCAACGCAAGTCGGCTCGGACTAAACGGCTCGGTCTGGACGGCCGATCTGGACAGAGGCGCGGAGATCGCAGCGAGGCTTTCTGTCGGCACGGCTCTCGTCAATGCAGGGTCTGCACCCGAACCGCACTTGCCCTTCGGCGGAGTCGGTTGGAGTGGTCTCGGGCGGGAAAACGGTCGGTGGGGTTATGAGTCCTTCACCGAAGCCCAGACGCTGTATGTAAAAAGAGGAGGCAGGCAGGCATAGGTATCCCGTAGGCGGATAGGGGGTCTGCCTGACCTTTTTTGACACGAGACCCCGGCGCATTGGCTAGTCATACCTCGCCGGATCTAGGCGTCGCTCAAGAGAATATCCAGTACTCGAACAGGCTTGCTGCCTCTCGTGGCGATAGCGCACAGCCATTAGCCGCCGAGAGCCAACCCGGCCAGCCTTGCACGATCCAAAGAATCGCATCAGCCCCGGATACCCCTGGTATCCCGTATCTCCCACCCGTCCGAGAAAGGACAAAGGACATGGCAACAAAGAATGCAGGCATCGCCATCTTGGCGCTGCTGGGCTCCCTCGCGCTGGCCGGCTGCAGCAACAGTGCAGATGCTACAGCGCAGTCCACGGCAGGATCCAAAGCACCCGAAAAGCTGAAAGTCGCGGTACTCCTCGCAGGAGCAACGAGCGGATTCGGGCAAGCCGTTCACGACGGCTTCATGAACACAGCGAAGGACCTGAACGTAGAGGCCACGGCCTTTGACGCTGGCTTTGATCCCAACAAGCAGTTCAGCCAGCTGCAGACCGCAATCGCTTCCGGTCAGTACAACGCCATAGCCGTTCATCCGATTGCCCCGGAGCAGATGTGTAAGACCCTGCAAGCCCAGGCGGCGAAGGGCATCGCGGTGATTGCGATGGATCAGCCAGTGTGCTCCGACCCGTTGACGCCATTTGAGAAATCGGCACCAGAAGGGATCACAGCATTCGTCGGCGGTGACACGTCCGTTGACCAACTGGGGGAGTGGGCCAAGAAAGTTGTAGCGGACAACGCCGGCGGGAAGGTTCTTGTGCTCAACGGACCCGAAGGTTCAGCGATCACCAAAATCCTTGACACGGCCACACAACAGGCCGTAAGCGATTCCTCGGCTGGGAAGGACGTCAAGATCATCAACGCCTTTACCGACTTCTCCCAGGCAATGGCGCAGAGCCAGACCGCGAGCCTCCTGGTGTCCAACCCTGACATCAGCGTGATTGGCGTCAGCGGAGCAGAAATGGCGCGAGGTGCCCTCGCGGCGGTGAAGAGTACCAATGCGAAGAACGTCAAGGTATACGTCTACGCAGGTGACCAAGCCAGCATCGAGATGATGACCGAGGGGGAAGCAAGCGTGGTGCGTGCGGCGCGCCCGTTCACCGCCGGCATGGAAGCGGCCAAACTGTTTGCTGATCTTCAAGAGGGCAAATCCGTACCCCAACTCGTGTACACCCCCACGTCCGAACCCAACCGGCCTCCTGCCACACTTCTGACGCCGGAAAACCTCGGTAGCTACAAGGCGGAGTACTAGGCCGTGGAAACGCTCCATGCAGAGCAGCAGGCGGTGGGTCGTAGCGGCCCACCCCCAGCTGTCACCATTCGCGGCGTGCACAAAAGATATGGCGAGTTTGAAGCCCTCAAGAACATCAATCTTGAGATAGCCCCAGGGACAGTTCATGCTTTCCTCGGCGCCAACGGTGCCGGCAAATCCACTCTCCTTGGAATGATCGCCGGAAAGTCCGGCGTTAGCGAAGGAACCATCCACGCTCTGGGTACCGACGTGAGCCATGCAAGCCCCCGGCACGCCCGGGACGCTGGCATTGTGGCCATCTACCAAGAGCTGACGATCGTTCCTCGTCTCAATGCTGCCGATAATGTGTACCTTGGGAAGGAAAAGCACTCCCTCGGCCGACTTGATCGACGTGCAATGCGTCGATCGTTCGAACAATTGACCGAAGACCTTAAGGTCTCGATCCCCGCAATGACACTGGCCAGCAATCTCAGCGCCGGCGATCAACAGTGCATCGAAATCATGCGGGCCGTTGCCAGCCAGGCACAACTGGTTCTTTTGGATGAACCCACATCGTCTCTCGCAGGACCGGAACGTCAGGCACTGTTTGAGTTGATGCGACGCCTGCGATCTGACGGCGTCACGATGATTTTGGTCAGCCACGACCTCGACGAGGTACTCGACATCGCTGACCGCGCCAGCGTCTTCCGTGATGGCCAACTAATCGAAACCAAGGACACTGCGGACTGGACCAAGGATGATCTGGTCCGCGCCATGCTCGGGAAAGACATCGCTTCGGTCGCCCGAAGAGGCCCCGTCGCCTGCACCGACGCCAATGAAGAAGCTGGATTCGCGGTCCGGGGTCTCCAGGTTTCTCCCGCTCACGAGCCTTTCTCCTTTTCCGCACGCCCCGGCGAGATCGTGGGAATAGCGGGCCTAATGGGATCAGGGCGATCCAGCATCCTTCGGGCGCTGGGGGGATCCTGCGCTGCAACTGCCGGACAAATTCAGATTGGCGGAAGACTCATCCGTGCTCCGCGGACTCCAAAGGACGCCTTGGACCAAGGCATCGTCTTTGTTTCGGAAGACCGACGCGCTGACGGGTTTGTGCCGGCGCTTTCGGCAGCAGAAAACTTCTTCGTGGGCAACTCCTCGCCCGTATCTAGGCTGGGAGTCTTCAGCAAGGCTTCACTGCGGAAACGAGCAGCGGAGCTCGCCGATGTGGTCAAGCTGGCTGAGCACAGGCTCGCCCGTCGCGTTGACGAGCTCTCCGGCGGCAACCAACAAAAGGTGGTCCTGGGGCGGGCCATTGAACGGCGGCCCCAAGTGCTGCTGGTTGATGAACCAACCCGGGGCATCGACATTGGGGCCAAAGCTGAACTTTTGGCGGTACTACGGGACCTTGCCGTCCGCGGAGTTGCCGTGGTCATCGTGTCCTCCGAGATTGATGAGTTGCTCGAACACTCGGATCGCGTCCTCGTCGTCGCGCATCACCGCTTGGTGTCAGATATAGACAATCAGAACCGTCACCTCACTGAGGCCGATGTTCTGGAATTAGCTTTTGGAGTTGAGATCTCGTAATGCAACAGCAAATTGACACAAGGCCGGAAACGGTCGGCGCCGGGCGTACGCCCGTTGCCGGCCGGACTGGCCAGCAACGGGTTTCTTTCTCGTTCCGTGCTGCGTTCAGGGACTACGGCATGCTCTGGCTGCTGGGGCTTACCCTGGCGGTTACGGCCGTCGTGTACCCCAACTTCTTCACGCCAATCAACCTGCAAAATGTGTTGGTACAGAATACGCCGCTCGGGATCGTTGCAGTCGCAGTCACCTTGTTGCTGATCGCCGGCGGACTCGACTTCTCACCGGCGGGCACCTTCGCCCTCAGTGCGGTGGTTTTCGCTCTGATGGCAGACCGGGTTCCCCTGGGGCTCGCTTTGATTATTGCCCTCGTGACGGGGCTGCTGTGCGGACTCTTGACTGCACTGGCCGTGGAACTGCTCAGGGTCACAGACTTCATCGCCACCTTGGGCACCGGCTCGATCCTGGGCGGCTTGGCCTTCTTGATCAGCGGATCCAGCCCTGTTATCCCGGAGAATCTGGAATTCAGCCGAATCTCCACCACACTGATTCTCGGAATCCCCCTGCCGATCATTGTTCTGGCACTGGTCCTGGCTGTCGGGTGGTTCCTCTTGGAAGGAACGGTGTTTGGCCGCTGGCTCTACGTCGTCGGAGGAAACCGCGAAGCTGGGCGACTCGCAGGAGTGAATGTCCGTGTGGTCAAGGCTTCAGCCTTCGTCATCGTTGCAGTGGCTGCTGCACTGGCAAGTGTTTTGGCCTCGAGCCGGCTCGGAGTCGCTCAAGGAGGACTGGGCGGAAACCTGGCGCTGGACGCCTTCACCGTTGTCATCATCGGCGGCACTTCAATGTTTGGGGGTGAAGGGCGCATGTGGCGCACCGTGGTCGGCTTCGCCATCATCGCTTCCATCAACAACGTCTTCGACGCTCTTGCAGTCGACTCAAGCTGGCAGTCAGTCGCCAAGGGTGCCATCCTCGTTTGCGCCGTCGCACTCGACGGGTTGGCCCATCGGCGCCGATAGATAGCAATCCGAGACTTGGATCCTGCATCAGGTAGCGATCCAGACAGAAGTGACCGGCAAATGGAAGTGTTGGTCACTGGCAATGCGGTCGCCCGGAAGTTCGGCACTCAGCAACCGAAGTGCTCCCAGCAGTCGAGCGCTGGGGTGATAACGGTGGTGAGAATGGGCGAGGGTTGGAGCTCTCCGTTCTTTGGGGTGTCTTTACTTTCCGGGCGACCGTTATGAAGCTTACTTTTATAGCCCTCACGGGCACTGAGGAGAACACAAGTGACAGGCTCGTACATCAGGGTCAATGGTGAAAGCCGCAGTTGTGAGCGGGTTGGGCCACACACTCGGTTACTCGACTGGCTCAGGTCAGAGGGTTTAACAGGCGCGAAGGAAGGATGCGCTGAAGGGGAGTGCGGCGCCTGCGCCGTAATGGTCGCCCGCCCGGATGGCCCCGACCGTACCCGTTGGACGGCTGTCAACGCCTGTCTGCCGCCGGCTCTTGCTTTTGACGGCCAGGAAGTCGTGACCGCCGAAGGGCTGGGCGCGGCCAAGGGCCCAATCGCTGGCAGTAGCCTGCACCCCGTCCAACAAGAGATGGCTGCTCGTGGCGGGTCGCAGTGCGGGTACTGCACGCCTGGTTTCATCTGCTCCATGGCCGCAGAGTTCTACCGGCCTGGACGCACGGCAGTTCCGGACACGGACAGTGGTGTGCTTCAGGACAATGAGGAAACTCATCCGGGACATGAGTGCGGGCCTAACGGTTTTGACCTACATGCACTCAGCGGTAATCTATGCCGGTGCACGGGTTACCGTCCAATTCGTGACGCTGCCTATGCGCTGGAGCAACCGGACGAGAGCGATCCCTTGCACCGACGACAAAACCACCCGGCTCCACGTTTTCTGCCTACGAACGTCTCCGACGGAACAGCCCGTTTCATCAGGCCATCGACGTTGGACGAACTTCTTGCACTCCTTTCGCAGAACCCCGATGCCAGCCTCAGCGCAGGGTCCACCGACATCGGCGTAGAGGTAAATCTCCGACATTCCAGGAGTGCTTGGACCGTCGCAATCGACCGGCTGGAACCTCTTCGAGTGCTGCATATCGGCGCCGACTGCCTGGAAATCGGGTCGGCATTGACGCTTACTGAGATTGAACACGGCCTGGACGGACAGGTACCGCTTCTAGCGCAGTTGTTCCCACAGTTTGCCTCGCGCCTCATCAGGAACGCCGCAACCTTGGGAGGAAATCTTGGAACCGGGTCACCAATTGGAGACTCAGCCCCAGCCCTGCTGGCATTGAATGCATCAGTGGTCCTCGCATCACTGAATGGTGAGCGGCAGGTGCCCCTGGCCGATTACTTCACCGGCTATAGGCAAAGCGTGCGCCGACCGGGGGAGTTGCTCCGATCCGTGCGGATTCCACTGCCATTGGCAGAACATGCGGCTTTCTACAAGATCGCCAAACGTCGATTCGACGACATCTCCAGCGTCTCGGTGGCCATCGCCATGCGGATGGAAGAGGGACGGATCTCTTCGATCCGCGTCGGCATCGGAGGCGTGGCGGCCACGCCGCTCCGGGCCACCAAAACGGAAGCAGCTCTGCACGGTAAACCTTGGAACCTTGAAGTCATCCAAGCAGCCGCAGGGATTCTTGCTGGCGAGGGCACTCCCATAGATGACTTGCGAGCCACGGCGGCCTACCGTTCGGCCATGCTCGGCAACAGTCTGCTCCGATTCTTTTCCCAAACGAATGCCACACTTGCGGGGGTAACTCGATGACATCGCTAGCCACACGTCCGACAAATCCCGTCGTCGGGCTGCCGCTTTCCCACGAGAGCGCAGACCTGCATTCCACGGGAGCAGCGCTCTACACGGACGACCTGGTGGTCCGTCACCAGAACGTCCTCCACGCGTGGCCTGTCCAGGCACCATACGCCCACGCTCGAGTAACTTCCCTTCGAACCGGACCTGCACTGAATGTACCCGGGGTTGTTCGTGTGTTGACCGCAGACGATGTCCCAGGTGTGAACGATGCCGGCGTCAAGCACGACGAACCGCTGTTTCCCTCGGAAGTTATGTACTATGGGCATGCCATCTGCTGGGTGTTGGGTGAAACGCTTGAAGCTGCCCGTCTGGGATCGGATGCGATTGAGGTCGAATACGAACCGCTGGCCTCCATTCTGACGCTTCAGGAAGCCATCACACACGGTAGCTATCAGGGACACAAGCCAGTGGTTTCACGGGGCGACGCAGCCGCAGGACTCGAGAAGGCTGATCATGTGTTCTCCGGCGAATTCGAATTCGGCGGACAAGAACATTTCTATCTGGAGACCCACTGCTCGTTCGTCCATGTCGATGAAGGCGGACAAGTCTTCGTCCAGTGCAGCACGCAACACCCCTCTGAAACACAGGAAATCGTCGCCCACGTCCTTGGGCTGAACAGCCATGAGGTCACTGTCCAGTGTCTGAGGATGGGCGGCGGGTTCGGCGGCAAGGAGATGCAGCCACATGGGCTAGCGGCAATTGCGGCCTTGGGTGCAGTGTTGACTGGCCGTCCCGTACGTTTGAGGCTGAACCGTACCCAGGACATCACCATGTCTGGGAAACGCCATCCTTTCCATGCCCGCTGGGAAGCGGGATTTGATTCTGACGGCCGTATATTGGCCCTTGACGCAACCCTCACTAGCGACGGCGGTTGGAGTCTGGACCTTTCCGAACCTGTTTTGGCGCGGGCACTATGCCACGTCGATAACAGCTACTTCATACCAGACATTCACGTTCAGGGCCGGATTGCGAAAACAAACAAGACCTCCCAGACTGCATTTCGTGGGTTCGGAGGCCCTCAGGGCATGCTCGTTATCGAAGACCTGCTCGGCAGGTGCGCGCCACTTCTCGGTTTGGATCCGGCTGAACTTAGGCGCCGCAACTTCTATACTCCCGGACAAATTACTCCGTACGGGCAGCCCGTAAGGCATGCCGAACGGCTCGCGCAGATCTGGGAAACCCTCAACGAGCGGGCTGATATCTTCCGCCGGCAAGAAGAAATCGCAGCTTACAACGCAACCCATGCCCACACCCGGCGAGCCCTCGCCATAACACCCGTGAAGTTCGGTATCTCCTTCAACTTCACAGCCTTCAACCAAGCAGGAGCCCTAGTCCACGTCTATAAGGACGGGTCGGTGCTCATCAATCATGGCGGGACTGAGATGGGCCAGGGGCTCCACACCAAAATGCGGCAAGTAGCCGCCACTGCCTTGGGAGTCCCGCTCGATTTTGTCCGGCTGGCGCCAACCAGAACTGACAAAGTACCCAATACATCCGCCACTGCAGCGAGCTCGGGTAGTGACCTAAACGGCGGTGCGGTAAAAGATGCATGCGAGCAAATCAGCGAACGGCTCGCTCAAGTTGCTGCCCGGAAGATGAACATCCACCCGGACGATGTCCGCTTCGTCGACGGTAAAGTCACAGGAATAGGATTCCATGATCAGGAAATCAACTTCACAGATCTGGTTAGCGATGCATACTTCCAGCGAATCCAATTGTGGGCGGCAGGATTCTTCCGAAC
This sequence comes from Paenarthrobacter sp. NPDC091711, assembly GCF_044756605.1. NCBI lineage: Bacteria > Bacillati > Actinomycetota > Actinomycetes > Micrococcales > Micrococcaceae > Paenarthrobacter > Paenarthrobacter sp. NPDC091711. The sequence goes on from NZ_JBIVTF010000017.1 coordinate 18,265, forward strand.
AGAGGGCCTGCACTGGGACAGCACGCGGATGCAGGGAGAACCCTTCAAATACTTCGCGTACGGGGCATGCGCTGCCGAAGTCGAAGTCGATGCATTTACCGGAGCATACCGGCAGCTACGCACAGACATTGTCCAAGACGTCGGTGACAGTCTGTCACCACTTATCGACGTTGGACAGATCGAAGGGGGATTTGTTCAAGGCGCTGGTTGGCTAACACTGGAACAGCTGCTGTGGGACGAAAGTGACGGCCCGCACCGCGGCCGGCTGGCAACCCAATCCGCCAGCACTTACAAGCTGCCCAGCTTCTCGGAAATGCCCGAAGAATTTAACGTCCATCTCTTTGAGAAAGCGACGGAAGACGGTGTCGTATACGGCTCTAAGGCGGTCGGTGAGCCTCCCTTCATGTTGGCATTCAGCTTGAGGGAAGCTCTGCGGCAAGCCATCGCGACCTACGGTCGGGGCACTGCGGCCGTAGAGCTCAGCAGCCCGGCCACCCCGGAGGCTGTTTTCTGGGCAATCCAGGCTGCGAAGGATTCTTCATCCACGAGTACCACGGTCACCACACAAACATTGGCAGGGGCACCCGCCCCTGCCCACTGACATGGACTGGCTTCAGGCACTCGCGAAGCTGCGCTCTGAGGGCATCGCGAGTGTCCTCGCAACCGTTATGGACGTCAAAGGACACGCACCCAGAGAGGCCGGGGCAAAGATGGTCGTCACAGCGTATGAAACGTGGGGGACGATCGGCGGGGGTAACTTAGAAGCCAGCGTCATCGACCGCGCCCGAGAATTGCTCAGCAACGGTGCAGACTCGCCGGAGAACCTTACTTTCCGCCTCAACGAGCACGCCCCAAATGAACACGGCAGCCAGTGCTGCGGAGGTACAGCAAGCGTATTCATCGAACCGATGCGCTCCCGTGCAACGGTGGCCATTTTCGGCATTGGCCACGTTGGTCTGGAACTTGCGAGAATTCTCTCTCGGCTTCCGGTACACCTGCTCCTCGTGGACAGCAGGCAATCACAGCTAAGTCCCGAGAGGCTCGATGCCGTGACCCGCGGGACGGCTGATGTTCACCCGGAGCACTCAGCTGTTCCTGACTCCCTTATCGCCAAGCTCCCACCGGGAGCCCACGTCTTGATAATGACCCATGACCATGCGGAAGATTTTCTGCTGTGTGACGCGGCCATCCGCAGGGAGGATCTTGGTTCCCTCGGCCTCATTGGCTCCTCCGCAAAATGGTCGAGGTTCCAGCAGAAACTCCGGGCCGAAGGGCACCTGGACACGGCCATCGCTCAGATCCAGTGCCCCATCGGCATTCCCGGTATCCCGGGGAAGAGCCCGGCGGTCATCGCCATCAGCGCCGCGGCCGCCCTGCTTCGAGCATTCTCGAACGCTCAGTCCCATGCCGGATAAATGATTTCCACTTATAGGCTTCACAACAAACCAGGGAGACGAAATGCGATGGATACTCCAACACCGCAGTCACGGTAGGTTAGACCGACCAGTTCGGCCGCCAGTGTGCTCCAGGGCTCTTCGTCGGATCCCTCATACGTGGTTGGCCGGTGCCAGACGGGCCACCGGTCCCCGTCAAATGACACCACCTCCGGATGCCGAGCGTTTGGTTGCCTCGCCGTGGGTTGGGTTGTATCCCACCAGTGACTACTGCTGACGCTGCCCACGCCGTCAGAACATATCCATGGAACCCAAAAGCTCAATTCAAAAGGGAAAGAAACCCGAAAATGGCACTACATAATCACGCGACGTGGAATTGCTTGGTGGGGGCCTACGTCGAGATGCGGAGAAAGGGCGAGGTTTTCAGGGCTGGGACTGTGGAAGACGTCATGCACGACTCGTCGGCGCTCTGGCTTGCGGCCGAAGGGGCTCATTCCCGGGCCATCTTTGAAGCGGCAGATGGATTCGAAGTCTGGATAGATTCTCGGCAACTGGCGCACAGGGGTTGTGGAGAGTTCAACCCCATTCTGCTTTATCCGATGCCCTGAGCCGTCGGGTCCGTCCGACCCGAAGCTTAAACCTCCAAGCCACGGTTCTTTAGTCGCTGTGGAGAGAGTCTTTCCTCATGACCCAACGACGGGGCGCATTGTGCGCGCATCTGCATTGATTGTGACCAGCATGGCCTCGGCAAGGAAGAAGTAAACCAAGGCTCAGGTCCCTGTCACGACCGGATCCTCCGTTCCTTCAATGGAGAGAGGCCCGGTGCTCCACCCATCGCCAAACCTGCAGACCGGGATTGACAGTTCCTGACAGATTCCCATGGATATGCAAACAGGGGCGACTGCTGGGTGACCAATTCTGGAACGTCGCTGTGTATTTTGGCGTGCCCTCCTAGCAAACTGATCCCGAGCCTTAACATAGTTTGGGTATGGTCCCTGATTGACTCGCAACTGAGGCTCACCGGCGAATCTTATTGCCAGGGCTGGTGGAGAGGATCGACGGTTCGTTCACCAATTGGAGGCGTACACCGTTCAGATTTTCGGGAGGAACGCGGAATCAGCGTCGGATATACCCACGGCGAGGCCGGTCAGCAGGTTCTCGGCGTGGTGATTTCGAACCTAGTTGCGCTCGATTCGGGCTGGGCGCCCGACAGCTCCGGCCTTCAAATCGGGCACATCCGGTTCCGGATGCTGACCGTCAAAAGCGGCCTGTCGACTCCATGCAGCCAGGCATGGGAGTTCTCCCCGGGCGCACTCTGCCTTTGATGATTGGCGCGCCCGGCGAGAAGGTTTAGCTGGCGTTCTTCTATCCCTTGTGGTTTACAGGCAATGCAGCTTCCCTGGCTTGGCGAATGCGTTCGGCATACCATCTGAAGCTTTGCTTCGGCGTGCGTTTCTGGGTGCTGTAGTCCACATATACGAGTCCGAACCGCTTTGAAAAGCCTTCCGCCCATTCGAAGTTGTCCAGTAGCGACCACGCCATGTAACCGCGGACTTCTACCCCTTCATCGATGGCTTCGGCCACAACATCCAGATGCCTGCTGATGTAATCGATTCGTTCTCCGTCATTGATAACTCCGTTGGGAGCGATGTAGTCGTGAAAGGCGCCACCGTTCTCTGTTATGTAGACCGGAAGCTTGTAGCGGTCGCGGAATAGCTTTAGTACGGGAAGCAATCCATCCGGCACGATCGGCCATCCGAACGCTGTGGTCGCGTATTCGCTCGGTATTTCTTGTCGGACGCCGAGTCCGGGCGGCACGCCGGGACCGCCGGGCCCGTTCTGGTCTGCTACGACGTATAGCGGCGCGTAGTAGTTCAGGCCGTAGTAGTCGAGCTGGGCCGCGGCGTCGTGCAAGTCACCGTCTTGGATGAAGGGCTTACCTCCGATTCCGTTATGCCACTCGATTAGTTCTGCGGGGTACTCCCCGTGGACGAGAACATCCATACAAGATCGGTTGATGACGAGGTCGAGGTGCCCAACGGCTTTCTCATTCTCGGCGCCAGGTGCGAAGGGCTGAAAGGGCCAATAGGAACCGACGATGCCGAATTCTCCGTCTGGCTGGGAAGCGCGCATAAGAGTTATGGCCCGCCCGTGAGCGACCATCTGGTTGTGGATTGCTGGTAGCACTAGGAGCTGATCATTGAGGGCAGGCGGGAAGTAACTGGTCCCGACACCGAACCATGCCGTCAGGCCCACTTCATTCATCGTCGACCAGAGGCTAACTCGGTCCTGAAGCCGCGCGTGAACGACCCGAACGTAACGGACATATGCATCGATGGTGTCGCGATTGAGCCATCCTCCGCGTTCGGCCAGCGGAAGTGGCAGTTCCATGTGGTTCAAGGTGACCATCGGGGTGATGCCACGCGACTTCAGTGCGTCGATAAGCCGGCTGTAATAGGCAAGGCCCGCCTCATTTACGTCCCCAATCCCGTCTGGGATCACGCGAGTCCATGAGATCGAGAGTCTATAGGTATCAACGTTTAGTTCACTAAGAAGATCGAAGTCTTCAGCGAAACGATGGTAGTGATCGACGGCGATGTCAGCTGTATCCCCGCGGTGTATCGTACCTGGCTGGCTTGCGAAGCTATCCCAGTCTGTTGGGCCGCGACCGTCTTCGGCGGTTGCCCCTTCTATCTGGTAGGCCGACGTGGCGGTTCCCCAGCGGAACGTGGAGGGAAATGTCATAGCAGGTATCTTCCTGTTAACGATGAATGTCGATTGGGGTCGGGGACTGCTAGCGTTTACGAATTTTTGCAATGAGCGGAATGCCAGCAAGCGTAATTACCGCTCCGGTGACGAACAGAGCGACGTAGTTATCGCCAGTTCCCCCAATTCCAAGTAACAATGGGGCGGCCAGAGGCACAAGCGAGCTAGGCAGCGTGAGCGTCAGGTTGACCAGTCCGAGGTCTCGCGCATTCGACGTCGAGTCGACGAGAGTAGTCCGAGCAACCGCTATGTACATGCCAGCCAGAAACCCGTAGCCAAGACCTGCGATCGAGACACCAGCGAACAACACGGGGAGGTTAGGGGCCAGTGCAACGACGACTGCGGCGCCGGCGAGCGCCACGCCACCGAGACCGAAGATTACCCGCCGGCCTCCGAACCGGTCGGACAAGGCGCCAGACACGAAACTCACCACAATTGAAATCACGTTCATCACCAGGACGAGGTAGAAGACTACGGTGGGGACTTGGTCCTCGGTTACGTCTGAGTTCGCAGCGGCAAGGAAGAAGAGGTAAGTCTGCACGACAGCCAAGCCGACGCAGATCAGGAATAGAGAGAGCAGGAACCAGCTGAACGATGGCTGCTTGCGTGGACTGACTACGAATGTCCGGGAAAACTCCTTGAACCCAAAATGACCTCGCTCGGAGCGGTCCAGTACCCGGTCTCTAAGAACGAATAGGAAGACCGTGATCGTAATCACCGCGATCCCGGCCGGCAGCACGAAAATCATAAACGTGTTGTCCGGGACCAACTGGGTTATGAACGACCCGGCTAGAATGGCGGCGACAGGCATGGTTCCCACGATGCCTGACAGCAGGCCGGTCTGTTCTTCAGGGATCTGGTCTGCGACCACCGCTACCAAAGCTGCAAGAGCCGCATTGACCAGCGTTTGCATAAGTGCCCAGCCCAAGAACAACATGGGGACAGTGGGGGCTAAAGCCAACAGCACGGCCGCAAAGGCCCCTCCCGCAGTGCCAAGGACAATCCACGGGCGTCGCATGCCGAAACGTGACGTTGTATTGTCGCTGAGGCGACCGAACAACGGGTTCGCTACGAGAGCAAACAGTGCACCCGCTCCGGCAACGAACGAGTAGCTGTTGGCTGCGTTGTCCGGATCAATCTGACTTATCCTCAATGCCAGACTCACCACAGCGGGAGTCATGATGAGGATTGAGATGCCGAACAATGCTAGGGCGTAGGCAGCGATGAAGCCCAGCCCCACCGTGGGCAAGGGTGAGCGCGGCGGGGAATTCTCCGCAACCCGGGCTGCGACTTCTTCTGGGTTAGAGCGCTCCCCAGCGACTGCGTTCGGCAGCTGTGACATCTCTTCATGCGTCATTGCAATACTTTCGTGAAGGAAATCGGAATCGGTTCCGGAATCGGTTCCGTTTAGTATGAGAGTATAAATACTTAGTTGTCAAGCAAAGGGTTTTCATGGACGAACTCCACCGCAAGGTTTCCTTGGCCGATGTAGCGAGGGCGGCCGGCGTCGCCAAAGCCACTGCCTCAAGAGCGCTGTCGGACCGCCCCCAAAGGGATATCGGCTCCCGCACCCGGGACCGCGTTCGGTCGGTGGCCGCGGAGTTGGGTTACACGCCGAATCGAGCAGCCCAAGCGCTGAGAACCGGGACTGTCCGAGCCTTGGGTATCGTGGTCCCGGTGGACGCGTGGAGCTGGTGGGCGCCCGTCGTGCAGGGAGCAGCGGCCGAAGCCTCACGTGCAGGAGTTCAACTGTCCATTGACCCCGTGGAGCACACCGCGGAACTGGACGAAATGTTGGACCAGCTCCATGCCCGGGCTGTCGACGGTGCCATCATACTGACCGATCATCGAGTCTCCCATCGAGGGGAAGCTCGCATGCCTGTGCTGCTAATTGACGACATCGAACTCAGCCCGTCCCTGCCGACCATTCGATCGGCGAACTTTGAGGGAGGATATGCCCTGGGCCGGCACCTCGTGGAACAAGGCCGACGCTTCCCGTTAATTATCGTTGCCGACCTTGACGCTCATTACACTCAGGAAAGAGTCAAAGGCTTCCGAGCGGCATTTGCTGAGGCTGGCCTGGCGGTCAAATCTACGCACGTACACGTGGTGGAGGAGGTAATCGACCTCAATCCAGCTCTCCACGCAGGTATTGAGAAAGCCATCGCATCCGTGGAGGGGTCAATCGATTCCATCTTCGCGATCGCGGACTACATGGCCGCCTCCGTCCTTCGTACGTTGCGCCAAAGAGGGTTCACCGTGCCAAAGGACATCGCAGTTGTGGGCTACGACGACGAGCGGGCCGCGCTTCTTCTGGACCCTCCGTTGACGACCTTCCATCAACCGCTGAAAGAGATGGGGGCTGCAGCGGTGCAATCGATGATTCGGCATCTAAACAATGAGGAGATACCGCTGATTCAGATGCTTTCCGGGCACCTTGTCATCCGATCCTCAACCTGAAGCAGTGCGGCGTGGTGGATGTAGTCGGCTCCGCAATGAAGGCCCGGAGCCTCGTGGTGGGGCTCCGGGCCTTTATCGGTTCGATAACTGCAGTCGGCGAAAGTTAGCTACCGATGTGGACGCCATTCTTGCGCTTTGCAGCCAGATAAATAACAACACTGAGGAGACACAGTGCGGCTATATACACGGCAAAGAGCCAGCCAAGATTGAGGGACTGGAGCCAAACCAGGAGGTATGAGGCCGTCCCGCCGAACAGAGCAACACCAATACCGTAGCCGAGCGCGACCCCTGTGCCTCTGCTGTTCTTAGGCATCAGGGAAGTGCTCACGACGTTGTAGAGGGTGGTGTTCAGGACAAGAACAACAGATCCTCCAAGCAGCACGAAAGCGAAACCCGCCAAGCCCGGTTGCACGTAGAGAAGCATGAGAAACACAGATGGAACGGCCAGCAGCCTTGTGGCGATGAACCAACGAGAAAGCTGGCGCCCATCCGCCGCCTTGCCAACAATCCAACTGCCGACCATCATGATCACACCCATGATGGTCGTGATCGCAAACACGGCGGTGGGATCTTCGTTGAAGCTGCTCCGGGCTGCGTTGGGCAGGCCTACGCTCCAGGCGTAGTTGTAGGCCTGCGCCGTTCCGGCGACAAGCATAATGGCCACAACGGAAAGCCAGCGCTTACGGACATCCGCCCACACGGCGCTTGATGATTCCGCCTTTTCCTCAGGACTTAGCGTCTCGGGCAATGCACGGCGAAGGTACAGCACAACGACGCTGAACAATGCGCCGACGATGAAGGGCACCCGCCAGCCCCAGTCGGCCATGATCTGACCCCCCAAAATGAGGCTGGAGAAGTAACTAACCAACGAGGCAAGGAGGATGCCTACGTATACATAGAACCCCATCATCCCTGCGATATATCCTTCGCGTCCTTCGGGGGCTAGTTCTACTGCATGTGAGGTATTCAGGGGCGCCTCAATGCCAGTGGAGATTCCCTGCAGCGCACGGCAAGCCAGGAGGATGATTCCCGCCCAGGGGCCGATCTGTTCGTAGGTTGGACAGACCGCAATAATCAAGGTTGTGCCAGCCATGAGCATGATTGAAAAGAGCATGATGCGGCGGCGGCCGATTCTGTCGGCCAAGGTCCCTAGCAGGACGCCTCCGAGCGGTCGGAATGCAAAACCTACAGCGAAGACGGCTAAGGCATTCAGTGTGGGGGAAAGCGGATCAGTGCTAGGAAAGAAGCTTGGGCCAATGAAGGCGGACAGGAGGCCGAATACCATCCAGTCGTACCACTCCATGGAGTTGCCGACACCGAGTCCCAAGAGGCCTCGTCGGACCTCCGGAGAGAAGCGGGCGGGTTTTGTTTTTTGCTGAGGGTGCGCGACGACGGTGTCGGGCGTTTTGATCTCGGTCATGTTGGTCCTTTGGACAAGGGAAAGAGGCAGTCAGTATTCGACTGACCACTGCGGTGGACGCAGTGGAGTTGCTGATGTCGACATAAATACTTGCTGGCTACTCGTGGCCGATTCTTCGCTTCGACGGGTTGCTGGACTTCGGCCTACAGACGCCTGGTTTTGGAGCAGGCGTCGCGGCCTAAGTCATAGTTACACGACTGACGAAGAAGACGGCGGGCGCAGCCGGGCTCCAGAAACCTGCGAATGTCTCCCAGTTACACCTGTCGCTCGAGCCTGTGAGCTGGACCATAATCTATGGAACAACACGCTGCTAGTAGTGTCAAGTGATGAATTTGTTCATTGCCGCAAGTAAATCCGCTAAGAAATGGGATGGGCAAACGCGAGTCAGTGTCGAGCAGCAGAGGCCACTAATCGCAGGAGGGCTAGGCCGCAACGGAAAAGTGCTGGTCTAGAGGGTGTGAAGGGAGCAGCTTCAAATCCAACATGATCGGGTGCGCCTTACGGGGTCGATCATGTGTTGCCATCAAGGAATCTTCACGCCCTCCCTTTGCGGCAATCAGATGAGCAGTTCTCCGCTCGATATGGGCAAGGCCTAAAGCGGATCGACGGATGTTCCGCCACCTTGCTCGCGGAGGTTCAGGCGGGTTCTGAACTCTACCTTGCCGTAGCCGGCGGACTTTATCAGTAGCTGAAACGCGTTGGAATCTTGGGTCGAGTTCAGCGATCCCGCTAACGCCCAAAGCCAAGACCTCTCACTTGCGAGGAGGAGGCCTTGGCTTTGGGCGGACGTGCGGTTGAGCTTGATGCGTTGTAGACGACGAAGACCTTGCGCAGGCGCTCGTGAACCGTCCACGTTCCTGTCCAACCAATCGGGAAGTAGGCGGTGTGGCCGGGGGACAGGAGTACTTCCTCACCGCGGTCGCACTGAACGGTCATTGCGCCTGAGAGCACATGGATGATTTCGCCGTTGTTGAAGAACTCCCAACGCGACTGGCCGATTTCGGTCTCCAAGGTCCCAGAGGCGATTCGGCCATCTTTGGATTCAAACGCCCGGCGACTGCGGACAGTGATGTCGCCACTGAGCGGCGTAGCGCTGGGTGGTGCAATCAAGGATTCTTCCAGGTCCCGGCGGTGAGGCCCGTGGCGCGCGGTATGCGGTGGTCATGTCATCTGTCGCTTTCTTTCGTTATGGGCGTGGGGTGGAGCGGTGGGCCGGACATACCATGGTTCTTCATTGCGTTCAATGCTGCCGGATAGCCGCTGGGACGTGCTCGTTTGGGTTGGTTAGGCTGTTTTCCCGGCCAAGGCTGTGTTGGCTTCGACTCCGGCGGATGCGACGGCGTGATCGTTTTCGACGGTGCTGCCGCTGACGCCGATAGCCCCCACAACTACTCCTTCGACGGCCAGGGGCAACCCGCCGGGGAAGGAGATCAGACCGTCGTTGGAGACCTCGATGTTGTAGAGCGGACCGCCAGGCTGGGACAGGGATCCGATGTCACCGGTGGGCATGTCGAAGTAACGCGCGGTGCGGGCCTTCTTGATTGAGATGTCGATGCTGCCCAGCCACGCACCGTCCTGCCGGGCGAAAGCCTTGAGGTTCGCTCCGGCGTCGACGATTGCTACGTTCATTGCGAGTCCGCGGGCGGTGGCATCGGCAAGAGCGGCCGCCAGGACGTATTCGGTTTGCTCGAGGGTGATGTCAGTCACTGGTGCTTTTCCTTGTGATTGGGATGAGAACTTGTACGGGGAGGTTCGCCTTCAGGCGTTTGAGGTCGCGTGGGGAGCGGCTGATTGGGCTGCATCGAAAGCAGTAAGCAGACGTTCGGTGTCCTTCATTTGTTCGACCCAGATGTCGCGGACGATGTCGATCCTGTCCTCGGATTCCTGGAGGCCGGAGATGTAGGCGCCGATGTTTCCGCCGTTTTCGCCAGCACGGTTGTGCAGGGCGATCATTCTGGCCACGATCTTGGCTTGCATCCCATAAACGGGGATCTGCGGTCCGCGGGGTGCGATCATACCGACGTAATACAGCTTTTCGAGTCCTTCGGGGATGATCCCTGCGCCGTAGCGGATAGGAGCGCCTTTGCGGCGTGGTACCAGCCTGGTATCCAGGAAAGGAACACTGGAGTGGAATCCTGTGGCCCAAAGGATGGTGTCGTACTCGCGGGATGTTCCGTCGGTGAAGTGGACGGTGTTGCCCTCGAAGCGTTCGATGCCCGGCACGATGCCTACCCGGCCATGCTGGACCCAGTAGAGCAGGAGGCTGTTGACGACGGTACTGCCTTCGGCCAGGGTTCGGTGCTTGGGTTCCGGCATGCCAGGGTAGTCGCTCCACTCTCCGATTGACACCCTGGCCAGGAGACGGCTGATGAGGTCCACTTCGTCCGGCGCGAACTGCTGGAGGAACTCCAGTTCCTGACGGGGCTTGCCGAAGTAGGCTTTGGGCTGGAAGTAGGTGCCTTCGCGGATGACGATGTCAGCTTCGAGACGATGCTGGGCGACGTCTACGGCGAGGTCGCAGCCGGAGTTACCGGCCCCGACGACAAGTACCCTCGTGCCTTCGAGGTCTTTGACGTTGTTGTATTCGCTGGAGTGCAATTGCTTGCCGGTGAATTCGCCTGGGAACTGCGGGACTTTCTTGTCCCATAGGTGGCCGTTGGCGACGATAACGCCGTCGTAGGTGTCCGAGCCGTGCGAGGTGGTGACGTTCCACCCGGCCGAGCCAACAGCGCCTTCGGTGGAGACGGGGGTGACGGAGAGGACTTCGGTATTGAACTGGATGATCTCGTAGAGGCCGTGGTGGCGGGCGTATGACTCGATGTAGTCGCGAACCTGATCCCGCCGTGGGAAGTGCGGGTAGTGCGCCGGCATCGGGAAGTCTTCAAAGTGTGTCATGTCCCTGGCGGTGATGAGGTGAAGCGCCTCGTAGTCTGTGTGCCAGTGGCCGCCGACGCGGCTGCTTTTCTCGAAGCAGTCAACCTCGTAGCCTGCCTGACGCAGTTGCTGGAGTGCTGAGATGCCGGCGGCGCCGGCCCCGATGACGCAGTAGCGGGTCATGGTGGTATCCGTTCAAGTAGAAGTTGTAGTTAAGGGAGCACGCGGTTGATGCCGCTTAGCGGATGACGTCGCCGCCGGAGAGCGTGATGGTTTCGCCGGTCATGAAACCGGCGGCATCGCTCCCGGCGAGTAGCCACGCCCACTGGGCGATTTCCTCGGGTTGCGCCACCCGCCCCACCGGAATGGTGGCTGCCGCGGCCTCCATTCGGCCGGTGGCGCGATTGCCGGGTGTATCAACCCATCCCGGCGCTATTGCATTGACGCGGATTTTCCGGTCGGCTAATTCCAACGCGGAGGCCTTGGTTAGCATGATGACCGCTGCCTTGGAGGCACCGTATACGAGCTGCCCCGGGGAGACTTGGTACCCGTCCACCGAAGCGAAGTTCACCATGGCCGAGCCTTCAGGCATGGAGCGCTTTGCAGCGGCCATGACATTCATGACACCCAGGACGTTGACGTCGAAGACCAAGCGGTAGAGCTCCTCGGTGAACGTATCCAACGTCGACGGCGGGTAGACGCCAGCGACGTTCACAACGGCATGGATGGCGCCGCCGACGTTGGGCAGGACAGCATCGAGTTTGTCTTCCAAAGCAGCCCTGTCCCGTACATCAGCCACGAGTGGGGTAACGCTGGCCGCACGGCCGTTGAATTGGGGAGCAACGACGTCGACGGCGATGACGTGCCAGCCGTTATCGACGAAAACCTCAGTGGTGCTTTTTCCCATGCCGCTTCCGGCACCGGTGACCAGTGCGACGCGCAGGTCCTGTGTCATCGCACCGTAACCCCGCCGTCAATAAGGAAATCCGCGCCGGTGGCGTAGGAAGATGCATCAGAGGCCAGGTAGACGACAAGAGGAGAGATCTCCTCCGGGCGGGCGCGTCGCCCAAGCGGCGCGCTGGAGGACGTACCACCTTGGGGTTCATCGTTGTTCATGGGAGTTTCCACGCCGCCGGGACTGATCGAGTTGACACGTATGTTGTCTGGCGCATACTCCAACGCCGCGGCACGGGTCAGGGCAAGGACTGCCGCTTTCGAGGCGGAGTAGGCGCCGTAGGCCTCTGCTCCGCGGTGGGCTGCGGTCGAAGCGACGTTGACGATAGTGCCGCCGCCACGTTTCAGCATCGCCGGGAACACAGCTTGCATGCCGAGCAGGACGGACGTGGTGTTCACCTTTTGGAGCAGATTCCATTCGGCGAGGTCCAAATTGTTGAGGGTAGTTACCCGGATGATGCCGGCATTGTTGACCAGGGTGTCCAGACCGCCGTCGTGTTCTTCGATGTCGTCGACGGCGGCGGCCCAGGCGCCGGGATCTGTCACGTCAAGATGGAGGTAGCGGACGGCGAGGCCTTTTTCGGCCAAGGCTGCTGCCGTTTTTTCGCCGACTTCGTCCAGGACATCGGCGATGACGACCCTCGCGCCTGCCACTGCCAGGGCTTCGGCATGAGCGGCGCCTTGGCCGCGGGCGCCGCCAGTAACGAGGGCGACTTTTTGGGTTTGTTCAGTCATTGTGGTTTCTCCTGGGTGGTTGGCTGTCTAGAGCATGTCCGGTTCGCCGACTTCGGCGGCGGTGGGGTCCATTCCGTATTTCTTCAGCAGGTCGGCGATGGTGCCGTCCTTGCGAAGGTCGGCGATGTTCTCATTCAGGGCTTTGGTCAGCGCGTCGTTGCCAAGCTTGGTGGGCCAGTTGAGCTGTCCAGGGTGTGCTGAGACCGGAATCCTGGGATCGGACTGCAACGGAATGACTTGGGCGTCTTTGACGGGTTTGGACTCGAAGCGTGCTGTGGTTGCTCCCACGCTGTCGATCACGGCGTCAATGCGGCCGGCTGCAAGGTCGTTGAACACGGCTTCGGGATCCTGATAGACGGCAAACTTGTCGCCGAAGACCTGGGTGAATTCGTCGTTCCAAAGGTTGCCGGCTACGGAACCAATCTTTTTGCCGTCCAGTTCGGCGATGGTTTTGTAGCCTGCGGTGGAGACCAAGGCTCCCTGGTCCAAGTAGATCGGGTCGCTGAGGGCTACAAGCTTTGCCCGGGCCTGGGTGCGCCACCAGTCGCCGGCTGCCAAATCGGCCCGTCCAGCCTGAACAGCGGGAATGGCAGCGCCGGCACCGCCGGAAGCCTCCACAGTCACCGTGAGGCATTCGCGCTTGGCGATCTCATTGAGCAGGTCACCTTCGACGCCTGCGAGTTTGTTTCCGTCGAGTTTCATGTGCGGGGCGAAGTCGTAGGTGGAAACGGTCAGAGTGCCGGAGCTGATGGTTTGGAAGCTATGTTTCGGAGTGCATGAGGGATCGACGGCGGCTGTTGCGTTGGTACCGCAGCCGGACAGAGCAAGGGCAAGGATGCCAACGGCGGCTGTGGTAGCGCCGGTGACTGCGAGGCTACGGGTGTTGGTGCGTTTCATGGAAGGTCCTTTTGGTGTGTTGGGAGGAGGAAAATGTCAGAGGTGGCGGTTGAGTCGGCGTTCGCCGAGCCGGACAAACGCCAGGGCGATCAGGGTGATGGATCCGTACAGCACCGAGGTGAGCAGGAAGACACTGAGGTATTCAAAGGTGATGGATCCGAGGGCGTATGCCTTGGACATCAGTTCAGGAACGGCGATAACGAAGGCCAGCGAGCTGGTTTGGAAGATGGTGACCGCCAGGCTGGCCAGCGGCGGCGTCGATATCCGGATGGCCTGGGGGAGGATGATGTGCCGGAAGCCGGACCACCCGTTCAGGCCGGAGGTGAGGGCGGCTTCGCGCTGGCCTCGCGGGACCGAGGCGAGCCCTGAGCGGAAAAGTTCACTGGAGTAGGCGCCGGTGGTCCACGAGAGCGAGATGACGGCAGTAGCGAAGGCCGGCAAGGTGATTCCGCTTTCGGGGAGGCCGAAGTAGAGCAGATACAACAGAACCAAAGCCGGAGCGCCTCGGCCCACTTCAATGAGAACCAGGGCGGGGAACCGGAGTGCCGTCTGTCTGCTCTCTAAGGCGAGGGCGAGGAGCAGCCCAAAAGGCATCCCGAAAAGCAGGCACAATCCTGTCAGGCCAAGGCTGACGCTGAGACCCGGTGACAGGGCCGGGAGCCAGCTGATCCACTGGTCAATGAGACTCATCAGGCCACCTCAAGTTTCTGACGGAGCGTCCGGTCCACACGGCGGGCTGCTAATGCGAGCGGGACGCTCAAGGCGATGTAGAGCAGCCCGGCGATGCTGAATGCGAGTAGTCCTTGGTGGGAGGACTTTGAAACCAATCCGGCTTGGTAGGTGATTTCGTGGACGCCGATGGTCGATGCCAGGGCCGAATCTTTCAGCAGGGCGATAGCGTAGGCGGCGACAGCCGGCAAGGTGACTTTGAACGCCTGCGGCGTAATGATGTGGCGCGTTGCGGGGAGGAACCGCATGCCCAAAGCGGTGGCGGCTTCCCATTGCCCCCGGGGGATGCTAAGGAGGCCGGCACGGTAAGTTTCGGCCATATAGGCGGAGGCGATAACGGAGAAACCCAAGATGGAAGCGGAGACCGAGTCCAACCGCAGCGCGTACTGGGGAAGTCCGAAGTAAATCAGGAACAGCCAGGTGATCGGCGGGATGGCCCTCACCACGTCGATGTAGATCGTGGCAGTTACTCTCAAGGGTGTGATGGTTGACCTCCGGGCGGCTACCAGGGGCAGTGCCAGTACAGCACCAATGGCCAAGGAAGCTGTGGTGATCAGGAGCGTCATTCCAATGCCGGAAGCTATCTGCAGAAACATGGTGCTCACCGGTCCAGGACAGCGCGTAGGAACTTCTTGGTGCGCTCGTGGGTGGGAGCGGTCATGACCTGCTGGCTTGGTCCCAGCTCCAGAACTTTGCCACCTGCCATGACCATGACCCGGTCGGAGACGTCACGGGCGAACTGCATTTCGTGAGTAACCACAATCATGGTCATGCCCTCGTCAGCGAGGTCGCGCATAACGGCGAGCACTTCCAAGCCGAGTTCCGGGTCCAACGCGGAAGTAGGTTCATCAAAGAGCATTACTTTAGGTGTAAGCGCCAAAGCGCGGGCGATCGCAATGCGCTGCTGCTGACCGCCGGAGAGGCGGGAAGGGTGCTGGTCGCTCTTTTCCGCCAGTCCGACACGCTTCAGCAGCGACTCTGTTACCGAATGTGCCTCGTCGCGGCTGCGTCCGAGGACCTTTTGCTGGGGCAGGGAGATGTTCTCCATTACCGTCAGGTGCGGAAAGAGGTTGAAACCCTGGAACACCATGCCGGTGACACGACGCAGGCGCTCAAGGCTCGCGCGGTCAGGACGTTTGGCGCCGGCATCAACGGTTGTGCCGCCAATGGTTATGGTGCCTTTGGTGGGTGCTTCAAGGTAGTTCAGGCACCGGAGGAAGGTACTCTTGCCCGCTCCTGATGGACCAATGATCGAGACCACCTCGCCCTCAGCCATCTGGAGGCTGACATCATGCAGGACTTCGATAACGCCGTAGTTCTTGTGTAGGCCTTGAACCTGCACCGCACCCAACGTAGGGGGTGACTCTCTGCGGACTGATGCTGTTTCCATGTGGATCATCCTTCGCGGTATCCATAGGGTTTGGCTGTGAATGAGAATGATGTAATCAGGATCACCTTTGGATGACAAGACTTTTCCGAAGATTTCTTTCGGGCTGCCCGCAAACCAAGCGTTTTCCTCCAGTGCCTAGCAAATGCCCTTGCATAGGATCCCCCTATGCATGAGAGGGTGATGGCCTATAGAGTTTCGGGGGAAGGAAAGAGGAGAAAAATGACGATCCTGCAGGTGAACTACTTCCTGGCGGCCACCACGGCTGGCTCGTTGACGCAGGCGGCAGAAGAGCTCGGGGTATCACAACCGACCCTGTCGGAGCAGATCCGCAAGCTGGAACAAAGTGTTGGCGTTGCGCTGTTCACGCGGGCAAAGCAGGGCCTGACCTTGACCGAAGCGGGTCAGCGTTTCTTGCCCCACGCCCGTAAAGTCGCCCGGGACTACCAGATCGCAATGGACTCCGTGTCAGGAATCCGTGATCGGCAAGATGGAACGGTAACCTTTGGCATGTTCAACAGTGGGCAATATGTCCTATCCGGGTTGATCCCTGCTTTCCGCTCGCTCTACCCCAATATTCACGTCCGGTTCATCGGATCGAACTCTGCCCAAGTTGCAGATCAGGTTCGATCCGGAAAGCTGGAAGCCGGTGTTGTGGCGCTCCCGATCGATGCCCGGGGTCTCACCATCAGTGACGTTCTCTGGTCCTGTGAGGCCGCCTACTTCCACACAAAACCGGCGCTTACCCAACCGGTGACTGTCGAGGATTTGCTGAAGAGGCCGCTGGTTCTGCCGGATTCCGGATTTTCACAAAACGACCCAACAAGGCGCCAACTCAGCGAACGAGCCCAGACTCTCGGCATCCCGCTGACGCCCGATATCGAAGTCGAGACCGGCTCAGCAGCCCTGGCCATCGCCGCCACAGGCACTGCGGGTGCCGTGGCCTCGGTCCCCGTGGCCCAGGCCCTGGGTTACACCGAAAAGCTCAAGTGGGTCAGTCTGGAACCGCCCCTGATCGAGACGTTTGCCATCATCAGCCGCGATCCATCAAGCCTTTCTCCTGCGACTCAGGCACTGATAAAGCTCGCCGAAGAACATATGCGAATGCTGCATCGGGAGTTTGTTCCGTCGTAGCTCCCGGAGGCCCCCGCCTGGCCCTCGGCTGACCCGGGGAGTCGGGTCGGAAGGAACTGGTGCCCGTAAGCGTGCGGGGCGCGGACCGTACGTCTCTTCGCGGAGGGCATTCCATAGTCGGTGATGTACTGCTGTGGGGCCAAGGCTTGGGTGCCAGATTTCGTCTCATCTTAGGATTCACCCTTGTCACCCATAGGCATTGGTGATGTAATTCACGTATCCAAAAGCAAAACCTTTAGGTGGAGATGTGAGATGTCATCGCAAGTTCCTATGAAAATCGAACGCTTGGTTGCCGCGTCGGAAGCCGCTACCAGGCGGGTCGATCAGCTGGACGTCACTACCCCTGAGTGTGATGCATCCTGCCCCTTCTGCTGGGGTCCGGAGACTGACTGAGAAGCGACGTTCAGGACAGGAGTAAATACCATGGTCAAGATCCGCACGTCGACGAAGTGCGGCGTGACTGCCAAGTTTGTTGGCGGCCGTTTCGCCGTCCTACACAATGGTGTAACGGAGTGGGCTGCGCTGTCACCGGCTCCTCGCTGCGAAGTCGAAATAATGCAGGCGCTCGAGTGCATCGTCCGCGAGTTTGCGGCCCGTACCAACGCCTGACACTTCAGGCCCCCGCTATTTGATTGCAGCGCCTGAGAGGCGTCCGCGCATCGACGCATCGAGCACGACCCCGGCGCTTCGGAGGCGCCAAGTTTCGCTATATTGTCCGCCCTTCGCCCGGATAGTTATGTGCGTGAGTTGGGTCAGGACTGGAGGCGCTGCCCGCCGCGGCGCATTCGAGGATGGGTCGCCCGTGTTGGCCCACAGTCGGCGGTGCGATGCTCACGGGTCCGACTCTCGGGAGGCTTCATCGCTACGGACTGTATGTACGGAATAGTGCTCCTTAGCGAAGCTGCAGATTCAATGCCGGCGATCGCTCACCCGCCACACTAGCCGTGGAGTCGAATCTTTCGGCGTTGGTGGTGAGGGCCGGTGGGATCGATCCCTATATATGAGGCTGACCGTCAAAAGCTTCGCACGTCAAAGTGAGCGCAGTTTTGAGAGGGTTTTCGGTAACTCTGGAAGGTATTGTTGTATTGTGCTACAACTTAATCAAGAGGGTTCGTTTTCCGGCCTTCGCTGCCTACCTCTGAAGCTGCCGTAGATCCAAGCGACCTTCTGCGAGGAGGGCCGACCCTGACCTCGAAACCCAGCTGTCGTGGCCGTCATCGCGAAACGGCAACGATGGCAATTCGAGGGCGCCAGGTCATCCGCAATGTCGATGTCGGCAGCCCGATCATCAACGAAGGAGCACCACATGACGTCCGACATTTCTCGTCCTGCATACGACCCTCCATACTCCGCCAGTCGGCGAGTAGGAAACATCGTCTGGACGTCCGGAGTCGCCGGCTACTACGCCGACCGGCGTCTCGACGAGTCGTTTGAAGAGCAGGTGCACGTTACGTTTACGAACCTTTTGGCCGCGCTCAGCGGCAGTGGCGCAACTCTTAAAGACGTCGTTTCGGTCGAGGTGTTTATTGTCCGTTCTGATGACTACGACCAAATGAACGCCTTGTACCGGAGTTACTTCGTGGAAGACCCGCTGCCTGTGCGCACCACGGTCACGGTGGGCCTGCGCCCGGGAGTGCTGTTCGAAATGAACGCCGTAGCCGCCATCGATGATGGGGATACAAAGTGAGTAACGAACCGGCCCGTAGCGAATCGATCGACGCAGATTTCAGCATAGACACTATTCGGAGCGCCGCGACAAGGTTGCGAGGCCGAATAGCGCGCACCCCGCTCCTCGAGTCACCGCAGCTCAATAGCGCGGTAGGCGGACGCGTCTTAGTGAAAGCTGAATCACTGCAGGTCACCGGATCGTTCAAAATCCGCGGTGCGATGAATGCCGTTCTGTCGCTGAAGCCGTCGGAGCGAGAGAAAGGGATCATCACCTACTCGGCCGGCAATCACGGTCAGGGTGTGGCGGCGGCTGCCGCCGCAGTAGGGGTTCCGTCCGTGGTCGTTATGCCATCCGAAGCGCCTAGGAACAAGATTGAGCGATGCCGGTGGTGGGGGGCAGAAGTCGTATTCTTTGACCGAGCCAACGAGAGCCGCGAAGCCGTAGCCAATGAGCTGATTGAGCGGCGTGGTCTAACGTTCGTGGCGCCTTTCGATCACGTGGATACGATGTCCGGGCAGGGGACCATTGGCCTGGAAATCGCTGAAGATCTCCAGGAGCGAGGCATTCATCCTGACGGCTTAGCCGTCAATTGCAGCGGTGGGGGTCTTGCCTCCGGTGTCGCTGAAGGTTTGCGGCACTTTTATCCCGAGCTGCCGATCACCCTGGTGGAGGCAGCGGCGGTGCGTAAGTGGCCGCGGGCGCTGGCGACGGGATCTCCTGTCACGCTGGATACTATTCCGCCCACTGTTATTGAGGGAATGGCTGGGCCAACCACTGGAACCCTGTGCCTGCAGTCACTGAGGGCCAAAAATCCGTCCACGGTCGAGATCTTCGACGATGAGGCCCTGCGGGGCGTGAAGGCTGCATTTGAGACCATGCGTCTGGTGGTGGAGCCAGCGGGGGCATCTTCAATCGCGGCATTGCTGGAGGGTAAGATCCCGGCTCGGGGGCGAGTCACCGTTGTTGTTGCCTCAGGTGGAAATATCGATCCTGCGGTACTTACCAAAGCTCTGGCGGTGTAGCAGGAAGCCGAGTGCCCCCTTCTGGTCATTACTAACCAGAAGGGGGCACTCTTTCGTTGTTTGCACGTTTGACGGCGACGAACTTGTCCGTGCAATTGGCTGGTTGGCGCAGGCCCCAATGTTAACGGGATTCCAAAAATAAGAATTAACTACAAAGTCGCTCCAAGGTTGAGAAAAAGAGACGAATCGCTCGAGTGGTCGGACGGGTAGCCACACAACTCGTTGGCCATCGAGAGTGCGTCCCTCGGGGGTCTTTGCCCTTTATTTGTAAGGAAATAGTCTTGCGGCGGCATCTAGGCTGTCGATTGTGGGGGAGTGGTCCCGGTTCCATTCTTCCGTCATCCCTATTGACAACTCGATTCTCACTTTGAGATGCTCTTAGGACTTGGAAAGCATGGCATGGATCACTTTCCGCCTCCCAGACCACCCCACCAGGATCGTTAATGACTTCAGCAACGGACTTTGCGCCCCAAGGCCGCCACCGCCTTGGATGGGACATCACAGAGTCGGCCACGGGAGGTCTCATTACGGACGCCCACAGCGTCCAACGACTTATCGAACGGAGACCATTGGACTCGTTAAAGGCTCTCGCGAATGTGCCGCTGGACGGCACGTATAAGGGCATTCCTCTCGGCGCTAATGTGCGGCTGGCAGACCTGGCCTCTACCGGCTGGAACGTTGCCAACGGTGACCTGTCCTACCCGGTGACAACCCTCAGCCAGGACGCCCTCACTAATAACGCACGCACCATGGCCGAGTACTGCCGACGCAATGGGGTTTTGCACGCCCCGCATGGGAAAACTTCCATGGCACCTCAGTTGTTTGCCGCACAACTTGATGCTGGCGCGTGGGGGATTACCGCTGCTACTCCCACTCAGGCGGCCGTCATGCGAAAGTTCGGCGTCCCCCGAGTATTGCTTGCGAACGAAGTCACTGACCCCGCGGCACTCCGCTGGATGGCTGGTCAGATGCGCGATGACCAGTCAGTTGAGATCTACTCCCTGGCGGACAATCCGGACGTGGTCCGGTGGGCTGATGCCGTACTCACGGCTGATGCTGCCGCTCAAGGAACTGGAGTGCAACTCCCGGTCTTCGTGGAAATCGGCTCAGCCGGGGGGCGATGTGGCGTAAGAAATGATGAGGAACTACTCGCTGTTGCCGAGGCCGTCAAGAACTCCCGACACCTGCGTTTAGTTGGCGTGGAGAGCTTTGAGGGAGCAGTAGCTGTCGGCACTCCGCAAGAAGCGATCGCGGCCGCGAGAAGATTCTTCGACCGAACCCGCGCGGCAACAGAATTGCTCCTGAGCGCAGATGTCTTTGAGTCAGACCAGGTACTGGTCAGTGCCGGCGGAAGCGGTTACTTTGACGTTGTCATCGAACAGCTGGGCAGCGGTTGGGAGTCATCCGTAAAGCCGGTCCAACTAATGATACGCAGCGGTGGCTACATCAGCCACGATTCAGGGCGAAGCTCAAGAGTTTCCCCCCTGGATGGGAGGCGGTCCG
This sequence comes from Paenarthrobacter sp. NPDC091711, assembly GCF_044756605.1. Classification (NCBI taxonomy): domain Bacteria; kingdom Bacillati; phylum Actinomycetota; class Actinomycetes; order Micrococcales; family Micrococcaceae; genus Paenarthrobacter; species Paenarthrobacter sp. NPDC091711. Next base: position 39,209 of record NZ_JBIVTF010000017.1, read on the forward strand.
ACTCCGAATCACTGTTACTCAAGAATGCTCTCGAGGCTTGGGCGCGGGTAGTTTCGCGGCCGGAACCTGGAATAGCGATGCTTGCCATCGGTAAACGGGACGTTCCCTTCGATGTCGATTTGCCCGTGCCCCTTCGTTTCCATAAAGCCGATGGGACCGTCACTACGGAACTCGAAGGCGCAAGTGTGGTCAACCTGATGGATCAACACGCATTCCTCAAAGTTGACCCCGCACAGCAACTTGAACCCGGTGACTTGGTCGTCCTGGGAGTTTCCCATCCCTGCACGGCCTTTGATAAGAACCGATTCCTTCCTGTCGTCGACGATCAGTACAACGTCGTTGACGGTGTCCTAACCTTCTTCTAGGCCAAAGGAGCCAAAATGAGCACCCCCAACACTGAAACCACACCGCTGACCTTCGGACACTATTCATCTGCTGTTCGACGCGGAAACCTGGTCTACACATCCGGTTTAGTCGGTTACCATGACGCAGAGCGCACTATCGATCCCGATTTCGGCAGCCAGGTACGCCGTACCTTCGAGAATCTGGAAGTCTCCCTGCGTTCCGTTGGCGCCACTCTCCAAGACGTCGTATCCGTCAACGCCATCCTCGTTCACGAGGCCGACAACGCTGAATTCAACAGGATCTACGAGGAATACTTCACCGCGGAGCCGTTGCCTGTCCGGACGCGGATCTTCGCGGGATTATCCAAGGGCGTCCTGTACGAAATGAATGCCCAGGCGATTGTCGCCGAGTAAACCGTCGCCAGTAAGGCTGGGATAGCGGCCGATCACACGGCCTGATCCAAGCTGAAACGCGGTTCAAGCAGGTTCCACCCGGCGGGTTGCCGGGTGGAACCGAACCCGGCTTCTCAGACGTAGCGGAGTAGCGGGACATGACTTCGGGTCATCTTCATCTGAGTGGACAAGGGACACAAACCCCAGCACCCAGCGTCACCGAGTTCCCATCATGACCGAGAAATTCGGCATTAACTCGTAGACACAGACTCACGTGATGGGAGTGTCCCTTCGAATTTTCAGACTTCAGATTCTCAGCAGTACCCGTTCAAAGGAGCACGACATTGTCCAATGGAGTAACCGCTCGTGAAGGCACGCGACACTTCCATGGTGGCGCCCTCGGAGCCCTTTTCCCGTTCATCGCCTTCGTCGTAGGCATACTGTTTCTGGCGACCACAGGCGATCTTTCTTCCGCAACCGGAGGAGCCATCGCGTTCGTGAGCTTCGTGCTCGTGTTTTTCCTGATCAAGAACAAACAGGAGTTCAGCGCAATAGTTTTCCGCGGTCTGAAGAACGACATGCTCGTGGTTTTGCTGGTTTCATTCCTCTTGGCGGGGGTTATGGCCAAGACTTTGGAGACGGGCGGACTCATCGGGGCATTGGTTTGGGGAGCCACTGCACTCAACATTCAGGCGTGGATGGTTCCCGTCATCCTGTTCATATTCGTCACACTTATCGGCTTAGCCACGGGAACCAACGCAGGCACAGTTGTCACCACACTTCCGATTCTCCTGCCACTTGGCATTTCACTGGACGTGAATCCAGGACTTGTTATTGGTGCAATTGTTGGCGGTGCCATGTGGGGCGACAACCTGGCCCCAATTTCTGACACTACGATCGTCTCGGCCGCAACCCAAGAGACCACAGTGGCACGCGTTGTAAAAGCGCGCCTCAAGTACGCTGGAATCGCCGGCGCTTTGGCTATTGTCGGATACGTCGTCCTGGGACTCATTCTTCCGCCTGTGCCCGGAGGAGGTCCCGGCGCTGCAGTGCAAGACGCAAACCCCTTGGCTCTCATCCTCTTGCTTGCTCCAGCTGCCATTATCTTTCTCATGCTGCGCGGCAAGGACATCATTTTCGCTTTGTCCATTGCCGCCACTTTCTCCATAGTCCTTGCCCTCGTGACCGGCCTCATCCAGCCGGGCCAGATTGTTTCGTCCAAGGGTGTGATCGTCAGCGGATTTACCGGCATGATGGGCATCTTCCCCTTCTTCCTATTCCTTTTTGTTCTCATCGAGGGTTTGCGTTTTGCAGGTGCCATTGAATGGGTAGGCAACCAGGCGCTGAAGGTGAGTAGGACCCCTCGCACAGCCGAGGCGATGAGTGCAGTGATTGCTGCGACAACCTACTTGGTAACCACCGTTCATTCCGTCAGCGTCGTCGTGAGTGGGCCAATCGTACGAACCGTCATGCGTAAATTCAACGTCGATCGCGCGCGGGCGGCCAACATCATAGATTGCACCGTCAGTGGTCTCCACGGCATCATGCCCCACAGTGCTATAACAATCATCGCAATGGGTTTGATAGCGCAGTCGGAGTGGATACCGGACGGCTTCAGTGCTACCGATTACCTGCCCTTCGTGCTTCCGAGTTTGTTCCTCCTCGTTGTATTCGCTGTAGCCATCACCACTGGGTGGGGGCGCAAGAAGGAAATGTCTGACGAGGAATTTGCAACAGAAATGACTAATGAAAGCAGCAATGAAAATGTCTAAACGAGCCGTAGTAACCGGTGCAAGCTCGGGAATCGGCGCAGCGTCGGTTCGTGCTCTACGAAGGAGCGGGTGGGACGTGGTCGCCGTCGCCAGGCGGGAAGACAGATTGACCGCCTTGGCCGCCGAAACAGGGGCGACGGCTGTAGTCGCAGACATCACTGACAGCGTCGCTGTCGAACGCGTAGTCGCCGAAGTGCTGTCAGGGGGAGGCATTGACGCATTGGTGAATATCGCTGGTGGTGCATTAGGCGTAGATTCTCTGGCCGTCGGTAAGTTGAGCGACTGGGAAGTGATGTATGACATCAATGTGCTCGGAACCCTGCGGATGGTCCAAGGATTCCTGCCGGCTCTCAGAGAAAACGGCGAAGGCTCCGTCGTCCTTTTGACTTCAACAGCTGGGCTGGTGACCTACGAAGGCGGCGGTGGGTATGCCGCCGCTAAGTTTGCTGAACATGCGCTAGCCAACACTCTGCGCTTGGAAGAAGCCGAGCACAACGTTCGAGTTATCGAGATTGCGCCTGGACTCGTGCACACCGAGGAGTTCTCTCTTAATAGGCTTAAGGGGAATAAGGAAGCTGCAGACAAAGTCTATGCAGGTGTCGAAAAGCCCTTGCTTGCCGGGGACGTGGCTGACGTCGTGGCTTACTCTTTGAATCTGCCCCACCACATAAACCTCGACCAGGTAGTCATGAGGCCTGTTGCGCAGGCCGCAGCTCATAAATTGATCCGGAAGGCTCCGCGCAGCTAGAAGTCCGGACGCGGGTACCCTGCGTCCGAGCAGAATGCCTCGTCCAGCCAATGATGGACGAGGCATTTTGCTTTGGGGCAATTCCCGGCAGGGCAGTCGCACGGGACGGTTCGACAAGGAGTGGGTTTTAACCTGATCAATGTGGGCATCTTTACGCCGGGCATTCGCTAGACCGTGCAATATTGTCCGAGCAGGCGACTGTGCTGTCTGCGTTATGGGCTCAAAGACGGAAGCGCCCGTTGCCGCGTGAGCCAGGACTATGGGTCTGACGGCATAGAGATCACTCTGAAGAGTCCGCATGGCCCGCGGAAGAAGAACATCGACGAAGGCACCCAATGCTTCCGCACAAGGCAGCCCCATTGGACGTCGCCCTCAGGCATGAGTCGCGCCTGGCAACTCAGGGTGCTGTCACGCGCGCGCCGCTTATGCACCCTTCCATCCGGATAGATGCACTTAGACCTCAGGCTCGGGGTATAGGCATGGAGTTGCTTCGCGTCAGCGCTGGAAGCGTCAACCTATATCGCGAGGTACCTTCCAGTTCACGCGGCTTAACCCACGCTTCGTATCCCGAGGCGGATTCGTACATTGCTCGGTCCTGTATCCCGTCCCGGGCCAACCAAAGTATTGAAGAGTCATTCGTAGCGTTATCAACGATTCCTGTTGCAACGCGCATTCCGCTGTGTCGTATCTCCACCACAACGCCGATCAGTTCTCGCCAGTGGCGATGTCGAAGTGACATCTGCTCTGCGGACTCCAGGGTTTCTGCCCAGACTTCAAAACCAAGGGCTGCCTCGAACATGGTCCGCTCACGCATTCCATCACGCTCCAGCCACAGAACTGAAGAATCACCTCGTGCGTCCGCAACCTTTCCTGACGCTACGCGCGCGCCGTGCCGTCGAATATCTACGAGGGCTCCCACCAGATCACACCAATTGATGTGCTTGACTAACACTTCATGCCTCCAAAAACTGAGCGGCCCGCCAGTACTTAGCTTGGGTGACAGCCCAAAAACAGGTTCCAGCAGGGAGTGGACAGGACTGGGATTCTCATAGCTCCTGAGCCGTGCCAAGGAAATTTCCGGAGGACACCGGTGAGGGGCCCGAGCAGGTCCACCGGGTCCTGCCTTTGGCTTTAGTGAGCCGAGAGTGAAGCGTTCCGCACCTTTTGGCGGAATGATTCCTCGAAGCCGTCAATAACTGCAAGCCTGTCCACCACGGGCCTGACATCCTGTTGGGGAACGACAGCAACTCCATCGTCGTCTGCCACAATCAAGTCGCCCGGGTTAACAACCACGCCGCCGCACGCGATGGGGGTCCAGACCTGGCCGGGACCGTACTTGGATGGGCCGGCAGGGGATACGCCCCGCGCCCAAATCGGCAATCCGAGGGATTCGATGACGGCTCGGTCCCTCGTTAGTCCATCAAGGACTACTCCAGCGATGCCCGCCGCCAGGCAGACTTCTGCGAGGAGATCGCCGAAAACTGCGCGTGCGCTGCCGCCCAAAGCACTAATCACAAGGACATCTCCAGGTAAAGCATCATCAAGGGCCCTGTGTATTGCCAGGTTGTCGCCGTCGCGGGTCAGGACTGTAAGTGCCGGGCCGGCGCACCTTCCACCGCTCCACTGCGTCTTGATCGAAGAATCCATCAAGTTCAAGCGATCCATAGCATCACCAACATTAGCGGCCGGGTACTGGCTCAGCAGGGGGACGAGGTCAGTCGCAACTGCCGGGCGATCCTTGACTTTTAGAGTGGTGGTAGGGGCGTCTATGAACATCATGTCTCCTGGCGGCTATTGATAATTGGATTCGGATTGGTAAACTATTCTCAGTTTGAACCATAGTTGGCTGTCATGCAAAGCGGGGGTTTCGCCCCGTTCCGGTGGGCGGCCAACATCATGTCGCCTCGCATAGGAATGGATCCAATGACGACCTACCGATTGAACGAAGTAACCGCCGTGGGCTCCGATGCAGCAGAACGCATCGCCAAGGCCTCTCGCCGCCCCTCATCGCTGGGCGCAACACCTACGGGTGCGATCGCCTTGTCGATGGGCGAGCCAGACTCTGGAACGCCGGACCGAATTGTGGAGGCCGCAGTTGAGGCACTGAGGAATGGGCGGACGCGCTATACAAAGCTCACGGGTGCACCTGAACTGCAGAGTGCTCTCGCGGTTAAGATGTCGGCAAAGGCAGAACGGGTTGTCTCCCCAGATCAAATTGTGATCACGCACGGCGGAAGCGCTGGCCTTGCAGCGACCATTCTGGCCGTAATTAACCCAGGGGACCGTGTGCTGATACCTGAACCGACGTACTCTTTGTACGCGGACCACTTGGCGATGGCGGGCGCGGAGGCGGTCTGGATCCCCAATAAACCCGATGGCAGCCTCGACCTTCGACGGATTCAGGCAGAGTCTGCTGTAGCCAGGATGATTATCCTCTGTAATCCAGGAAATCCGAGCGGTAGGATCTATGGCGTCGAGGAGTTGCGCTCTTTGGCTGGGATCATGGAGGCGAACCCGCACATGCTGCTTCTCTCCGATGAGGCGTACTCGGATATCGTCTTTGACGGGGCAAAATTCCTGTCAGTCCTGGAGCTGGAAGCAATCGCCGACCAAGTCATTCTGTGCAGCACTTTCTCGAAAACGTACGCCATGACAGGCTGGCGGCTCGGTTACGTCGTCGCTCCTGCGGTTCTCGCGGACAAAATCAACCTCGTCCACCGCTCCATAAATGGTGCTCTTAACACTTTCGTCCAAGACGCTGCCCTGGAAGCGCTTGAAACGGACCCCGCGACTCTGGAGAAGCTTGCGCTGTCATACCAGTTGCGGCGGGACATTGTGGTCGATCTCCTGTCCGGGGAACCTGGGATTTCGCTTCTTACCCCTCAGGGCGCGTTCTACGCTTGGGTGCGAATCGACTCCTCTCTTAGTTCAGATGAAATGACAGCTCGGTTCGCTGAGGGAGGCGTGATTGTGCGCTCGGGCAGCGAATATGGACCATCAGGCGAGGGCTACATCCGCATCTCCTTCGCCACTGATTCTGACAGCTTGAAGGAAGGCCTCCGGAGGTTCGTCGACGTTGTGCGATCTCTAGTGTGACTCTGTACTGCAGGCTTCTACCGCCAGAGTCATGAGCTTTCTGGGACAATTGGGGCACGATATTCCCGGCAGATGAGGAACACACTTGCGTAGCGACACGCGGCGAAACTTGAACAGTCTCCTTCGAGCTGCCGCAGAGGAAGTGACTCTGAATCCGAAGGGTCTGTCAATGCAAAGCGTTGCAGCCCGGGCGGAAGTCGGTGTCACGAGTGCTTATCGGTATTTTCCGTCCTTGGATGAGCTTTTGAAGGCTTATATGGTGCGGATCCTGAAGTCGTTGGAGGATTTTTCGGTTGGAAGCGAGCTTCGAGGGCCTGCACTTTTTATTGCTGTGATGAACCGGTGGGTGGAGCTGGTGCTGGAGCACGGTCGGGTGATGGTGCAGCTGAGGTCCAGGGCTGGCTTCCTCGAGCGTTTGGACGGTGGGGACAGTGTCATCGCCGTGTCCAAAGCCATTTGGGAGCGGCCTTTGCGTGAGCTCATTGACGATCTGCGGCTGCCACCGGAAATGCTCCGGCAGGCACTGTTTATTTGCAACGCACTCTCTGACCCCAGGGAAATTTTGGACCTTCGTATGTCGGAAGGCCTCAGCGCCCAACAGATATCGCAGCGCATATCCGGGGCAGTTGGCGGGGCATTGACGCGTTTGAGTCAGCTTCAGGAGAAGACCGGTACATCACTCGACAGAAGGAGTCCTGTTGCGTAGCGATACTCGACGCAATATTCAGCGACTGCTCGACGCCGTAAATGAGGAGGTGTCCATCAATCCTGGCAGCTACTCGATGGCGTCGATTGCAACGCGCGCGGGGATCGGCACTGCGAGTGCTTATCGGTATTTTCCGTCCTTGGATGAGCTTTTGAAGGCTTATATGGTACGGATCCTGGAGTCGTTGGAGGATTTTTCGGTTGGAAGCGAGCTTCGAGGGCCTGCACTTTTTACTGCTGTGATGAACCGGTGGGTGGAGCTGGTGCTGGAGCACGGTCGGGTGATGGTGCAGCTGAGGTCCAGGGCTGGCTTCCTCGAGCGTTTGGACGGTGGGGACAGCGTCATCGCCGTGTCCAAAGCCATTTGGGAGCGGCCTTTGCGTGAGCTCATTGACGATCTGCGGCTGCCACCGGAAATGCTCCGGCAGGCACTGTTTATTTGCAACGCACTCTCTGACCCCAGGGAAATTTTGGACCTTCGTATGTCGGAAGACCTCAGCGCCCAGGAGATAACGCAACGGCTGGCGACATCGGTCATGGGTGCTGCGGAGGGCTACCGTCCAGGTGGGGTGAATTAGCCGGCCAGATTCTCGTGGTGACCTTCCTCATGACGGGCTACCAAGATCCTGCAGGACTCTTTAAGATTCTGGCTCATGAGTACGGCGGCTTCATCGCGTCTGCCGCGGGCCAACATCTCATATACTTGGCGGTTCTTTTCCACAAACGGTGCGTGCCACTCGCGGGGGTGTCCCCACGCAGACACATGAAGTCGCGTTTCGGCCAACAACGACCTCATTATTGCATTCTGCCGAGAACTCCCGGCCAGCGCCACAATCGCCCGGTGGAAGGCAATATTGGCCGTGCCGACCCCCAGCCAATCGTCTTTCTCAACCATTGTCCTTGCACTCTCGACAGCCGCGGCTATAGCTGAAATATCCGCGTCGGCGGGGCAATCCCGGAGTGCATTCACTTCGAGGAGCTCTCTGACTGCGTAGACGTCGCGTATGCCGTCAACCGTCACCTTGACGACCGAAACACCGCGGTTGATTTCGTGAACGAGCAGTCCCTCGTGAATCAGTGTCTTGAAGGACTCACGCAGAGTATTTCGCGCAACGCCTAGGGACGCAGTGAGGGCTTCCTCCTGAAGCTTCATGCCAGGAGTGAGAACACCGGTAGTGATCGCCTCCCTGATGACATCGGATGTTTGCTCCGCCGAGGTAAGACGGTGTGGCTTGTTGGGGCGCAAGCCGTCAATGATCTGGCTGGTCTTTTGGTTCATCCGTCCTCCGATGCGATAACTGCGCGAAACTGCCCATTACTAGACTAGCAAGACTCGGATGAATTGAGGTCTTGTTGCACAATACAACAATCAGCGATAAGGTGTGGTTGATATCACAACCCTTAGGGGTCATGCAGAGAACCATCGAAAGGTGAAACCCGTGCCAACCCAACAGCGCGTACACGGAATCCTCCTCCTGAGAGCCGCGCGCCGAGCATGCCTGATGTTCAAGAACGCACGACCCCACCAGGGTGTCACTGGCCAAATCGCGTGCTGGCATCTACCGGGCGGCACCCTTGACGCCAAGACCGGCGTTGGTGAGTGAGTTGCTTGCCCAACAAATCAGCATTCGAGACTGCGGTGACTCAGCCTTGCGGCTAACGGCTGCCTATTCCGATCGAGAACGCAACTGGCTCACCGTTCAGGCTCTCGCAGTATGGCTCCGCGAGTATGACGTCCCTGGAGTAAGAGGCGTAGTCCCAACGTACGATTCGCTGCTTGTCGAGTTTGATCCGGTCACCACAGACCATCAGAACTTGCGTTATATGATCTCGCTCAGGTTGGAGACCCTCGACGACGGAATGCTGGGAAATCGCGCCTCAGGTACGGTGTTCCACGTTCCCGTGGTTTTCGGAGGTGAGTACGGTCCAGATATCGAGTCCGTGAGTGAGAAGCTAGCGCTCCCGATACGGGATGTGATCGGAATCGTATGCCGCTCAGCACTGAAAATTCGGTGCCTGGCCCAGGCCGGAGCTCCCATGCTGGACGGGCCAGGATTCCCTTCCCCGGTGGCCCGTCGGCAGGATCCACGAACGAGCGTACCGTCCGGATCGGTGGTCGTCGCCGGTATACAAGCCAACGTTATTCCTACTCCCGCTCCGTGCGGATGGCAGTTGTTAGGCAGGACGCCGCTCACGCTCGTTGATGTCCAGAACAGCCCTATTCTGGCCTACCGTCCCGGAGATTCTCTAAAGTTCTTTCCTATCAAAGAGGCGGAATGGGAGAAGTACCAGAACACTCCGTTAGGAGAAATCGATGCCCGCTGAACTGACCATCAAGAAATCCGGCATGGCGGTTGTCACGGACCTGGGGCGACACGCAACCCATCTCGGGCAATCTACCAACGGTGCTTTGGACCAGTTCGCGGCCAGAGTCGCCAACACCCTCGTGGGTAACGAACACAATGCGCCACTGATTGAGATGACCCTTGCCGACTTCCGTATGACAGCGGACTCCGATCTCCTCATCGCCGTGACAGGCGCCATGGCGGAGATCCGCATTGACGGCGTCCTCCGCTCCTCGTGGGAGACTATGCCTCTGATGTCAGGGCAATTGCTTGAAATCCAACAAAAAGGAAATGGCCTTCGGAACTACCTTTCCGTCTCTGGCAATTTACAGGTCCCTATGCTGCTCGGTAGCTGCGCCCCTGATACTTTGATCGGCTTCGGCACGCACCTCAGCGATGGAGCACGCGTCGGCGCGCGTCACAACACACCACTAACTGCGCTCAAATACATGGACGTACCCTTAGCCAGGCCAGATGTTCCCTTGCGACCACAGAACAACAAACCGGTTGTGACTGTGACGGAAGGACCCGACTACCACGAGTTTGGTGCGAGCATCCGTCGACTATTCGAGGAAAAGTACACGGTAGGTGCGCGGAGTAACCACATCGGCATGAGGTTGCAAGGAAGAGTCCCGGTCCGTCAGACGATTGGGGAGCTCCTCTCGACTGGAGTTCCCTTAGGAGCCGTTGAGGTCCCCTCGGAGGACGAATTGCTGGTACTTCACCGCGGACGGGGCGTGACTGCCGGATATGCGGTCCCGGCAGTTGTCACGGCAGTGGGACTGGATATTCTTGCGCAGTCGAGACCGGGTGACTTACTGACGTTCGAAATGGTTGAAACCCGCGAAGCGCTGGAACGAGTGCGCGAACAGCACCGCCAACTCAAGCACCTCCGGAGCCGGATGGAGATCATCCTTCGAGGTCACGGTATCTCACCGGCATGGGATATTGAATCTCACGGGTCGCCGCCGCGGGCGCACAGCCATTTTGCAACCCGTCGGCCCGCCTGACCCTCCCATGCTGATCCTGTGGGGTCTGCAGCTCGTTTGATTCGCTGCCCGTTCGAAATACATCAAGGAGTGAACCCGGACAATGACTAACTCATCGGAGACCGTCCACACCGCAGCCCGGCTGCGAGAGCTGATATCTGCTGGCCACTGGAACAAGACAACGGCAGGGCTCCTGCCAGGGAAGCAGCAGGCCAATCTTGTCATCGTCCCTAAGGACAAGGCCTTCGAATTTCTCTTGTATTGCGTGCGAAATCCTCAAGCATGCCCCATTATCGCTGTCACAGAGCCGGGCAACCCCATCGTGACGTTGGGTACCACTGTGGCCGATGTCCGAGTCGCTCTACCCCGTTACAGGGTCTGGGAGCACGGAGAACTGACCGCCGAACCTGAGGACGTCATCAACTACTGGCGCCCGGACTCCGTAGGCTTTCTTCTGGGATGCAGTCACACATGGGAGGGTCCTCTGGAGCGAGCCGGAGTTGATTTTGGCCGAAGTCCTCAGAGTCCAGCGCCGGCGGCCTATGTTAGTAATCTCCCCACCAACCCTGTCGGCGAAATGGGGGGCCCTTTGGTGGTCAGCGTGCGCCTAATTCCAGAACGTCAGGTTTCCAGGACTTTCGAGATCACCGCACGATATCCGAAAGGCCACGGCGCACCGGTTCACGTAGGGGATCCATCGGCGATTGGCGTGCAGCTGTTGAGTCCGGATTTCGGGCCGGTTCCGGAGCCCAGACCCGGTGACGTCCCCGTTTTCTGGGCCTGCGGTGTGACACCCCAGCTTTTCCTACCCCACATCGGTGCAGATGCGGTGATCAGCCACTACCCAGGTCACATGTTTGTCTTTGACCATGACGTGGACGAGAACCCGCAGCAGGTTTAACCCAGGCAGCCTGCGGGTCTGGATCCGACCTGAAGGATGCCAATAGGCCCAACCCGACAGACTCTGGCGATGAGAGGACCTATGGAATGAGACATGCCCAACCATCCGAAGCTAAGGCTGAAGCCAATGAAACGGGCTATCGTCACCGAGCCAAAGAGAAGGCTCGCGAGACGCTTCAGAGCCAACAGCTGAGACACGCCCTGTTGGTGAATCGTCAGTGCCTCAGCCATGCCACCAGCAGAGCCCGGGACCTCGCGAACTCCGTTAATGAGCAGATCGGCCAGGCCGTTATCGATGGGATTCCGCTCCGTGCTATTGCGGTGGCTGCGTCGGAAACGGCCAGGAATATCAGGCTGATGGGCGTCGCCTTCCAAGATCTGCACCCGTCCCAAGAGCCCGCGCAGAAAGTTCTTGCCAGGTTGACGGCTACGCGGCGCGAATTGCAACTAGCGCGCACGGAGAAAGCCAAACTTGAGGAGCAACGTGACCAGTTGCTTGTCATCGGCTATAAGACGAGGGTTTGGGACCCGATCGATGCATCTACCTTGTGCGGGCTGAATCAGGAACAGACGCAACGCTTGGCTCGGGGTTTACCTGTAGCCCCTAAAGGTGAAGACAGGCGACACGCGCGACGCCGAACCCACTTGACCTAGGTTCCATCAGGTGTCGGACTGTCCAAGAAGACCTTCTCGTGTTCTACATTCACGAAGATTTGGGCAGCCGCCTGAGACCAGCCACGCGCGGCGCCGTAAAATGCCTCGGACAGGAGGAAAGCAAGCTGCTTTCTCGTCAGCCCTTCGGTTTGAAGAAGGTCCCCGATCTCACGGGAATCGAGAAGTGTGTTGGATAGGAACAGGCAATGTCGTGTGTGTTTCTCCGAGATACCAAGTTCCCTCAGTACCTCCCGCACGGGCCGTTCCCAAGTGTCTCTGATAACGGTTGCAACGCTGTCATCGACGTCGAGGCGCTCCAGAAAACCCTGGGTTGATCGAATTTGTGTAAGCGCCGGACCGTACATTTCCAGAGTTTCCACCCAGTTCAGGCACACAGCTTCAAAGAGCTGTGTGCCACGAGCTTGTGAGCCAAAGCTAAAGTCACGGACTGCGACCAAGATGCTGTAAAGAAACTCCGTATGAAGATGCTGGAGCGTAGGGAAGTACCGGTAAGCAGTCGCGGGAGAGACATTCGCCTTTTCCGCTATGTTCTGCATGCTCGCCTCGGACGGATTCGAACGTAGCAGGTCACCTGTAGCCCGTAAGAGCTGTCCGATATTCCGCAGTGCGTCCCTGCGGAGCCCGGATTTATCGATGAGGCCTACATCGGGCAAAGGGTCCAACCTCCGAAGATTTTAATCACTCTGAACCAAGTCCAGAGTGAGGGGTTCCTGGGCGCCCATGGGACGCGCAGGAAACCCCGGCGAAGCCTGCGAATCCCGTCAGGCCACATTCCACTCTAGCGGCTAAAGCACCCTCGCCAAGAAGTCTCGAGTACGTGCATGCTCAGGTGTTCGTAGCACCTTATCCGGGTCGCCGGCCTCGACTATGTAACCGTCAGCCATGAAGACCACTTGGTCGGCGACTTCCCTGGCGAAGTCTATTTCGTGGGTTACTACGAGCATCGTGATACCTGTCTGAGCTACTTTCTTCATCAAGGTGAGAACCTCGCCTACAAGTTCTGGGTCCAGCGCCGACGTCGGTTCGTCGAAGAGGATTACTCTCGGATCCATTGCGAGGGCCCGGGCAATAGCAACTCGCTGTTGCTGGCCGCCGGAGAGCTGCGCTGGGAAGGCATTGGCGCGGTGTCGCAGTCCGATTGAGTCCAGCAGTTCGTAGGCCCGCGCCTTCGCCTGTTCCTTGGGCCTCTTGAGAACCTTCACGGGTCCTTCAATGATGTTCTCCAGGACGCTCTTGTGGGCGAAGAGATTGAATCTTTGAAACACCATGCTGGTGATTGCCCTCTGCCTGGCCAGTTCCTTTTCGGACAGCTCGCGGAGGGTGTTCTCGTCAACACGCTTATATCCGATGTGGTGGCCGTCCACGAGAATTTCGCCAGTGTCTACGGTCTCTAAGTGGTTGATACACCGCAGCAGCGTTGACTTGCCAGACCCGGACGGGCCAAGGATGGCCACGACGGTGCCTTCCGCCACTGAAAGACTGATGTCTTTCAGCACTTCGTTGTGCCCGAATTTCTTTCCGACGTTGTGGATTTCGACCATGTTCATTTGGCTTCGCCCTTCTCGGTGGCTGGGATGCCGGCCAGTGCTGACTCGGCGGTGAACGTAGTAAAGCCCTTGCCCACTTTTCGCTCGAGGAAGTGCTGACCAATACTGGCAATGGAAACGACTACCAAGTACCAGAAGCAGGCGGTCAACAGTAGGGGGATCACCGCGAAATTAACTGAATAGATGTCCTGAACTGCCGTCAATAGGTCACCGCCAGCGATGAAAGCTACCAAAGAGGTTGCTTTGAGCATGCTGATTGCCTGGTTCGCTGTGGGTGGGACAAGTACGCGCATGGCTTGCGGCAGCACTATCCGCCGCATCGTCATGCCGCTTCCCATGCCGATTGACTTCGCGGCTTCGGCCTGACCCGTATCGACGGCGCCGATGCTGGCGCGGACGATTTCTGACATATATGCAGCCTCATTCAGAGTGAAGCCCAGCAGTGCCGCGACAAAGCCAGTAATTGCGGTATTGGTATCGATGCTGATTCCAAGGCTGGTAAAGGGGATGCCGATCCCGAGTGTGGGAAATATTGCAGCCAAGTTGTACCAGATAATCAGCTGCACCAGCAGCGGGGTGCCCCGAAATATCCAGACGTATCCGACTGAAATGACGCGCAGCACCTTGTTATTTGACAGTGCCATGGTTGCCAGAAGGACACCAAGAAGCGTGCCTGTGATCATGCAAATGACGGTCAGAACGACTGTGGTCCAAAGCCCCTTAAGGACCTGAGGGTCCCATACGTGTTCCCACATTGTGGACCACTGCATGTTGGGATTTCCTGCAAGGTTAAGCACCAGTGCAGCCACGAGGACAGTCATTGCAACCGCGAGGATGACCTGACCGGTCTTTTTCTTTCGAATGATGCGAAGAGGGCGTCGCGAAGAGGGCTCCTGAGTCAGGGGAGTCGCTCCAGTTGGGGTGGTAGTCATTGTTCCTTCCGTGGTTAGCCGGAGTCCGTCAAGTACGGGGCTGAGAACCGAAGAGTTAGATCGATGGTGGCCGCGGTGGAGCACCTTCGGAACGCAACATCGAGGGATGCATGTAAGGTGGCTCACAAATAAGAATGCACTCTTGAGTAGCATTTGTCACCCCCTTTCTCGAGAAAGTTTGAGACAGATCCCCGTGAAGAGCCGATGGGGCATGCGTCCTAGGGGGCCATCCTTATCCCAGGAATGCCCGCCTTGTGGGAGATTTGGTTCAATTTCTCAAAGCTATTGACGGGGCGTGAGGTCAACTGAGAAGCTTTACCCACATCAGACTACGGTCTTAGTTACTGGACTCTGCGTCATTCGATACGCGGCCTTCACCCGAAAAGGGGCAACATGCGCAAACAATTCATGGCTGGTCTGGCGGTAGCTTCACTGCTGGCAATGACGGCCTGTTCCAGCACACCGTCAGCGACATCATCCGGGGCGGCACCTCAAGCCGGCGGGTCGGCTGCGGTCTCAAATTTGGCCGCTTCGGACGCCGTCGGGGATCTCGCGGTCAACAGTAAGGCGCGCGACCTGCTGCCAGCTGCCATTAGGGACAGGGGCGTCCTGAAGGTTGGCGGAGAAACCTCTCAGCCCCCGTATCTGTTCACCGACGGCGCCACCATCAAAGGGCTTGAAGCGGACTTCATCGTTGCCGTCTCCAAGACTTTGGGCTTGACCCCCGAGATTACCAACACAAAGTTTGCCGCGCTCGTGACCGGTTTGACCTCGCGAAGGTTCGACGTTGCAATGGCGAACTTCAGCGATACTAAGGCCCGACAGGAACAGATCGACTTCGTCGACTATGCAAAGAGCCAACAGACCTTCGTCGTCAAGAAGGGGAACCCGACCAAAGTAACGAGTATGGAGGAACTTTGCGGACACAAAGTCGCCGGCGCGACAGGAGCGAAGTCCGTAATCCTGGCGACCGAGCAGGGTAAAGCATGTGTCGCCGCCGGGAAGCCCTCCGTTGACGTTCAAGGATTCCCCACAGTAGCCGACGCCCAACTCGCCCTTACCAACGGGCGGGTCGACGCACTGCCCATCGAGTACGCTCTGGCCCGCGCCCAGGTCCAGGCCTCGAACGGCGAGCTCGAACTTGTGGACACGTATTACGGACCCGGGCTTAACGGCGCCGGCATTCGCAAGGGCGAATCGGATTTGCAGAAAGCACTGCTCGAAGCTCTGCAGACGTTGATTGACGACGGAACGTACCAGAAGATCCTCGATAAGTGGGAGCTGCCCGCCATGGCAATCGAGAAGCCAGTGGTCAACGGGTCAAAGTAGCCAGCAAGCCGCAGACCTCCCTAGTCAATTCGATTCCAAGCGCACGAGGCCGTCATCTGATGACCCGGAAGACGGCCTCGTGATTGATCCTCGCATCGACGCTCCAGACGGACCGCCGAGCAATAATAGAAAGAGAAGAAATGCCTCCGCTCACCCCGTCCCCCATCGTGGATAGACTCCGTTCCGGCAGCCTCCGTCCCGGTATCGTCAGTATGGAGGGGGATGTAGTCTCTCTCGGGAGCGGAGACCCCGATTTCGAAACACCACCGTTGGTCGTTGACGCTGCAATCGAAGCATTGCATGACGGCTGGACACACTACGGAGATCTGAACGGGGATCCGGAACTCCGGGCCGAAGCCGCCCTTGAGGCATCACGCGTCAGTGGGTACACCTACGGCGCCGAACATGTCCTTATCACCAACGGAGCCAGCTCCGGTGCAGCGGCAGCAATGGCAGCCATTCTGTCGCCGGGGGACAAGGTCCTCCTACCCGACCCGACGTACTCCCTTTTCTCGGCAGCAGTTCACATGGCCGGGGCCGAAGCCGTATACGTGCCTTTGGACCATACCGGGCACCTTGATCTCGACGCCATCAAGGACGCCCTTCCGGGATGCACTGCTTTGATTCTGGTGAACCCCTCCAACCCCAGTGGCGCGGTGTTCTCCAAGGAAGAGCTGACACAACTGGCCGAACTGACCTCGGCGCATGGCGTCATCGTCATCGCCGATGAAGTTTGTGATCGATTCGTCTTCGATGGAAGGTCTTTCACCTCCGCCTTGGCGATCGACGCTTGGCGAGAGCAGTTGATCTACTGCCAGAGCTTTTCAAAGTCCTCCGCCATGACGGGGTGGCGGGTGGGGTACACCGTCGCTCTTCGGCCCCTGGTCGACGACATTCGCCTCATTCACCGCAACACGCTTACGTCCATCAACGCGGTAGCGCAGCGCGCAGCGCTGGTTGCGCTCCGCGCACGATCTCCGTGGGCGGATTCGATGCGCGACGTTTTGCAGGATCGTCGGGATTTCGTAGTCCGCGGCCTTCAGGACGTTCCAGGAATTACCGTGGCGGTTCCGGAAGGCGGGCTCTTCGTTTTCCCTCGTTACAACTCCTTGCGGCCATCACTCGATGTGATTAAGGAATTGGCCCAAGCAGGCGTCCTGGCCAGGGCAGGACGGGAGTTTGGGCCGGCAGGTGAATTCCATATACGACTGTCGCTCACCGCCGAAAAGGACGTCCTGGGAGAGGGCGTTCGACGCATCGCCGATTACTTCACGGCAAATCATCGCTGAGTCAGCCGACTGCCCGAGACTACATTCTCGGAAGAATCACTCACCGACCTGCGCGAGCAAGGCCGGCACATCAACAGCAAAGGGAAGCACATGGAACCCATCATCGTCGTCGGCGTAGACGGCACCGACACAGCAGCGAAAGCAGCCCGCTCCGCCAAGCAGTTAGCTGTCGCCCTTGGCGCTACGCTCCACATCGTTACGGCGTTTGAGACTGACAGAAGCGGCATTGTCAGTAACGACAGCGACAGATGGATGGTGGCGGACAAGGACAGAGCTGCGGCAGTGGCGCGGAAGACCGCTGATGCGCTCGGTGCGTCCGACGTGAAGATCGAATCGTTTGCCGTCGAAGGGCCCCCTGCCCTGGCCCTGATGAAGCACGCAGAGGGTTGCGCTGCTTCTGTTATCGCAATTGGAAACCGCCGGATGCAAGGCTTCAAGCGCGTCCTTGGCAGCGTTGCGAACACCGTGGCACACAATGCTCCTTGCGATGTTTACATCGTCAAAACGGACTGACATGACGTCGACGAGCGGACCCGTACTCCTCCTCTTGGAGGGCGCCGCGAGAGAATCGAGCCGTCCCTTTAAGATGACCGCCTGGAATCCCCTTGAGCTTCCGATTCACCCTCTCGATCTGGGGGTTACACGCGGTGACGGCGTCTTTGAGTCAGTCGGCGTCATCGACGGCCGACCGATGGAGCTCCACGCACATCTAGAAAGGCTAGAGCGCTCAGCGGAAATGCTTGACCTGCAAGCCCTTCACATTGGCGCCATCGGCGATGGCGTCGTTGCTGCGATTAGGCAGCACGACCCGGTGCCAGAGTTGCTGGTCAAAATATTTGTGACACGAGGTCGCGAACACGAATTTGATCCAACTGTCTGGATCTACGGTATGGAGGGGCCCGACTACTCGTCTGACCGTAGCAACGGCATCGATGTGGTCACACTTAACCGTGGTTATCCACGCAACATTGCGCAAGTGGCGCCATGGTTGCTGCAAGGGGCAAAGACGCTTTCGTATGCCGTCAATAGAGCAGCTCTACGGGAAGCTGCACGCCGCGGCGCAGATGACGCCGTATTCCTCAGCAGCGACGGCTACGTTCTCGAAGGTCCGGCATCTACCCTAATAATCAGGGACAGCACCGGCTACCGCACGCCCCCCGCCGACGACGGAGTCCTTCCGGGCACTACGCAGGCCCGCATTTTTGCCGGACTTGAGGCTGCTGGGTATCGAACCCTTACAGGGCCCATTGAAGAGAAGGAGCTGCGAAGCGCCGAGGCTGCCTGGCTCGTATCCAGCGGACGCATGTGCGTCCCGATCCGTGCCCTTGATGGATGCGGCATGGAGATCGACCATCAGGCCACTCAGCAAATGATGGCAATTTTAGTTCGTCCCTCACATTCAGACGGACAAGATCGTCCGACTGGGCCTTCGTCACCGCGAGCCAGCTTGCATGGCTGGTAGGGACCAGGGTCTGGGTAGGCTGCAACGCGTAAGATCATTAGGCCTCGGTAACATGAGATAGGTCCCAAGTACGGTGTAGGGCCAAGGCGGCCTCAGGAGATATTTATCATGTCGGTCTACTTGCCGCTACCGACTTGTCTACGAAGGAGGCATCCATGTCTGATCCCGCGGGGCTGCTCGACAGGACCGGTCTGCGAAAGGATGCGCTTAGAAGCGTAGGCCAGCTGCTGAATGCCACAGGGGCGTTGCTCAGGTCCGACCCCGCAGGCGCCACCATGCAGGCAATCGCGGATCGTGCTCAGGTTTCTGTGGCTACCGCATACAGGTATTTCCCCACTCTTCAGAACCTGCATACCGAGTTCCTCTACAGCGTGTTGGTTAACGCACGTGATTACAGCCTTGCCTCCCATCTTGGTGGCAAGCGGCTCTTCGAGGACGTCTGCGTGAAATGGGTGGAAATTCTGGAAATTTACGGCAAGGCCCTTACCCAAATACGTTCGCCGCGGGGCTTCTTGGAGCGGCTCGACAAGGGCGAAAGCACAGCGGTGGTCATGAGCGAAACGTGGGAACGTCCCATCAGGGAGGCCATGCGTGAGATTGGAGTTTCCGAACGGTATTACCGAAACGGGCTTCAGCTATTCAACACCCTGTTCCATTCCCGTGAAGTGGGCGACCTGCGTGATACGGAGGGCCTTTCCTCGACCGAGATCTCGGCTCTCCTTGTTGAGTCGTTTTACGCCGCGGTCCAAGGATGGGCTCAAGCGTCCGCAAGCGTGAGGTAGCGCATGGGCACCGAGCTCATTCGATAGCCGGACGGTCTGGTGGTCGTCGGCATACCGGGGTAACTTCGGTAGGAAGGCTGCAATGTCTTCCCGAGAGGGACCACATTCCAGAAACGAAATTGTTGTCGAAGGTCCGAATAATGGCCGGATGGAACGCGGATACGGCTGCGGGCTCAGTTGGAGCCGGAGCGATCACTTTGGTTGAAGGTTCCTCGTTTTGTATCTCACAAGCAAACGGGGACATTACTCGCGGGCCCGCGCATGGTGTCTTCATTCAGGACACGAGAGTCCTCAGCCAATGGGAATTGCGGATCAATGGTCAGGCACTTGAATCACTGGCTGCCGAGGTTCGGGAGCCCTATCGAGCCTTGTTCATAGCGCGGGTTCCCGGCGCGGAGAACCATGCCGACAGCGGCTTACTCGTTGAACGTCTGAGGGAGGTCAGCGGAGGCCTCCAAGAGCGGATAACTCTTCGAAACTATTCGATGGAGTCTGCTGCGTTTGAGGTCTGCCTCCGGATTGATGCTGATTTTTCGGATCTGTTTGAAGTCAAAGAGGCACGCATTCGGCAACGTTGGACTATAAGCCGGGAGTTGAGCGAGGACTCTCTCGTCATCAGCGCAGCATGGAATGAGCTGAGTAGGGCCGTGGTAGTTCAGGGTGCCGGAGCTGAGGTCACAAGTGAAGGACTCATTTACCGGCTAAACCTCGAGGCACACGCTGTATGGACCGTGATCATTACTGCACTACCCGCGGCTCCCTGGGGCAGCGGCAGTGGGACGCTTTCGGACTTTGGCGGCGCAACTGCATCCCGACTGGATGCACGGCGAAAGGAATGGGTTGCCAAGATACCCGTGATCCACGCGGGAAACCGGTCTATAGAACGGACATTACGCCGTAGCTATGATGACCTGGGCGCTCTTCGGATTGAGGATCCGAACCATCCGGATCGTGTGGTTGTCGCGGCCGGGGCTCCATGGTTTATGACGTTGTTCGGCCGGGACTCACTCTGGGCTTCAAGGATGTCACTTGACGTGGATCCTTCCTTGGCCCTAGGCACTCTCCAGACACTGGCTGATCGCCAGGGCCGGGTGGTCGACCCCGTAACCGAAGAAGAACCAGGAAAAATCCTGCATGAGGTACGGTTGGACGTTTCTACATCCTTGGCTCTCGGCGGTAAATCCGTGTATTTCGGCAGCGTGGACTCCACGCCACTATTTGTGATGGTCCTCGGCGCGGTGAGTCGGTGGGGGTTCGCGACAGATACGATCGCTGAACTTCTGCCCCATGCCGATCGGGCCTTGGACTGGATTCGACACTACGGTGACAAAGACGGGGACGGCTTTGTTGAATACCAACGCCTCAGTAGTCAGGGGCTACTCAACCAAGGCTGGAAAGATTCGCGGGACGGCATCAATTTTGCAGATGGGCGACTTGCTCAGCCCCCCATCGCCTTGTGCGAAGTACAGGCTTACGTCTATACGGCTCTGTTGACGCGGTCCTGGATGGCATACGACGCCGGTGATCCAGCGCTTGGTGCCAACCTCGCACGGGAAGCCGCAAGCCTGAAAGTGAAATTTAACGAGCAGTTCTGGGTTCGGGACCGGGGCTATTTTGCTATAGCCCTCGATGGCAAAAAGCGGCAAGTCGATTCATGTGCTTCAAATATGGGGCAGTGCCTTTGGCATGGCATTATCGACGACGACAAAGTTCCCCAAGTGGTGGATTGGTTGATGTCGAAAGAACTGTTCAGCGGTTGGGGTGTGCGGACTCTCGCTACCAATATGGCAGCCTATAACCCGGCCAGCTACCACAACGGTTCGGTTTGGCCTCATGACAACGCAATTATCGTCGCGGGACTAATGCGATACGGGTATGTGGATGAAGCGCAACGGATTGCGACAGCACTGCTGGACGCGGCTGAGTTCTCCGGCGGCAGGCTACCGGAGCTATTCTGTGGTTTTGAACGAGAGAAGCTCGTGGCGCCAGTTCCGTATCCCACCGCGTGTTCTCCCCAGGCGTGGGCAGCAACCACGCCTATCCAACTCCTGACGAGCATGATGGGCTATGACGCTTACGTTTCCCGGGGCGGTGTATGGATGGATCCGGCCGTTCCAGAATCTTTTGGCGATTTGCATATCAGTAATGCGCCCATTGCTGATGGGCGCATTACGATCGACGTTTCAGGGACTGAGGCCACCGTGGGTGGACTTCCAGATGGGCTTACTTACCACCAAGGCCATCGCCCTTGGTTTGCCGACCTGGTCAATGAGATGGCCCACCGAACACTGCCGAAGGGTCCTGATATTCTCTAACCGCTGATCCTAAAGCGTGCGGGCCGGCAAGGGGTTGAACAAGGCTCCGACGCCGGTGACACGTCCCTCAAGGCCTAGTGCCTTCAGTACTGCCCACAGGGAAGCCTGGTTGGATGTGACGGTCTGAAATCCGGTGATTGACTCCAGTTCGGTGACGCACTCCACGGCCCGCCATGCTGTACAGCTTAAGAAGAGCGTGTCCGTGCCAGGTGCTACCTTGGACACGGCAAATTCGGTGATTTCCTGGGGGTCCTGGTCGTTTACTGCACCATGTCCGGTGGCCGCAGCACGTCGATCGCCATCCACGGTCAGGACATTGAATCCTGCTGCACCGTAATACTCTGATAGCCGATCGTTGGTCCAGTCCGGGTAGGGTGTCGAAACTGACAGGTTACGCGCGCCAAGGTGGCGTAGGGCTTCGGCCACGGCAACGCTCGTGGTTACACACGGCAATTGCGCGGTCGACTCGACAAGTTCTTTGACCTCACGGTCCCAACTTGCTCCACGGTAAAAGCTGCCGGAGGTACACGCATAGACAATCGCATCGACTCGCGCAGATGCGAGTAACTGCACCTTCGCGGGCAGCTCCGCGTTCATGATGTCCAGGAAGTCCGGTGACATCTGTCCGTCCGGAATGTATAGACGTTCTGAGTGCGTGGAAATCCCGTCCGGCAAAAGTCGATGGAAGTCGGCCTCAACCGTTGCATTTGTGGAAGGAACCAAGACGCCTATCCGAGTGCGCCGCAAGATGTTGCTCCTTTCAGGAGTGTGGGCAAATGGCCGCCCGGTCGCAAGCGACCGGGCGGCTAAGGTTCTACTTGGGGTTGAAAATGCGTTTGGGGAGGATGAGAGTCAAAATGGCTCCCAGGATGACGGAGGCGCTGATGATGACAAGTCCAACGTCCGCGCTCCCGAAGAAGGAAGTTGTGTAGCCCAGCAGTGATGGGGCCACAAATCCTGCCAGTGAGCCGATGGAGTTAAGTGCCGCGAGTCCTGCTGCGGCGCCGACTCCGCTAAGAACCATGGGTGGAAGGTTCCACACGATCGCAGACACCCCGTAGGTACCCGCTGCTGCCACACAGAGCATGATCATCGATGGGACCACCTGACCTGTTAGGAGGATGCTCGCAATGAGGCCGACAGCCGTGGTGACGAAAGCGATAGCCAGGTGCCAACGCCGCTCTCGCAGTCGGTCAGAGCTTCGGGTAAACAGCAGGATGCCCAAAACGCCCACTGCGAATGGAATCGCGGAGACCAGACCAATGTTCAGCAACCCTTTGACTCCAGCCGCTGCAACCAGAGACGGAAGCCAGAAGGAAAGCGCGTAGCTTCCGAGCGCCTGGATGAAGATGATGATTGTTAGCAAGGCAAGCCACTTGTTGCGGAAGAGGCTTCGGATGGTTCCCGACGCGTGGCCGCTCTTGACCTCGAGATCGTGGTCGAGGTCAGCTTTGACGATCTCGCGCTCTTCGGCGGACAGCCACTTGGCGTCATCAGGATTATCCGGGAGTACAAAGAGGACGACGATGCCCATGATGATCGCAGGGATTGATTCAATGATGAACAACCAGTGCCATCCGGGCAGCCCCAGTGTGCCGTCCATGCTCTGCATGATCCAGCCACCCAAAGGGGAACCCAGCATGCCGGAGAGTGGAATTGCTACGAAGAAGGCTCCGGTGGCGCGTGCGCGACGAACGGCGGGGTACCACTGGGTAAGGAAGAGAATGACTCCCGGGAAGAATCCTGCTTCTGCTGCGCCGAGCAGGAAGCGGAGTATGTAAAACACCCACTCGGAGTTTACGAAGACAAACAGCAGCGATATCACACCCCAGAGGACCATGATCCGGCAGATCGTCCGCTTCGCCCCAACCTTGACCATGTAAAGATTGCTCGGAACTTCGAAGAGGAAGTAACCCAGGAAGAACAGTCCTGCGCCGAGTCCGAAGGCTGCATCGCTCAGTCCGAGATCCACGCTCATCTGCAACTTCGCGATGGAGATGTTGGTCCGGTCAATGTAGGCGATGAAGTACGCAATGATTATGACTGGCATCAGCCGCAGAGAAATCTTGCGGTAAATTGCCGACTTTTGAATGTCGGAAGGGGTCTTGGCCTTGATCTCGTGAGTCATGCGAGCACCTCCGTGCGCTTTGCGAGGATTTGGGGGAGAGGAGTGATGGTCACGTCCGCATTCTCGAGCGCCTGGCGGAGTCGAGTTGCTCGCTCTAGCGAGCCGGCGTTGTCGCCGTGCAAAAGGATGGTGTCGATATCGACCTCTATGTCCACTCCGTGAACTGAGGTCACAAGGCCTTCAGTGACCATCCGGACCGTGCGGGCAATGATTTCGTCGTCGTCATGGAGCACGGCGCCAGGTTCCGATCTTTTGACCAGCGTTCCGTCGTTTTCATACGCCCGGTCGGCGGCGCCCATAAGACCAACAGGCAAACCGCGCTTCCGGGCTTCTTTCGCGAGTTCGCCCTCTTGTGTGAGGACAATCAGCGACGGGTCGTAGGATGCGACCGCATCTGCGACCGCAATGGCGTAGTCGGTCCGCGTCCACAGCATATTGCCGAGCCGTCCGTGTGGGGCGACGTGGCCAAGGCTTCCGCCGTGGGAGCGGACGAAGGCGTCCAGCGCTCCGATTTGGTACAGCATGTCTGTGCGGAGCTCGTCGTACGACAGTTCCATCGAACGGCGGCCAAAGCCTACCCGGTCAGGAAAGCCCGGATGCGCTCCTATGGAGACCCCGCGCTCAACACAGAGTTTGACGGCCGTATCCATGGTGCGAGGGTCGCCGGCGTGGAACCCGCACGCGACATTTGCTGAGCTAAGGATTTCCAGCAACCCGTCGTCGTTGGCGATGCTGTAAGAACCGAAGCCTTCGCCGATATCGGCGACGAGGTCGATAGCTGTGGTCATGATGGGATCAATCTTCCTAGGTGGGTGGGACTTAGAACAGAAGTTCGTCAGCGTCGTGATCAAAGACGAACAGGTGATTTGGGGCGTGGGTGATCACGTACGCTGCTCCCGACTGAGGCAGGACAACTTGCGGGGTGACACCGCAGGCCCAAAACATGGGCGTGTAGCCATCTTTGAAGACCGGAGGTACACCGAAGTCAGGCTTGTAAACGTCTTCAATTCCGATCTCGGAGGGGTCTCCAATGTGAACGGGAGCTCCGTGGCCGGTGGGATAGCGTGAGGTGATCTCGACTGCCCTCGCAACCAGCTCCTTGCGAACCAGCCGCAGGCTGACTACCAGGGGGCCGTTCAGTGTACCGGCGGCTTTGGTGGGGATAGACGTCACATATGCCGGCGAAGTGCCCGTTCCGGGGGCGGCCTCGAATTCGATGCCTGCACGAGTCAGTGCCCCCTCGAAGGTGAAGCTGCAGCCCAACAGGAAGGCCACAGAATCCTCTCGCCAGTAGTTGGTGATATCTGTCGGCTCATCGACGAGCTCGCCATGCTGCCAGACGCGGTAGCGAGGGATAGCCGTTCGAAGATCAGCCACGGTTGTTCCGTGACGCAGGATCGGATCACCGACATCAGTCACTGCGATGACAGGCGCTGCCTTGGGGTTGCGCTGACAGAAGAGAAGGAAATCGAATGCCAAATCCTTTGGAACTATGGCGAGATTGGCCTGCTGGTTTGCCGTGAGGAGTTGGCCTGTCGGAGCGGTCCATTCGCCGCGGCTGGCGAGGTCCCGCAATTCCTTTGCGGAAGTGGGAGGGGCGGTGGTGGTGGGAGCGTTCAAGGTTGTCTCCTGGGCTTGTGCAAGTGCGGGGGATAACGGGCGGCCTGGCGAGGACGGGCCACCGCCAAGTGGCACGCGGCTGGCAGACGCCGAGACCTGATGTAAGCCAGCGGCGTACTTTTTGGATCAATGTTTGGATCACTCGGACAAGCGCCCAGCGGAAGCGAATCGGGGTGTGTGATCCACATCTCTGTTAACTCATCTTGTTGCACAATACTTCAATACTTCAATCGAAGCTAGACCTATCCGAAAAATTGCACTAATCCAGGTCTATGCGAGGATTTTTGACGTTTATGGATCCGGCAGGCGCCTGTTGCAAGGGAAAACTGAGGCCCGGGTGGCCAACAGGCATGCAAAAGGCCCGGTCTCCCCAGGAGCCGGGCCTTCTGCACTGCTTGTTTCTAGGCGAACAGGACAGTTGCCAGGAGGCTGCAGACCACCATGGTCGCGGCGCCTCCTACTCGATTACTGATGGTCATGAACGGCATGAGGTGCATCTTTTTCGCCGCAGACAGCACAGCGACGTCCCCGGTGCCGCCCATGTCTGCCATGCCTAAGCCGCACATGATCGAGCCCTCGACGAAGAAGAATCCGAAAAGGTAGGTCATGAGACCTCCACAGATGAAGGCGACGATGCACGTGAGTAGACATAGGAAAAGATAGACGGGGTCCGACATGAGCGCCAGCACATCACCGAGGTTGAGCACACCCATCGAAATGGCTGCGAGGACCGCTGGCACCATGACCTTGCCCATGAAGGACGCCCAAGAACCCGCACCATCTTCCAGCGACTGCGGAGTCAGACGCGCGAGCTTAAGCACGAGGCAGGTGACAATCATCCACACGTACGGGTGTACCGCCGGTACCAAATGTCCGCCGAACTGGGCGAGGAGGTAGACTCCGCCGGTTATGAGGAGGCCCGTCAGCAGGTCGGAGTAGTTTGCCGCAGAGCGTTCAGTGCCTTGGCCTTCGGTGGTTCCCCCGTTACGGAGCAGGTCCGTACCTCGGCCGGAAAAGCCCTTGAACGGTCTGTCGGGGTTGCGGCGTGACATGCCTCCCAGTACTGCCGCAATGAGTATTGTTCCGATGTTGGCGATCATGACCGAGGCGGTCAGAGTGGTGAGATGGTCGCTGGGATCCCCGCCGGTGATGTTGGCATATATCTGCGAAAGGGGGACTGCGCCAGCGCTGATGCCCGAGCCCATGATCGGCCCCACGACGAACAGGATGGTTTCGATGAAGCCGTAGCCTATGAGCGCCCCGACGCCTCCTACTATGCCCATGGTCACGATGAGTGTCACGAAGAGGGGAACAATGAACCGTACGCCGGCTTGCACGAGAACGTGCCGGGGCATTGCCAGCACACTTCCTACCAACAGACCGGGTACAAGGAAGGAAGTGAAGTCATAGCCCGAGAAGAAGTTAGCCTCGAGCTCACGGACTGACTCAGGGAGCACGCCGACTTGAATGAGGATCGCTGGCAGCAAGACCGCCAAGATCGTGCCGAAGCCTAGATCACGGAGGACAGGTACCTGGTCACCGATCCAGTTCAGACCAACTCCCAATATGACGGCCAGAGCCAGAGCGCCCCCGAGATTGTCAGGGACCAACCCAACGATTGCGGCGGAAACCGCGACAATGAAGACCAGCGCGAAAGTCACGAGCGGAATTTGGGCGATGCGGGGGCGTTGTCGTCCAGTAGACGTTTTTCCAGTTGTCACCTGACTCATCGCACCGCCACCTCGGCTGTCCATTCCGGCCGCGTTGAAACGCCAAGAGTCGTACCCAGCTGCGCGAGTTCCTGGATCACTTCGAGAGGGTAGTCAATGCCCTGTTCAGTTTGCCGGGCAAAACTTCGTGCCTCCATCTCGCCGGGAACAAATATCTCGTCTACACCCTCCCGGCGATTGGCGGCCTTGAGGTAGGTGACGGCGTTGTCCATGCGTTGCTTGAATGCCGTGACATCGTCGATTGCGGATATATCGATGAACTGCAGGAGATGACCGGTGTTTTGGACTTGGGTTGGGTTCTCGAAGAAATCGCCCACATCTTCACCGAACGCAGAGCCGTTGAGGATGGCAGACACGATCGCGTTCATGAAGGTAAGTCCATAGCCCTTGTATTCTCCACTGGGCTGAACTGTGCCGTGGAAGGCTGCCTCAGGGTCGGTAGTGGGGTTGCCGAACTTATCGAGCGCCCAGTTCGATGGGATCTGCGTGCCCGTCTTCATTGCCATGGCAATCTTGCCGCGTGCCACCACACTTGTAGCCATGTCCAAAGTGACAGGGGGCCGGGTGAGGCACGGCGCGGAAATGCCGAATGGATTATTGCCGAGCCGGGCATCGATTCCGCCCCATGGGGCCATAATATTGTTGGCATTAATCGTCCAGCAGAATCCGACCATGTCTGCGGCTGCTGCCTGCTCGGTGTAGTAAGCGCAGGTGCCAAGGTGGTTGCTGCCCGTGATAGATACAGTCGAACTGCCAAACTCGCGGGCAAGCTCGATTGCCTTCTCTGTGCCGAAGCTGGCCGCGACTTGTCCCATGGCGTTGTGGCCATCTACGACGATGGTAGGGCCTTTCCCCCGAATGATCTCAGGACGCGCTGTGGGGTTGAGGCCCCCCAGCCGCATCTTCTCAATGTAGGTCGGCGTGCGCATGATCCCGTGCGAGTAAACTCCTCGTGCGTCCGCGATGACCAGGTGGTGGGCACTGGTATTGGCGTCGGTAGGGGACATCCCGACGGCAACGTACATTTCGGTTTGCCAAGCCAGGACCTCGTGGTAATCGAGGCGTACTGTGCGATTGAATTTATAGTCGGCCACGTTGGCTCCTATGTGATGTTGGGGGGAGGTACCTTGAGAGAGGTGTGATGCATGACAGCCGGTCTGACTTCATCGTCGTGACTTATGGCAGGGGTGCCAAAGATAGTTATGGAGGATTTGCCGGCGTTGAAATAGTCGGGCCTACTGTGGGCCTGGGCGGGGGACGGGCCATGACTTAACGTTCCTTTTCATTGCATCAGTTCGGCAGGATGGAGGCAACGGGCGACTGCCGGAACCCCCCGGTCTCGCGGCTGGTGTCGGTGTCGCTGGTGAGGATTGCCAGCATCCGTGAGCCGAATAGCTTTGCTGCTCCAGACCAATCGGTTAGTAGCCCTGCCAAGTTCTCGCCATCCATCTGATGGTCGCCGGCGCTGGAAACTATGGTCGAGAGGATCTCAGTTCTAAGTTCGGTGTTGACGTTGATTTTTCCGACGTTGAACGAGGACGCGCGGGCGATGTCTTGCCTTGGAATTCCGGACGCGCCGTGCAGTACAAGGGGCACCTGCGACTGCTGCGCGATGAGGCCCATAACGTCCCACCGAATCTCCGGGCGCCCTTTGTAGTGACCGTGAACATTTCCGACCGACACGGCCAGCAAGTGCGCCCCACTTCGCCGAACAAATTCCTCAACCTGCCCTGGATCGGTGATGCCCGAGGCTTGGTTGATGAACGCTTTGTCCTCATCTCCCGGAAGTCCGCCCAGCTCCGCTTCCAGTACCACGTCAGGTCCAACGAGATCTGATGCTGCGTGAACCAGTGCAATGTTGGTCTCGAAATCCAGAGTGGAACCGTCCGCAAGTACCGCATCTGCTCCAGCGCGTACGGCGGCATGGATGACCTGCAGATCCTTGGCGTGGTCGAGCTGGATGGAAACAGGTACTGACGCTTCATCAGCCAGGCCACGTAGTGCCGATATGAGGCGCAGACCGTCAGGACGGCTTGCCGTCCTTGGTGCTACCAGCAACGCAATGCTGTGTTTCATCTCCTCTGCGGCTTCCACGAGCGCTGTGGCGGTGGTGAAGTCGTAGCACGTGAAAGCGGGTACTGCCCGCCCATGGTGCAAAGAGTGGTTCACCATCTCGTCAAGTCGTGCCCTCATGCTGCTACCTCTGCAGCAGGGACTTGATAGAGTCGCCTTCCAACGGCTAGAGGCTTCGCGCTGTTGTTTGCTCGCACGGTTGAAGTCCTGTGCATGTCTTGCTCCTTTGCAGTGGAGGCGTTGCAGTAGTGGTCGAAGTTAGTACCCGGACCATGTCGCTGGCCGGGCTTTGTGCGTCAGAAACCTGCGCTGAGCTTCCTCGTTACTTCAAGGAGCGATTCGTCGGTGCCGACATTGCCCGCAAAAACAACGAAAGGCATGCCGCGGGCAGGTCCATCGACCGATTCCCAAAGGGAAACGATGCCTGGAAGCATCGGGCCACGGACCACAGCCCTACGGATTTCGAGTCCGTGTGCTGCAACGTCCGAAGATGTGATGCCGCCCTTGGCGATGACGAATCGGGGCGGGATAGTTTTGAGGGTCACGTTGACAACCTTCACGACGGCGGCACTGACGGCGCGAGCGATCCGCAGGCTTTCGTCGGCGTCGTTTGTTTTCACCAGAAGGCGGCTGGTGTGGAGTATCACGTCGCCCTGTTTCAATGCGCTTGCTACTCTGTCAGCCACTTCGCTCAAGTATTCTTGCGCCCCTGAGCCTTGAAGCAGATATTCCACTTCAATTTCGATGACAGCCGCGCGAACGTGCTCGGATGTTAGTCTCCGAAGCTGACGTGTTGTCACGCCCACGTGCGACCCTACAACAATGAGCCCGCCTACCGCGGAAGGGCCATCCACTCGCTGAAATCCTCCGGCATTAACGTCTTTAGGTTCCAGTGGCTCGCGTGGATCTTGCCCTATACGGCCTCGGACGAACGGTGGCCCAACCCTGTAGATAAACTCTTGGCCTCTCCTCTCCGCCTCGGCCAGGCCGAGCGCAAGCGCGCGGAAGTCGTTCTCCGTGACGATGTCGGCAACAATGGAGGTTCTGTTCTTTGCCGGAGCGAGCGCCTCAGCTACTGCATCCGGGCCAGAGCGTATGACATTCAGATCTACGACGATTACGTCGTCAGCCCGAATCCTGCCATCTGATTTCTCCTGGACATAGGCCGGAAGATACGAGCTGGAGAACCCAAAAGTCGCGTCTTGAGCGAACTCAGTCTCTGAAACTGGGGTTAGGCTTTCCCCGGAAAGTATGAAGTGGTCACCACCGATGGTGACCCGACCAGCATCCGGAAAGGCTGGAACGATTACAATTCCATCGACTTCCCCGCCACCATTGGCCGCCATCGTCTCTGCGATCGCATCAGGCTCGAGAGGAAAATGACCGCGCAGAGTCGAGTCGCTGCGGGAGGCGAAGCCCAAAGGAGTGCCGGAGTCTTTAGCAGCTTCGATGGCAGCAGAGACCACTTGCCGGTTCCGTTCGGCGGCCTCCTGCGGATCAAGGCTACGCGTGTTAGTGAGCACGTAGACCGCCGATGCCCGCTTCTCGTTGATGCGCAACTCGAAAGCCCATCGGAAATCATCAACATCCCAACTGGTGAGGACAGGAATATCGGCAACAGACTGGGTGCCGGTGGGGTCGTCGTCGAGTATCACGAGGACGCGCCTCGAACGCGCGACGGCGGCAGCTACATCGGCTGCGGAGATCGGCAGTCCCTCGGGGAAGGATGCGAGAAGGTCTGCGGCTACGGGCATTGTGCTCTTCCTAGCGTTGATTTTTTGCGTTTTAGGTCCGGCCAGTCGAACGATCCAAGGTGGTCCGACTGGCCGGACGAACTTTCAGGGATCCCTACGGCTACTGCTCACGCTTTGTCCTGGCGTCCAAGAGGTAGGCCGCAAAGGTAGCGGTGTTTGCCTCAGTCGGAAAACCTGAAGCCCTACACACCTCCGGGTCAGGACGGTTCTTATGGCGTGGTTTGTCCTCGCTGAACAATTTCCACCGCAATGCCTTCGGGGGTGGCGTTGAGAAATGCGCACGGCAGGCCGTACCCACCTGTAAAGATCCCCTCTGCCTGGCCTACAGACGAGAGAAAGTCCGACGCGCTGTCTACTGCAAAGCACACATGGTGCAACCCTTCACCCTTTTGCGCGAGGAACTCTGCAATTGGACCGGGCCTAAGTGGCTGGACAATCTGAAAGGTGGTGTCGCCAACGGTGCTGTTTTCCGTTGCGAGCCACAGCAGGCGCACGCCTGCGTCCGTAACAACTTCATCGTGAACACGTTGCAGACCCAGGACGTCTTCAAACCATTGGGAAGAGGCGTCGGCATCGTGGGCGGCTATGGCCACGTGGTCAATCTGACGCACGCCCGAGCGTCCCGTAGTACTAAACTCTGCGTAGGTCGCAGCGTCAACGTTGGTCATCGGGCTGCAGTGATAGCGGCGACGATTGCTTCACCCATTTCAGAGCATGATGCCGATCCGCCAAGGTCCGCCGTGAGGGTAGTACCTTCGGCAAGGACGGCGAGGACAGCCGCGTCGATCAGCTGACCGGCTTGAACAGCGAGATCATCATCGTTCCGACGACCCATCCAGTCCAGCATCATGGCCGTGGATAGAACCATGGCGGCCGGGTTTGCGAGGTTCCGTCCAGCAATATCCGGGGCCGAACCGTGGGCCGGCTGAAACATGCCGTGCTTATCGCCGATGTCTCCCGAGGCGGCCATACCTAGTCCGCCGACGGTTGCGGCGGCGAGGTCGGAAATGATGTCGCCGAACATATTTTCGGCGACCACGACGTCGAAGTGAGCGGGTCGTTGCACCTGGAAAGCAGTCATGGCGTCCACATACACGTGGTCGGTGGCGATTTCCGGATAGGCTTTCGCCGCATCGTCAAAAACAGAACGGAAGAACGCGTAGGAACTCAGAACGTTTGCTTTATCGATGCAGCTGACCATCCGCCGCCCGTCCAGAGGCCGCCCCTTGCGGGACATGGCGATATCGAAGGCGACTTTCGAGACTTTGCGGGTACCAGTGTCGGTGATGACAATTGTGTCCGTGGCGACTTCATTGCGGACGTTAGTCCCACCCGTGCGGGAAGCATAAAGTCCCTCGACGTTCTCCCGAACCACCACGTAATCGATGGGCTCATTGGTTGCCAGTGTCTTCCGAACACCCGGCAGGGACCTTACCGGGCGTACGCCAGCGTAAAGGTCCAAAGCAAAGCGAAGACGGAAGATAACGTCCCCGTTCACTTCGCGGCCGTCAGGATGACGAGCTTCGGGAAGTCCGATCGCACCCATCAGTATGGCGTCGGCGTCCCGACAAGCTTCGAATGTCTCCTCGGACATCGCAGCTCCCGTGCGCTGCCAGCGCCCCGCGCTCGCATCATGTTCATCGATAGTGATCTGGAGACCACCTACGGCGGCCGATGCCTTATTCAGTGCGGCCACTGCTACGTCCATGATCTCCGGGCCGATGCCGTCTCCTGGGAGGGTGACTACTCGGTAATCGCTCATTCCAAACACTCCTTTGGGTCCATCTTTGGTAATACCCATTTTTGGTGATTAGGCACCTCGTTGTGGGTTTTGGTGCGGGTCAGGGTCTACGTTGCCCTTGGATGTGACTCTTGACATATTCAAGTGGTCTTACCAAAATAAGTCAAGTCGTCCGCACTCAAGGGAGAGTTTTATGAACAACCGGTCACTCACTGATCCACCGCCGTCGAAGTCGGCGGGCAACGACGCGGATTTGGAGAAGTTCCGCGCCTACAAACCCATTGATGAATCCACCATGACCGCAGGTGAGGCGCGGTTCGAAAGATGGCGCCAAACGCTTGGACTGTTTCTGGGGCCAGTGGCCTGCGTAGCCGTCATGATGCTGCCGTTGGGAATTCCTTGGGAACAGCAGGCCTTGGCAGGGGTCTTCATGCTGACCATTATTTATTGGCTCAGCGAGGCGATCCCCATCCCGGCGGCGTCTCTCCTCGGACTGGCCCTCATGATTGTTGTGGGTGTTGCCCCAGCTGGTGACATCCTTAGATCTTTTGGCAACTCCATCGTCCTGTTGTATCTGGGTGCGTTCTTCCTTTCGCAGGCCTTGCTCAAACACGGCCTTGCGCAGCGGGTCGCTTTCTCAATCCTGGCCACAAAGTGGGTAGGCAACTCCATTACTCGGCTCCTGATTGCCATTGGTGCTGTTACGTGCCTGTTTTCGGCCTTTGTCAGCAATACGGTCACCGTTGCCATGTTGCTCCCTACGTGTCTTGGCATCATCGTGGCCATTGCCAGGCAGACCGGTCAATCGGATCCCACACGACTGAAAATCGGTACTGCCCTGCTCTTGATGCTGGCCTTCAGTGCTTCCATTGGTGGAGCCCTTACGCCAGTGGGCGCCCCGCACCAGTTGATCGGCCGGGATCTGCTGGAGAAAGCGACTGGTGTTGAGGTCACGTTCTTCCAATGGACAATGATCGCCGTGACATTCGCCGTTCCGCTTTTCATTTCCCTCGTGGTTCTTCTGCTCAAACTGAACCGGCCGGAGGCGACCCACGTCGAAGGTCTGGCTGCCACTATGGCAGAGACGCGCCGAAACTGTGGCCCGATGAGCCGGGGGGAGAAAAACACGGCAGTGGTATTTCTTCTGGTAGTAACTGGTTGGCTCCTTCCGGGCATTTCCGGGATGGTGCTGGGGCCGGAGTCGCCTGTATACGCAACCATCAGTGACGTCCTGGATGAAGGCGTTGTAGCAATTCTTGGTGCATCACTTTTGTTCCTTGTGCCCACTGAGTGGAAAACGCGTACTTACACCATCAACTGGCAGGACGCGGTGAAGACCGACTGGGGCACGTTGCTGTTCATCATCTGCGGTGCCGCATTTGGTGCCCAGCTGACAGCCACCGGCTTGGCAGAACGAGTGGGTACGGGGCTCGGTTCAACCTTCGGCGGCGCGAACATCATCCTTTTGACCTTCCTCGCCGTCCTGCTCGCAATAGTGATCTCGGAAATCGGAAGTAATTTGGCCGCGATCGGGATTGTGGTTCCCATTGTCATCCCCATTTGTATCGCGGCGGGCATTGATCCTCTGCTCCCCGGTCTGGCTGCGTGCTTCGGTTCGTCCTTCGGGTTCATGATGCCCATCTCCACGCCGCAAAACGCACTCGTATATGCCACCGGCGCTGTGCCCATTACCAAGATGGTCCGGAGCGGAATCGTGTTCGACGTACTCGCTGCCGTGTTTATCACCATTGGCGTTCTGCTCATGGGCAACCTGCTGGGCATGGGTTAGCTTCTTCCTTCGACTAGGCTGGCATGTGCCAAACTTCCCGGAAAGGCGTGACATGCCAGAACAGCAGACCGTAAATGCATCCACGGAAGGGCGGCGGACCGACGATATCGTCCGCCGTCTTCTCCGGCGCATCCAAGACGGAAAGCTTAAGCCCGGCGACCGTCTCCCGAACGAGCGGGAACTGGCTGCCGAGCTCGGCGTGTCGCGGCCGGTGGTTCGTGAAGCGATCAGTAACCTCGCTGGGCGGGGTCTCATTTCAGCCCGTGGTGGTAGTGGTTCAACAGTAATTGCTCTCGGCCCGGACCGGGCTGAAGAAGCGCTGGCGCTGTACTTGAGTTCCAACAAACTTGATTACCGCTCTATTCACGAAGTTCGCGAGCTGATTGAAACCCATGCAGCCGGCATTGCTGCCCGGCGGGCCAACGCCGCAGAGGTCCAGGAACTGACCGGCCTCGTCGATAAATTGGAGGACGTGTCGCTGGATATCGCCGATGCCGCCCGGGCGGACCTGGAGTTCCATGCGGCGATCGCGCGACTTACCGGCAACGAGATATTTGGTCTCATTCTTTCTTCGCTCCATCAGGGACTCGTTGAGGTCCGGAGGCATAACCTCGCCCTCCCTGCTGCGCAACGGGAAGCAGTCCGTTCTCATAGGGCAATTCTGGAAGCGATCGATACTGGTGACGAGTTGGGTGCCCGTGCAGCCATGGCCGGCCACCTCAGTGCGGTGTTTACGTTCTGGCAGGAGCAAGCAGATCCGGCGCGGCCCTCTCAATCGAGCTGACACTATCGTTGGATAGTCGGCCCGTGGCAAATAGATGAGAACAGCGGATGCCCACTATGGGCCTGAGCTTCCAAAGAATGCCGTGCTTGTCGTCAATACTGTTCGACAGTGTTGTTGAAATTCAGTGTAGAGTCGCCCGGTCTCTGCGTAGGCACTAAAAGCGTGCTCGAGTAGCCTTGAAGACGACTCGCTACGGCCGCATTTCCAGGGTTCCTTGTTATATCCACGCGTCATCGACCCGGCGACCTCACGTTTCCGCCGCGCGTGCGTTAGCTGGGTGATTAGAAGTCTGCGTGACCTGACCGCCTTGCCGAGGCGGCCTCGGCATGCGACGCCTGACAGATCCAGGCTGCCGTCGGCATTGTTAGGATCCACGGCGTCGCGTCGTCTGACATGGCAGGATGATCCGCGCAATCGTGAGCGCGTTGGTTCCTTAACAAGCGGCGCCCCGGAATCACCAACGTCGGAGCGCAAGCAGCAGCCGACGAATCCGCTCGGGTGACTATCATCGTGCCAGGGTCCAGCGTTCACCATATAACTGGGTCGCCCGATGCAGTGAGGCTACTTTGGCATGCAGGATCCGGATTGCCGATGGGCAGGTCGATTTGAGCAATCACGCGCAGCCGCAGCCTCTCCTGGCGCCGGGGATCGCGAACGACGCACCAGAGGGCCTGGAGTTAGTTTCATACTCTTCGATGTGGTGGTTTTACTGTCCGTAGCCCTAAACCTAGGGTGTGGGGTCAAGGTAGCGAGGCCACGTCGGCAAAATTAGCTCTTGCCAGCGATTCATCTTTGGTTCAAACTGAGAATAGTTTACCAATCGGTACTTACTTATCATTCGATTCTGCCAGGAGCCCGAGATGTTCATTGACGCCCCCACCACCTCGCTCGTCGTCAGGGACCGTCCAGCCATGCCTACCAATAACGTCGGTGGGCTGAGCCGGTACCCCGTAGCAAACATCGGCGACGCTATGGATCGACTCAACCTCATGGACGCTGCCATCAAGTCCCAATGGGATGGCGCTCGCTGCGTAGGTCCAGCGCTGACGGTCCTGACCCGTGACGGCGATAACCTGGCCATCCACCGTGCCCTGGACGACGCCAGCCCGGGGGACGTGCTGGTCATTAACGCGCTGGGCGGAACAGCGCGGGCTGTCTTTGGTGACTTGCTCGCAGAAGTATGCTTGGCCGCCGGCATCGCGGGTGTAGTCATCGACGGACTGACCCGCGACAGGGCTGCAATCCAAGCCCTTGGTCTTCCGTTATGGGCGCGCGGCGTTTCCCCTGCAGGTCCTGCAAAATACGGCCCCGGACAAGTGTTTACCCCAGTGGCCTGCGGCGGAGTAGTCGTAAACCCCGGTGACATCATCGCCGCGGATGACGATGGAATAGCCGTCATCCCACAGGAGAACGCTGAAGCAGTCTTGAACCGGCTGGCCACCATCGATGACTTCGAGGAGGCCTTCCGTCAGAAGGTTCGTGCCTCAAGTCTTACCGCACGATAGGAACCCAAGATGACACTTCAGGAAGCCCCCGGGCTGACAGATCGGAACTCCTCCGTAAGCGCGTCGGCAGCGACAGGCGAACACTCACCCATAAGTGGCTGGTGGCGCCCGGACGGTGACCCCGCTCCATTCCGGTACATACAGGAGGGTGCGATCCTCCCTGCTCTTGAGGGAAAGCCAACCGTTTGGTGCTTGGTCTATTCGTTACCTGTCAGTCGAAGGGCCGCTAACCCATCCCGCCAGTACACATCTCACGCAATCAACCACTCATAGATTAAAGACACCCTAAGAATAGCCATGAAAAGCCGAACACTGACCAGACGCCGCTTCGAAAACCGTTCTGAGGCCACTCAGGCAGCTACCTCAACATCGGAAGTGCCTGAACGGAAGGGCGGGCGCCTACTGCCTGCGTGGCCAACCCCAAAAGTCCCGGACAGATCTACAGCCACGCATAGCCTTCCAAGGACGGCCCTCACAACGACACACCGACAATAGGTATGGCGCCGAACCCTGGCACTCATCGGGCGGCGTTGATGACCGCCGAGCTGGTGGGCAGCGTTGAGCTAGATTTCTCATGCGGACTGTGGGAAGCTTTGGATCCGCATTGGCTTAACGAACATGGACCTGCGTGCGCGGTCCAGAGTTGCCGTCCCCACGCGCGTCCTTGTTATCTAGAGCCTTGCCGCTTCCCGAGCCAACTCGGCGACCACCGCCCAGTCTTCGGCTTCAATCGCAGCTTTCGGGGTTAGCCAGCTACCGCCGACACAGGAGACGTTCGGCAGCGCGAGGTATTCCGGTGCTGAGGCAGGGCTCACTCCGCCGGTCGGGCAGAACTGTACGTGGGGGATGGGCGCTCCGATTGCGGCGAGGTATGGCGCGCCGCCGGCGGGTCCGGCGGGGAAGAACTTCATGGCGTTCAGCCCGCTCTCGAGGACCGCCATCACCTGGCTTTCACCGTCCAGTACGCACCGGCAGGCGAAACCCGCGGCAGCGTCGGGGATTTCCTGGACGACGTACCAGCCGGATCAGTCATTGTCATCGACAATGAAGGACGCACCGACGTCACCGTCTGGGGCGGCATCATGACCGAGGTCGCCGCCGAACGCGGGATCGCCGGAACCATCATCAACGGCGTCTGCCGGGACATCTCCACGTCGCTGCAGCAGAACTACCCGCTGTTCAGCCGCGGTAAGTTCATGCGCACCGGCAAGGACCGTGTCCAGCTGGTCGCCGTACAGACCGAGGTGACCATCAACGATGTCACCATCTCACCGGCGGACATCATCTGCGCCGACGCGGACGGGGCGCTCTCTGTACCCAGCGCCCGCGCTGAAGAGGTCGCCGACCTGGCCGAAAAGATTGAAGAAACGGACACCCGGATCGCCGCCTACAGCCGCCGCCCGGCCACCCTGGTTCTCTGAGCCAGCCGAAGTGGAATCCGGCAGCGAAACCATCACCTTCTGAGGTGGACGTGGTCACGGTAGGCGTCGCCACCTGCTACAACGTGCGCTTCCCAGAACGCTTCCGCGAACTGGCCGACCGTGGCGTCCAAGTCATCATCGTCACCGCCCACTGGGACGCCGGAGAGGGAAAAAATCGATGCGGTCGACTGCTCAGCACGGCACGCGCCATCGATTCCACCGCCTGGGTTGGTGCCGGCGACCAAGCCGAGGCATCCACCGCCGATATTGAAGAACCCTTCGGACCCTATTCGGCGTAAACTACAGCCTTGTCGTCTCCCCGATGGTCGTGGCCCCGCAGGAAGTAGACGATAGGGTCGGCCAGTTGGATTTCGCCGTCGACAACCCGGCCGTGGAGAAGGAACGTCAGTTCATCACGGTCGTGGTGAACTGTCGGTTGGGGGTGCGCTCTAGCCTGTGCCCTGGAGGTCCCAACGCCAGCCGCAAGTACATTCAATGCACCGGCCGCGAGCGTTGGGGCCTTCTCACTCTGTACATCAAAGAAGAGGAGACCGCCTCTGAGATATGAGCCCTTATTCAGGGGACAATTCCGGCGGAAGAACCGTAATGCTGCTTAGGGCATGTCGAGGTGGGTTTTGTAGGCGGTGTTTTTGTTGGTGTTCCAGCCGGCGATGATGCCGGCTCCGAGCATTTGGTCGGTGAGCCTGGCGAAGCGGTAGCCGGGGTCGGTGTCGAGGGCGAGTTGCATGTATTGGTGTGCTTTGGATCCTCGTCCTTCCCACCAGTTGATGTAGCCGATGGTGGTGAGTATGGGTGCTGCGTGTTGTGGGCTGGTTCTGGTGTAGGCGTGGAGGAGGAGTTGTTGGGCCCATTCGATGCGTGACCATTGTGGTGCTGTCTCGGTTTGGGCGAAGAGGATGTGTTGGGGTGGTTCGTTGATGCCGGGGATGTCGGCCATGAGCCGGTCGCGGATGTGGGGGAACTGGAAGTTCGCGATGAGCGTGGTGCAGTCTTCGTCGGTGGGGAAGTCGTTGCTGTCGAGCATGCTGGTCCAGAGTTGGCTGGCCTGAATTGCTGCTTGCTGGGGTGCCTGGGCTCGGATGGTGTTCATGCGGTTTGCGACGGCGGTGGCATGGTCTGCTTCGTGGGTGGGTGTGGGGAGGACTATTTGGTTGGTGGGTTCGATGGTGCTGCCGCGGTAGATGAATTCTGCGTTGACTCGGCTGTATTCGGTGGTGCTGATGGGCAGGCTGATGTCTTGTCCGGGTTCGGTGTCGTAGGGGGAGTAGGTGTCGTCGGTGACGAAGATGCCGTCGCGGATGGTGATGCCGTTTTCGGCGAGGACTCCGGTGAGCGCGGCGATGGTGGCTGCGTGAGGTTTGGGCTGTCCTGGTTCGCAGTGCTGGGAGGTGTAGAGGGCGAAGACGATGCTCGAAGCTTGGGTGTCGCTGGTGAGGTAGCTGCTGACGGTGCGGGCGTAGGGGAGTTCTGTTCCCAGTTGACGCGGGAGGTCAATCCGGAGGGTGGCGCCGACCTTGCCCTTGTCCAAGGTGATGCAGACCAGACTCTCTTGTGGCCAGAACCCTAGGGTGTGCCCGATGAAGCTCAGTAGGTCTGCTGGGTCTTTGATGGTGAGCGCATTCATTGCCCTTTTCCTTCGTACGTGCGTTGTGTCTAGGGTCTTGGTCTTGTGGGCTGTTCTGATAGGGGACCTGGTCCGCTGGGTGGGGCCGGGGGCAGGTTCGGGAGGTTGTGAGGGACGTTTTCTCTCTGGGTCCGGGGTCGGCGCGGTAGCGCCTTCGTTGCACGGCGCCCGTCCAGCCATGATCGGATATTAGAATGACAAACAGCGTTGTTGCTTCTGGTCATTCATGGGCAGGCTGAGGTGGGGCGCCATGACGTGAGCTGCCCGATTCTTCAGCGTGTACTGTCGCTGGGCGGGTTCGCAGCGTCTATGGGGCCCGGCGCTGGTTCTCTTCCCGACATATGCGCCGTTATTCGGTATTACTTCCCTCGGTGGAGAATGTCCTCATTCCGGCCCGTTTGGGTACCGGTTTGGTACCATGGGTCTCATGGCTATGAATCTCCGAGTCCCTGAGGACCTTGATCGACGGCTGGAGAAGTTGGCTGCCGAGGAACACACGTCCAAGTCCGCACTCCTATTGCAGGGGGCCGAATTGGTTCTGCAGCGCCACGCGCGCCGGCGTGAAATTGGCGGGGGCCTTGATTTTGTTATGAGTCATGACGCTGATCTGCTGAAGCGCCTTGAAGACGCGTGACAGCGTACCTGGACATTGAGGATGCCCTTCAGGTAGTTGATCGGTACGGCTTTCATATCCGTGATGTCGGGTTGTTGGCTTCGGCATTGGCCAGGCCGGCTGCGACTGTCATGGGCGCGGAGGCCTATCCGCATCTCGCGGTGAAGGCTGCAGCCTTGTTGGAGTCGGTCGCCAGGTTTCGTCCACTCATTGATGGCAACAAGCGGACGGCGTGGACGCTCATGGTGCTGCTGCTGTGGATCAACGGTTACCGGCATGACTTCTCGACGGATGAAGGCTTCGACCTCGTCGTCGGAGTCGCTGCGGGTACTCTCGACCTGCCGCGCGCTGCCGCAGAGATTTCCAGGCATCTGGTGCCCCGGTAGTCCTCCGTCGCCCCCGAAAGGGGGTGTGGACATTGTCCACACATCCCGCTCCGGACTGCTTCGTACAGTCACCGGATTGGCCCGGATTCCGCGGGTTTCCGGCACTTCCCAGTGTTCGCAAGGCTTGGAATCCCGTTCGAGTCCCACCTCGGGCACGGCATACCCCCTCGTCAGAGGGGGTTTTTGCTTTAACGTGTGTACATTCTTCGTGGTCAGGTCCCTCTGACACTGGTCGCGGGGTGTGCCTGGCGCCGCGGGTCGACTGTTTAGTTGTGGGGGAGCGGGTTCAGGGCCGTGGCTGGTTGTCCCTCCGCTGGCTCTGTACTGGGGTTATGTGTTCCTCTCTTGGTGCGTCCGGTAGGACGTTGTTGTCCTACACCCCTTCATGGGTAGAGGGACTGAGCGCAACATGACTTCGAGATCCTGCGTCAAGATTCTTGGTTTTGGCTCGTTTGATGGAGTCAAGAGGCTTGACTCAGGAGAGCTCTGTCAGCCCAAAGGGGTGTGGACATTGTCCACACTTAAATCTTCTTTATCGAGCCTGATCACAGCCATTTCCTGCCTCTCGTTCGCCCCACATCTATTTATCGCGTGTGAGGACTCGAGCGACATGACGCCCCTTCGCAAGCGCACCTTCTGCAGGGCCGCAGCGACATGAGAGTGCAGCCGCCACGGGCGACCGGGTGCTTAGGGGAGGTCTTTTCGGTGTCGTTGACGCGCAAATACGAATGCATGGGGCAGTGTCCGGAGGGGACGGCGGTGCCTTCCAAAGTTGGCGAGCATTTTGGGCCCCAATTTTGGGCGAACCCAGTCCCTTATGGTCTCAACCGATGACGAAACCCTGTGCTCTCACCCTGATGTGCATGCCGCTGGCTAAAGCCATGGTCGAGCTTTTTCGGGCTCGGGGAACAGAAGAGGGGCGGAAGAATTTCTTCTTCCGCCCCTCCAACGCTGGCCCTTGGTTACTGGGGTCCTGTGACCTTGAGGTCGTCCCAACCTCGGATCACACCGTCGCCGCTGAAGACCGCGATCTGGTTGTTTCCGGGTCTCGTATCTTCAGGCGTTGTAACCTGAACGGAACCCTCTTGGGATGCTTTGTGCCAACCCAGTCCGGTCTCGTTGAGATAGACGTAGTACCACTGTTTGGGTTCAAGGTTCTTCAGGGTCACCAAAGACTGGCCGCGAGGGAATTTTTCCTTGCCCAATCCGAGATTTACCTGATTTTCCTTCTTGAGCGCCTTCTTCGCCGGCGGCGCAGGGTCACTGGTGGGTCGGGGGTTGTAAGGTTCAGCGGGGAACCGATCAGCTCCGACGTACTGGATATTTGCTACAGGTGGTGCCTGCATGTCCGTGCCAAGGAAGAAGCTCGGCCAGGGCGGCTGGTTGTAAGCAGTGTTCTGCCACGCAACCCCTGTGCGGTATTGAGAGTCGTGCATGAGAGTGGGCAGCCGCGTCTCGGTGACGTCCACGGTTGTGTAGAGCCGCATCGCGCTGTAGTCCGTGTTCGGCCACAGCAGTTCCTCGCGCCAGTCACCGAGGAGATCGGCGATGATCATCGGCGTTGCCTTGGTGCCGTCGATCGACCACAGTTCGTTGTCCTGAAGGATGATGTCCGTGGTCTTCGTCGTAGGGTTCCATTTTTTGACCACGGGGATCCCTCGCTGGGTTTCGGCATTCCAGTCTGTCAGGTCAGGGATTTCGCGGAGGAGGTCGCCATCCCACCAAGCCATCATCAGTGCTGGCGGTATGGCTTCGGTGATCACTTCACCGGTTGCACTCTTCATGGTGCCCACGGGTGAGTTGTAGACGTCGCCGCGGACAGCCCAGGTTTCGTTGCCCGGGTAGTTCGGGTCGATGTCGCCTGCAGATGCCCGGCCGGTGTCTTCGGTGGCCGGCGTTGAGTAGAGTACCTCACCGGTTTCTGCGTCTCTCAACGCTGAGCCGATGCCACCGTTCTGCGGGATGTCTTCGAAGGCGCTGAACACCTCCAGGCCGGGACGCGATGGGTCGTGGTCGGCTACGTGCAAAGCGTCACCGTGGAACAGTCGGGTGTTGTAGAGCGGCTTTCCGTCGTCGTCGATGGTCATGGCACCGAAGACGATCTCGTCTTGCCCGTCGCGGTCGACGTCGGCGGGGGCGAGGTTGTGATTGCCTTGACCCTCGTAGTCCTTGCCCCAGTCGTTGCTGTCGAAGACCCAGCGCGACTTCAGTTTCCCGTTCACGAGGTCCCATGCCCCGATGACGGTGCGGGTGTAGTAGCCACGGCTCATGATGAGACTTGGGTGTACACCGTCCAAGTAGGCTGTGGCGCCGAGGAAGCGGTCCACGCGGTTGCCGTAGGCGTCGCCCCAGTCAGCCACGTTGCCGCGCTGCGGGATGAAGTCGACTGTGTCGATTTCGGCGCCGGTGCGACCGTCGAAGATCGAGAGCCATTCCGGTCCGGAGAGGACGCGGCCGGTGGCGTCGCGGTGGTCGGCGTTCGGGTCTCCCAGAACCTGTCCGGTTCCATCAACGACGCCGTCGCTGGTTTTGAAGGCGATTTCGGCGCGGCCGTCGCTGTCGTAATCGAACACTTGGAACTGCGTGTAGTGGGCACCGGCCCGGATGTTTCTGCCGAGGTCAATACGCCAGAGCTGGGTTCCGTCGAGCTTGTAGGCATCCAGATACTGGTTTTGGGTGAAGCCGGCGATTGAGTTGTCCGGGAAGTTGGAGGGGTTCCAGGAAAAGATGATCTCGTACGTTCCGTCGCCGTCGAGGTCCCCGACGCTTGCGTCGGCAGCCCGGTAGCCCTCGCCAGGAGATTTGATCGGGATGTCTATGTATTGTTCGGTACGCGGCTGGAATTCATCGGTGACGATGATTTCTTGTCCGCTTTCGATGGCCGTCACAAGGTAGTGCGAATCTGTTCCGCCGCTGGGGTCCACGAAGTTCGTGGCACCGGTGAGGGGAACGGGGGTGATCAGCGTACCGTCGCGGTAGATGTTGAAGCCAAGCTGGCGATCGTCGGCGCCGAGGAGGCGCCAGCCGAGGTAGACGCCACCCTCGACGACGACACCTACAGGGGCCCGGTCGAGATACTCCATGTTGCGAACAAGCGT
Organism: Paenarthrobacter sp. NPDC091711; assembly: GCF_044756605.1. Lineage (NCBI taxonomy): Bacteria > Bacillati > Actinomycetota > Actinomycetes > Micrococcales > Micrococcaceae > Paenarthrobacter > Paenarthrobacter sp. NPDC091711. The sequence continues at coordinate 83,119 of NZ_JBIVTF010000017.1, forward strand.
GGTGGTCACTGCTGTGCTCAGCGTGTCCGACGTGGTCGAGTAGCCGCCCTCATTGACCGCCACAATGCGGTAAAGGTAGGGCCGTGTCGTCAGGACAGTTTTATCGGTCCAAGTCGGATCGGTGGTGGTTGCGACCAGCGAGAACGGAATGTCTTCGCGTGTGCTCCGGTAGACGCGCCAACGCTGGGCTGCGGGGTCGTCATTCCATGTGATTGTCAGTTCGCGTTCTGCGATCGACGAGACGGACAGGCCAACTGGTGTAGCCGGTGCGGGTGCGCCGGGATCGACCACGTTCACTGCCAATGTTCCGCTTTGCTGGGACTGGCGGTCACCGGAAATCGCGCGGACGGCGTAGCTGTACGGCTCGCCGACTTCCACGTTCTCATCGAGGAAGGTCGGCTCGGTTGTCGTGCCTACTGATTCGAGTTCGGTTGATTCGGTCGAACGGTAGATCTCGTAACTGCCCGCCCCGTCCACCGCACCCCACCTCAGAGAGACGCTGGGGTTCTCGGAGGTATCGACGGTTGCGGCGAGGGAGGCAGGGACGGCGACAGGTGCCTGCACCATCAGGCCGTTGATCCGGCCGTCGCGCGCTCCCATGACGTTCAACCGGCCATCTGCGACTTGCACGGTCGTCACGTGCTTGTCCAGGGCGCCGGTGGCGGTCTTGCTTGTGTACTTCACACCTTCGACCGTGAAGTCGGTGGCGTTGCCGGCAATGAGGTCACCGCTCCACGTTGTTACCTCGTAGGTTCCGTTGGGAAGGTCGACCCCAAATTCCCAGGCGCCGTTGACGAAGTCGCGCTCCATTGACGAGCCCCCGCTGGTGCGGTCCCGAAAGGTTGTTCCGCCTGAGAGAAAGCCATACCCGAGTGTGGCTGAGTAGGTGCTGCCGGCTGCCACTTGGTTCCAGCCTGCCTCGACCGGCGATGCGGGCCCGCCGAAATCGAACTTTAGGTCTGGTTGGGCCGCATGTGCCGTATCCGGGACCGAGACGAAGGCGGCTCCGAGGGCGAGGGCGGTAATGGCTGCGCTGCCCACCCTGCCGTTTCTGCTTTTTTGTTTCACAGTGTTCTCCGTTTGTTGGGGGAGGGGACCGCTCCGAACGCCGGCAAGGAGGTGGCGGCGTTCGGAGCGGTGGTTTTGACGGGCGGGTGCCCGGACTTACTAATGTGTGCTGAAGGTGTGGGTCCACTTAGCGGCTGCGCCTTCAGCCACTGCGAGGTAAGGCTTCGGAACGGCCGCGACTGTCGCCTCGGCGTTTTGTGCCTTGTGCCCACCTGGGCCCACCTTTTGGCCGTTGATGTAGTAGTCGACGTCGTCGCTCGGCGGGATCACGATCACACCGCTGGGGTCGACGAACTTCGGTGCCTTCGGTGTCACAGGAGTGGTGAGGATCGGTACGGTAGACCAATCCATATCACTTGCCAGATAAAAGCCGACTTGACTCGGGTAGTTGTAGACCGTGTTCTGCCGGGCGATCTCAGCGCGGTATTGCTTATCGTGCATAAGGGTTGTCAGTTTGTGCGTTGTCAGCTCAGTGCTCGTGAAGATACGTAGCTTGGTTGAGTCCTTGGTGCGGATAAGGAGCTCTTCACGCCAGTCACCCAGGATGTCGGCCACCAAGGGCGGATTCCCTGCAGTGTCTTGCTCCGTCAGCAGGGTGCCCCGCTGCCAGTCGACAATGTGCTTGGCGCCGTCCCGGTCTCCGGAGATTGTCTGGGTAGTAGGTTCGGCAGCGAAATGTATGGTGGCATCCACCAGATCCGGTTTGGCGGTCGACAGGATCTCGCCTTTCGCGCTGAGCAGCCCGCTTGCAGTGGTTCCGGACGGCATTGAGGCCCATACTTCCAAGCCGGGCACGTCCGGCCGCACATCGCCGATCAGTCCGTTGCCGGTGTCCTTACCGGAATATGCGCCGAACAGCACCTCGCCTGTTGCAGCATCACGCATAGCTGCTCCGTACGGGGCGTTACGTGCACTTTCGTGGACGGAGAAGATCTCCAGGCCAGGGCGTTTCGGGTCGATGTCCGTCACATACATGCCGTCACCGTGTCCGAGTTTCGCACGGGTTCCGGGTGCTGCGCTTCCTTCAGGAAGCGTGGCGTAGGAGCTGTAGAGGATGCTTCCGTCGTCGTCCAGGGTGGCTGAGCCGTAGACGATCTCGTGTTTGCCGTCGCCGTCGACATCAGCGGCACTCAGTGAGTGGAAGCCCTGCGAGGACATGTGGCCCCACGTCGGATCGGTTCCCTCCCGACCGTGCGGTGTGTCATTGAACGGATTTGTCATTGGTACGTGGCCGCTGTCGACAAACCAGCGCTCCTTGAGCGATTTGCCGTCCCAGTCATATGTCACCATGGTCATTCGGGTGTAGTAACCGCGGGCGAAAACAGCCGAGGGGCGTTTACCGTCCAAGTAGGCGACGCCGGCGATGAATCGGTCGACCCTGTTGCCCGGTTCGATGACGCCGTACGCGTAATCGCCCCACAGCAGGCCGTCATCACCGCGCCCTGGCTTGTACGGGATGGTCTGCAGTTCCTTGCCTGTGGCGCTGTCGAACACGGTGAGGTACTCGGGACCGTCGAGGATGAAACCCTCGAACTGCCGCAGCAAGTTTCGTGGACTGCGGGACGGTGCATAGACGTCAATGAAGTAGTCGGTCAGCTCGGTCGCGCTCTGCTTGGTGAGCGGGTAGTCGTGAGTCACGGGAATGCCGAGAGCCTCCTCAACGGTGGCTGGCCAGTTCCCCGCCTTCACCTCAGGGTGCTCGCTCCAGCCTTGCAGCATGGCTACCAAGTGGGCATGGTAGCCCTCTGCGCTGAGTCGGTAATCGTCGGTGTGGGCGTAGCCCGCGTCCACGTCGGATTTCGGCATCGTGACGTAGCCTTCATTTGTCACTGTGCCGTCTGCGTTGTAGCCGGTGGTTTTTGTCCCGGGGGCGGTCTTCAGCATGGTTTCGGAACGGCCATCGCCGTCGAAGTCATAGACCATGAACTGGGTGTAGTGCTGGCCGGCGCGGATGTTGGGGCCGAGATCGAGACGGTTGAGGAGCGTGCCGTCGAGTTCGTAGGTATCGACATAGACGGTACCGGTGTAGCCCTTTTGCGACACGTCCTTTTGATTAGAGGGGTTCCAGAGCACCACGAGCTCGTAGGCGCCATCGCCATCGACGTCAGCCGCAGAGGCGTCGTATGCATGGTAAGTGAAGGTCTCACCCGCTGGAGTCACGCCGTCTGCGGGCTTCTGCAGCGGCACGTCGTGGTACCCGTTCTGCCATGCGGTCACCGTGGCACTTGCAGGAAGTTCAACCCCGTTCACTATCGGTGCAACGGCGTAGCGAGATGACGGCGTACCATCAGGATCGGCGAAGTTGGTGCTGTCCGTGACAGTGTCCACGGCCTGGCCGTCGCGGTAGACCTTGAAGTCTGGTCCGGCCAGGCCGGTCGCCGTGGAACCTGTTGCTTCTGAGCCGAGCAGGCGCCAGCTGAGGAACACGCCTTCATCCGTGCCCACCGCAACAAGCCCACGATCCAGTTTCTCCAATTGGAAAGGTTGGCCCGCCGGGGAATTTCCCCGGATCTGGGACCCGCTATTGGCGGCAACGCCGGACGGCGGATCGGGCGAGGCAGCCGCTGGCTGGACTCCGCCGGAGAGCATCACCCCCGCCGCAAGCAAAGCAGGGATCAGGTGTCGTACACGATTCATCGTCGAATCCTTCTCTGGATCTTGTCATGAGGTGGGATGCGTTCAGAGAGCTGGCAGCAGTTGCCGTGACCGGTCACGGAAATTAGTTCTTAGGACTCGATGGGGTTCCGTGACGGGTCACGTCAGACTAGGTAAAGCCATGAGTGGCTGTCAATAGGCGCAGCGTAATACGCCGAGGGTCAGGCGGATTCCCGCCAAACAACCACAGGCGTGACAGCGCGGGTTATTGACGCCGTGGGCATGTGTTCAGCTGTGAAAAGTTGCGCCACTATGGATGCTGCCTCAGCCGCGACAGCCTGGGTTTGAAGGGACAGGGTGGTCAGCGTCGGGCTGATGGCCTCACCGAGGGATATGCCGTCGATGCCGGCGATCCTTACCCGACCAGGCACGTCGACTCCTAGAGTGTGCGCGCCCTGAATAGCTCCCATGGCCATGAGGTCGTTGAATGCAAGAATGGCGTCGATGTGAGGGTTCTCGTCAAGTATTCTCTTGAAACCGTTGACGCCCCCGGCGATCGATTCGGGTTCGGTGACCACAAGGCAGGACTCGCCGACTGCCTCCTCAAACAGGAGTCGACGAGGCGAACTCGTAGTAGTTCCATCGGGCATGGGGTTTGCGGCATCGATCATCGCGAAGCGACTCGCCCCCTTGGCTCGAAGGGCCGTGACCAGGTCCGCAATTCCCGTTCGGAAGTCGAGCTCAACCGAATGAACACCTGGTATGGTGGCCCGTTCTTCCAGGGTGATGATGGGCACCCCACGAGCGGCAGGTGCGAACGCCGACTGAGGCTCAACGAAGTAGCCGATGATGGCATCGGCTTGGGATGCCATGGATCGGACGGCCGCGGCCTCGCCTTGGTCTGCAGTTCCGACCACTACCTGCCAGTCACGTCTTCGCAGTTCAGTGACGAACGCATCTGCGAGCTGCGCATAGTAGGGATTGCGGAACGTTCCAACGATCAGCCCGATCGCAAGCGAGCGTTGACGTGAGAGGTCTATGGCGAACCTGTTCGGTCTGTACCCGAGTTCCTCGACTGTACGCATAACACGTTGCCGTGTTTCCTCGCTGATTTCCGGCATCTCATTGACCGCGCGGGTGACAGTCTGTCGTGAGACTCCCGCGGCCAGGGCAACATCCCGTATGGTGACCCGTCGCGGCGGGGCGCTTTCAGACTTGGGCATGGGGAGCCGTTGGTGAAACCTCGGTGGCGCTGGTGGTAGCCCGTCTGTTCCCGGGCGCACAGGATTTGCACATGCCCAAACTATAACGGCGATGCTGGATGTGAGTGGAACGATCCCGTCGGGCGCGCGTCCCAGGTCTGTCCCTCAGAATCCCTGGGCTCTATTGACAGGAAGTCCGGCGATTTCCTACGATTACGTGACCGGTCACGGAGACTCTCGAATGATTACCAGCAGTTTCGTGACCGGTCACGGAATGCGGTGTAGACATCCGTCGCTGTAAACATCCGCATTACAGACCTACGTCGGTATTTGGAACATGAGAGTTCGAGCGCCGGCGTGTGTAGGAACCCTGGACCTGCGTCCGTTGGAGGACGCAATCTGAGCAAGGAGGCTCCAATGATCAACAGAAGGCATTTCCTCACGACCGTTGCTATCGGTACCGTGTCCGCGGCGGCCTTAGCCGCTTGCGGCGTACCGGCTCCCGGGCAGGCGGGTTCCGCGGAAAACCCCGTAACACTCAACTACTCTTGGTGGGGCAATGACGACCGTGCGGAGCGTACCCGTAAGGCTATTGCGTTGTTCGAGTCCAAGAACCCGGATATCAAGGTCAACGGCAACTTCACTGACTTTGGAGGCTATTGGCAGAAGCGGGCCACGGAAGCTGCCGGCGGTGGCTTGCCGGACGTGATGCAGTTCGACTTGTCCTACCTGCGTGATTACGGCCAGCGGAACCAGCTCCTGGATCTTGGCACCGTGAAGGTCAACACGGATGCTTTCGAGAAGTCCCTCCTTCCCTCGGGCCAGATCAAGGGCAAGACCTACGGCATCCCTACCAGCACCAACGTCTTCGCGGTCTACTACGATCCCGCCAAACTCGCCTCCTTGGGCATCGCCGAACCGGATGGATCCTGGAACTATGCCGAATACAACGCATTCCTCAGCGAAGTGGGCAGCAAGAGCAACGGAACCCTGTTTGGTGGCGGGGACTACACAGGTGTCTGGTGGATGTTCAACGTATGGCTGCGCCAGAACAACATCCAGGCCTTCACCGAGGACGGCAAGCTTGGCTTCTCCAAGGATGACCTGAAGAAGTGGTGGAACCTCACCACGGACCTGCGCGGCACACCGGCGCTCATTTCCGAGGAACGGGTTAACCAGTTGCTGCCGAAGTCCCCGTTCGGCTCCAACGCTACGGCCACAGAAGTCACCTGGGACAACTTCATGGCCGGTTACCTCGCGGACAGTGGCGCGAAGGAACTCAAGTTGGTTCCGGTCCCCTCGGACGATCCGGAGAACCTGGGCCTGTTCTTCAAGCCGTCCATGATGATGTCCGCCAGTGCCAAAACCAAGCACAAAGATGCTGCGGCCCGCTTCATCGACTTCATGGTCAATGATCCCGAGGTGGGTCAGATCTTCAAGACCTCCCGGGGCGTCCCGGCGTCGAAGACCCAGCGCGATGGCACCACCTTCGAAGGCACGGACAAGCTCGTTGTCGATTATGAGAAGTCCATTGAGAAGTTTATTAAGGACGCCCCGGAGCCGCCCATCGTTGGGTTCGGCGCGCTGGAGTCCACGTTCAAGCGGGTCACGCAGGACCTGAACTACGGAAAGCTGACCGTGGACGGCGCGATTGACGTGTGGTTCAAGGAAGCCGAAGACCTCATCAAGCAGAACGCCTGAGCAGACCCTCGTGTCTGATCTAGGCCTCACAACTGACGGACTGATCTTGTGACTCAAAGCCCAACCCTGAGCAGGCGTTCCACGCCGTCCGCTCCCGCGCAGCCGCGTAAATCGCGGCGGCGCGGGGCGGACGCCCGCGCCGGCTACACGTTCCTGTTGCCCTGGCTGCTGGGATTCATCGCCCTGACCGTAGGGCCCATGATTTCCTCGCTGTACCTCTCCTTCACCAACTACAACCTCTTCGACGCCCCCAAATGGATCGGTTTCGATAACTACGTCTCGCTGTTCCAGGACGAACGGTTCCTGCAGTCGGTAGGGGTGACCATGCAGTACGTGGTCTTCGGTACCCCGTTGAAACTCGCCGCGGCGTTGGCGATCGCGATGCTGCTCAACAGCAAACGCAAGGGCCAGGGTTTCTACCGGTCCGCGTTCTACGCCCCCTCGTTGATCGGCGCATCGGTGTCCATCGCGATCGTCTGGAAAGCCATGTTCGGCGATTCCGGCCCGGTGGACCAAGGCCTGTCCTTCTTCGGAATCAACCTTGGCGGCTGGGTGGGCAACCCGAACATGACCATGGGCATGATGATCCTGTTGACCGTGTGGCAGTTCGGCGCCCCCATGGTGATCTTCCTGGCCGGCCTGAAGCAGATCCCGGCAGACCTCTACGAGGCTGCCTCGATGGACGGTGCCGGCCCGGTACGGAAGTTCATGAACATCACCTGGCCCATGCTCTCCCCGGTGATCTTCTTCAACCTGCTAATGGAAACCATCCACGCCTTCCAGATCTTCGCCTCGGCCTACATCATCTCCAACGGCGAAGGCGGCCCGGCAGGATCCACCCTCTTCTACACCCTCTACCTGTACTTGCGCGGTTTCTCCGATTTCCGGATGGGTTACGCCTCGGCAATGGCCTGGCTCCTGGTGATCGTGGTCGGCATCATCACGCTGATCTTCTTCAAGACCTCCAAGTCCTGGGTCCACTACAGCGGTGATTCGAAATGACAACCATGGCAACCCCCACCCAGAACCAACCAACAACGCCTACAACGCCGGCACCGGTGTACAACCCGAAGTCCGAATCCGGGACGGCCAAACGCATCAAGAGCACCATCTTCCACATCATTGCCCTGGCACTGGTGGCGATGGTCCTCTACCCGGCCCTATGGATGATCGCCTCGTCCTTCAAACCGAACTCCGAAATCGGCGGCGCCAACACCTCACTGTGGTCGAACAACTTCAGCTTCGACAACTTCGCCACCGCCATGGAAGGCATCGGCGGGGTCTCCACCCTGACGTTCTTCACCAACTCGTTGATCCTGGCCGTCGGCGCAGTAGTGGGAACGGTCCTCTCGGCGTCCATCTCGGCCTACGCGTTCGCCCGGATCAACTTCCCCGGCCGTGGACTGTTCTTCGGCATGATGATCGCAACGCTGCT